>NZ_JAQFCE010000033.1:0-37888 GCF_027690675.1 Bariatricus sp. TF06-38A
TGTCTGGAAGAAAAAGGATATGCGGCAGTAGATTGTGATAATCAGATTGATATGGTCAATCGTGAAAAAGTAGAAGATTTTTGCAAAGCAGCAGAGAAAGAAGAACAGGCAGCAGTAGATATTGTTGTTGTATTTGATGAAGGGGAAATTATACAATATCATTTAAAGTCAATGAATGGAAAGATAAATGTTCGGTTATGTCAGGTTAAATGGAAGGATAATAGTCCACAGGCTAATTATTATGATGAATATGAAGCATATGAGTGGAAATATACAGAAAAAGGATACTTGTTTCTGGAGGAATATCATCCACCGGGATTTGATGGAGCACCGGGTGAAACTGGATTCAGAGTGCAGCCATTAGATAAAACATGCCGGGAATTGAATCGAAAATATGTTATGCCGTTGGGGTATGCACTTAATAATCTGTTGATTACAAATTGGGATAACCAGAATTATACGGAACTTGATTTTTATGATCTTTATGAAAAAATGTATTATATGAAATATGGAAAGCAAGTTCCATATGAAGCAAATTGTGGTGGAGCAGAATATGAAGTTCCAGAAGATGAGTTTGAAGAGGTTATAAAGACCTATTTACCATTTAGTAATACCGAGATTGAAAAAGGAACTTTTTATAACTCTGATAATAGAACTTTTAGATACAGACCGCGAGGGTTATATGATTGTGAATTCCCATATGAGCCATATCCGGAAGTTATCTCATATGAAAAATTACAAGATGGAACATTAAAACTTACGATAGAAGCAGTATGGGAAATCAGAATGTTAGATCAGGCAATCACCAGTGAATTGATGATAAAACCTATGGAAGACGGAAGTTTCCAGTATTTATCAAATAAGGTAATCAAGTCAGATCAAAATGCAAATGCAGGGTGGTATATGCCAAGGTTAACAGAAGAAGAGTGGGAAGAGAATTACAGTAATAATTAGGGGGCAATATGAAAAGAAAAAGTATTTTGTTAGTACTTTGTATAGGAATGATTCTGACTTCCTGTGAAAGTAAGATATCGTTAAACAGCACAGATGTAAAAAATGAGAAGAATCAGAAAAACACTACCATGGAAAATCCGGATAAGGGATATAATCTACCAATCGATGAAGACAAGAAAAAGGAAGCTGTGAACGATTGTGAAGAAATTATGGGCATTATCCGAGATATTTATTCTGAATATAATGGAATACAAGAAGCAGATCAGAACACTGCTGAGCAAATGATGAATCGGATGAAAGAAATTATCAAACAAAATGGGAATCCGGTCATTGGTTCCGATCATTATTCTGTTATGGATAATTATCAGAAGATGGAACAATTTTTAAAATCTGCAGAACAAGAAGAAAAAGGAAGTGTAATTTTATATGAAGCAGATACAGATGGTGGAATTACCAGAAAAGAATATAGTTATGATGGAAAAGAAATGAGTGTGATGTCCGCAAAAATGATCTGGAGTGAGGATACAGAGCCTGTACTTACATACATATCGCTATCAAAAATAAAAGAATGGGCATATACTGAAAATGGGAATTTCTGTTATGAATTATGCGTACCTGAACCACCGGAAGTGACAGAGATTGTAGATGGAAGTTGTATTATCCGGGTAAAGCCTTTGAGTGAGGAGTGTCGGGAATATTCAAAAAAATATGTGAGTACGTTCGGCTATCAGGGAAACAATCTGTTATGTTCAAACTGGAATGCGGAGGATATGCAGGGGTTGGATTATAATGGACTTTATGAATATTTTTATCAAATGAAATATGGAGAAAAATTTACTGCAGAAAAAGAGGTTGTGGGAATTCCAGCAGAAGAGTTCGAAAATGTAATTATGACATATCTTCCAGTTACAAAAGAAGAATTGAAAGAATGGGCGGTCTACGATGAACAAAGTAATATGTTTATCTGGGAACGATTGGGATGTGGTAATTATTCACCAACACATTTTGGCTTGTCTTTACCGGAAGTAACAGAAGTCAGGAACAATGAAGATGGAACCATTGTTTTGACAATTCATGCAGTATGTGATTCTGTTGTATGTAATGATGTTGTTATTACACACGAACTTACGATGAAAATTCAGGATGATGGAACGATTCAGTATGTTGGAAACAGGATTTTAGATAATGGTATTGATAATATACCGAGGTATCAGTACCGGTTAGGTAATTTGCAGAATTGATCAGTAGAGAAGAATGAAATAAAGAGAACTGATAACGGGAAATTATGCTATCAGTTCTCTTTATTTATTTCCAAATACCAAGATTAGAAAGTACAGATTCTGTTATTTCGGTAGCCTGACTTCCAGTTGCACCAGAAGAGGATTGAATATTTGTTGCGAAGTAGTAAGTATTATTCGCTGTTTCAATGTATCCGATAAACCAACCATTGACATCTTTACCATTGACACGCCCAGTTCCTGTTTTCCCGTAAAGAGAACCGGAAGAAGTAGTGGAAAGCAGCAGAGCTTTTTTTACTGCCTGGATATTTTTACTGTCAAAATGAAAATTATTTTGATAGAAATCCTGTAACAATTCCACCTGTTCTATGGGTGATATCTTCAGAGAGAAATCTGTCCAATAGAGATTTAGATTTGTTCCAGTATTCTGATTCCCATAGTTTATTGTCTGTAAAAATGTTCTTACGGCTTCAAAACCTGCCTGTGAATCAATTGCCTGAAAATACCAGTTTACGGAATTATGTATAGCCGAGGTTAAATCTTGATCGGCTTCCCATGAATTAAAAGGATATGGTTCTCCATTCCATGTGAAAGTGGAATGTTCTGGTGTAATAATTCCAGATTCCAAGCCAAGTAATGCATCATATATTTTATAAGTCGAATTCGGTGATACACGTGTGGAAGCATGCTCCATATTATAAATATTCCATTTATCAGCAGACTGATCATATAAAACAAAACTTCCAGTGTAGTCCCCAAAATTGGAAGAAAGATTTAGCTGAGTAATATTCTTTTCGGTTGTGTCAAAATGATACCCAGTCTGATCAGAAGCATAAACAGAAAGTATGGGAATGCATCCAATGATGATAGTAGAGACGAATATGCATATAAGATATCCACGAATTTTTTGTTTAAAAGTAGGTTGGTGGAATGATGCAATATTTAAAATGCGTCCTTTTAACTGTTTTATATTTCCACTAATTCCCATAGTAAGAGGGAATGGAGACAGAGCTATTGTTTCGGCAAAGTTAATCAGTGTATTTCCATATGACTTGTATTCTGTTTCTTTCAATAATTGTAATACAGCACTGTCGCAGGCAAGTTCCCGTTCCTGTCGTATTCTTTTTAGAAAATACCAGATTAGGGGATTGAACCAGTAGAAAACATTTACTGTATTTATCAAATATCCAATTAGAATATCTTTATGCTTGTAGTGCTGCAGTTCATGAAGAAGCATATAGCGAATATCAGTTGCGCTTATAGTTCCAGCGTTAAAATCTGAAATCAAGTGAATTGGAAGATAAATGCGAGGATGCAGGAAACCAGCCAAAACAGGAGATTTCAAAAATGCTGTACTATAAATCGGAATGGTATGCTTGCTGTTCACTTCGTTTAAACATTCTATATAAAGAGCGTTGAGTTCTTCATTTTGAAGAGGTAAAGCAGAACTATGTAAGGCTTTTACTTGTTTTACTGAGCGGTAGAGAAGAAAAAACATTATGAATATACCGATACTCCAGAAAAATACAAGTAATGTGTGAATAAAAGTTGGTATTTGGGTGCTGACAGAGACAGCAAAATCATTTATTTTATCCAAATTATAACCATTACCAGAAAGAAAAGTGGTTTGAATGTCACCATTGGTACTTGAACTGGCTGTCAGCAAATGTCTCCACGATATAGAAGATGGGGCAGAGTTTATCGGTAAAAAGGGAACAATTAGAACGGCAAGAAATATAATCGAAAGATTATATTGCATACGTGCGGATAATTGCCTTTGCAATAAATTTTTTAATCCCAGTAAACTACCTAAAAAAATACAAATGATGGCATTACAGAGTAAAAATCGAAAACTAAAATATATCAAAATATGCTCCTCCCATGGTTAATGATTGGAAAGAAGATTCCGTAAGCTGGCAATGTCTTCTTCAGACAATTTATCATCCTCAATGTAAGAGGCAAGCATAGAAGTGATATTACCATTATAATATCGCTTTAAAAAAGAATTACTTTCTTGCCGAATATATTCGTCTTCCTTGACCAATGGAGTATAGACAAAAACCCGGCTTTGTTTTTCATAGGTTAGTGCTTTTTTAGAAACGAGACGTTTAATCAATGTCTGAATTGTTTTAGGACTCCAACTGGAAATTTGTGTTAATTTTTCAGTAATTTCATTGGTGCTGATTGGTGCGTATTTCCAAACGATTTTCATAACTTCAAATTCAGCTTCTGAAATTTGAGGCAGATTGCTCATGTGATATTCCTCCAAATCTTACAAATGTAATAAAAATATTATATATCTTAAAAGGTTATTTTGTCAACGAAATAAAAACTTGACTTTAAATCTTACAGATGTAATAATAGATAAAAATTACACTTGTAAGATTTGAAATGTGAAAGGTTTTTATAAAAATGGGAAGGGTAGTTGTTGTAACATTTGATGAAAATGAGGAAGAAAAATTAAATGAATTATTACATTTTCTGTCTGCTAAAAAATACTCTGAGATGCCTGATAAACAAAATAGGGTACTTGATTACGGAGCATTAAAAATAAATGCGGAATATCGTTCTGTAGAAAGTAATGGTGAGCTGGTTCAATTGACGAATTATGAATTTGAAATATTATATTTGCTGGCAAAAAATCCAGGACGGATATTTTCAAAGGAACAAATATATACACAGGTGTGGAAAGAACCATATTATGGGGCAGAAGATAATGTTATGGGCATAATTCGGAGAATCAGAAAAAAGATTGAGCCAGATTCTGCAAAACCAAGATACATTTTAAATGTATGGGGTATGGGATATAAATTTAATGGTGAATTGATGAAATGATGGAATATAAAATTGGGCATAATAAGTAAAGATACCCAAAATAGCAGGAGAAATTTTTATGGAAAATGATATTTGGAATGAAATATCCTCTTTTTTGAACCAGTTGCGTTGTGAGAATATAAACAGAGAAAGTTATATCTATTTCCAAGAACTTGCAAATATTCAGTTGAAGAAGAAAATGGAAAAAGAAAAGGTGAATAAACTTCTCGATCATATAAGTAATGAGGACAGGGAGAAGTTGAAGCAATATGGAGAAATTTTGGAAGAAGAAGCGTTTGTGTCAGAACAAAGGGCATATTGTCAAGGATATGTAGATTGTATTCAGTTATTGGCTGGTTTAGGACTCTTGAAAAAATCGACGGATATGGAAAAAATAATTAGCGAGATGAAAAGCAATTAAGTGTGTTGTGGAGGAAAATGTAGTATTTGATAGATAAAAGGATGTTCGTAAAGAAGAAACAGTTATGTTATATCAAGTTGTAATGATATAGCATAACTGTTTTTAACATATGGTAATAGTATTTATTCCACTAATTTTAAATATCGGTAATTATCAGCTATTTATCGGTATTTTACAAGTTTTATTCTGTATCATTAGTAGTGTCTACGTTAGAAATAAAAGGATTAGAATCTAGCAAAGCTGTCGTAGTTGCAAGAATTACCTGTAACTGATAATCATTGCACTGATTTAAGAGCCGAAGAATCTGATCATATGTAGAATTATTTTTATTCTGATTTGGATAAACGTAGTCATCAGCAGAAATATTTAAAGTCTGCATGGTTTTACAAAATAATTCCAGACTGGGACCGCCTTTATGGCGTTCGAGGTCTCCAAGATAAGCCGCCGATATTCCGAGTTTTTCAGCAAGAGCTTCTTGTGTTAAATGCATTTCCATACGCCCTTGTTTTACTAAAGTGGCAAATAATGTTTTTGGAATATCCATGTTTATATACCTCCATAAACTTAGTGTATTACCCTAAATTTGAAAAGTGAAAAGGGTGTAACATTAGAAAAAATACAGGGTATTACCCAATGAATGAGAAAGCATACAAATCTCTTTCGGTTAAAAAAAACAGATTCCGAAAGAGCAGTATTTGTATGCTTATTTTCTTTTCCGGAATCTAACCGGAGAAAATATGGTTCTTAGCAAGAGTTCAGCTAAAAAATTCTGTTCAACAGAAGGTATTCAATTAAAAAAATCTCAACAATTTCATTAGTAAATGTTGGAATTGAAACTAGGGTAAGAGCCAATAATGAATCCAGGGTAATAAAATATCGAATTAAATGCGTCCATAGGAGTGAAATCTGTCAGGGCGTTTTTTGTTACCTAAATATTGAGAATGAACAATTCCTAACAAGGACGATTGTTCGTATTCGTGCCCCGCCTACTGATCTGAATTCAAAAAAATTCAGATCGGAGGAAAGGACATGGAAGGCAGACAGCCAAAAAGAAGAAAAGATAAATACAACCCATATGAAATCTATGAGAAGGACGGAAAATATTATGTTTCATTCCGCAATGGTGAAAAAGAGTACAAGGATTTGGAAATAGGAAAGAGTGTATATGAGGCTTTTAATACGTTTGAATTGCAGGATGTGTCGCATATGAATGTTGTGGACAGGCACATTGAGCAGTCAGAAGTATGGGATTCCAGTTTGTATGAACGGATATTTCAGAAAGAAGAAAGTGTAGAGGATACGGTTCTGAATAAACTGGAAACGGAACGGTTACATAGTGCAATCCAGCAGTTGTCGGAAATTCAGAGAAGACGATTGATGAAGTATTATTTTGAAGATAAGAATTATGAGCAGATTGCACAGGAAGAAGGCTGCTCTTTTTAAATGGTAGCAAAGTCTGTAAAAGCAGCAATCAGAAATTTGAAAAAGATTTTGAGATAGTGGGTTGAAAAATAGCGTTTAAGTGAGGAAACAGGTGGAAAGAGAAATATTCTGATCCACCTGTTTCTTCTTTTGTTATGAAAAGACTGGGGAGCGGGACGAACCTTGACAAATTCATATACATTCATCAGGCACATTCCTGTTGTTATCGTGATGAGCGTAAGCCACATTAACAGATACGCCATAACACGGATTGGGTAAAGACAGCGAAATCCCACCCGTATACTTCCTTTTGGTTTTAGTTTGTATTGCCCAGACTGTTGAGCGAAAAATATCTGGTTATAACTGTCAGATTGCTTCTGGCAGGGCGATAACAGACAACAGGCATAATGATACTCCTGTCCGGTCATAAAGTCGTGTATACAAAATATTTCTTTGATGCCGCAACAAGTGAGGGCAGCTTCAGGAGATCCCTGGAGAGGAAAAATCCCAATCCCACATATTTATTTTAAATAAAATCCTGTGGAGCTGATTAGCAGTCAGCCGTCTGATGATTTCCCAATTACAAGTCGGGACGTCGGGGACAAATAGGCTTGTATTTTACATATTTAGGAATAACAACAGTTAGAAAGTCGAGAGGAGATAAAGCAAGGATGGAAGATAGAAACGTCAGGCGTGGGGATATTTATCATGCCGACCTTGATCCTGTATTTGGAAGTGAACAGGGCGGTTATCGTCCGGTGCTGGTGATTCAGAATAATATAGGAAATAAATACAGTCCGACAGTGATTGTGGCAGCAATTACAAGTAAAGAAAAAATGAAACTGCCGACACACATTGCAATTCCAGAAATCGAAGGTCTGGAAAAGGATTCTGTAGTGCTGTTAGAGCAGCTTAGAACTTTAGATAAAAGACGGTTGGAAAATTATGTATGTACGTTGAACCGGGTAGAAATGGAGAAAATCAATAAAGCAATCCGGAGAAGTACCGGGATACCGAAAATCATTGAAAAACCGTTGGTCGTGAGCCTGTGCAGAGTATGCGCAGGCAATTTTTATGATGTGCCGGGACATTATATCCGGAGGGTGAATCCAGAACAGCGATATAAGGATACTTGTATGTTTTGCAATATCAGAAAAGGATATGACTATTATATAGGAAAGAAGCGAGTGTGAGGGTAGTATATGGAGCAAGAAAAGGTACTTTTAAATGTAGAAGAAACAGCAGCTTACTTGAATCTTGGGATGACGAAAACTAGAGAATTGATGAGAGAAAATGAAAAAATATTTGTTGTCAGAATTGGCAATCGTAATTATGCACATAAGCTCTTACTCGATAAATGGCTGTTAGCACAGGTCAGAAAGTAAGTCAAGAATGCGAAACAAAAATTCGCATGTTTGTTTTGCACGTTTATGAATGGTAATTTGAAGGAGCAACAGATAAGAAGTTTTTCAGGAGGAAACAATTATGGCAAAAGCATTACCAAGAGGAGTTAGAGAGAAGAACGGTTCATATGAAGCAAGAGCGGTTGTAAACGGAATTAGAATCAATTTATATGGAACAGATCTAAACGAACTGATGGAAGAATTTGAAAAGGCAAAAGAAAATGCCAGGGATACATTGGATTATAGAAAAACCAGAATCACATTGAATGAGTGGTTTGAAGAATGGTTTTCAGAGGTAAAGCAACACCGGGTGAAAGAAACGAGTATTGCACCGATGAAAAATAATTTCAAAAGAACATTTGGTTTTTATATCGGGTCAATGAAGCTGAAAGATATTAAACCGTTGGATGTTCAGAGAGCATTAAATGCAATGGAACAGAATCAAGTATCGCACAGTGCAATGCGAGAAGCATTGGGGCGTTTAAGAGAATGCTTAGATTTTGCATTAGGAAACCAATTGATTAAAGTAAATCCATGTTTGATTGTAGAAGTACCATGGACATTTAAACAATCAAAAGAAGAAATTGCATTAACCCAGGAAGAACAGGACAATTTCCTGAGTGAGATGGAGGATAGCTGGTATAAAGAAATGTTTTATTTCATGTGTCTTACAGGTGTCCGAGTTGGAGAACTTGGTGGAATGAAATGGAGCGATATAGATTTAAAAAAGAAAGTAGTTCACGTCAGACGTTCCTTGAGTTGTAGTTATTATAATGGAGAAAAGAGAATGATGCTTGTAACTCCTAAAACGGTAAATTCAATCAGAGAGATTCCGTTTTTAGGAGAAATGGAAGAAATATTAAAAGCTCAGAGGAAAAAACAGAATAAGCTAAAAGAGGAACTGGGCAGTCGCTGGAGAAGTACGGATGATTTAAAAGATTTGGTATTTACAACAGGTATGGGAAGTCCCTGCGTCAGATATGTTGTAGAGAAAGAAATAAAAAAGGCTTTAAAGAGAATGAGAGAAAAAGAAGGAGTTCTGGCAGTACAAGAAAATAGAGAACCCAGAGAGATCAGGGACTTCCACCCACATAGTTTACGACATACGTTTGCTACAAGATGCTTTGAAAAGAAAATGGAACCGAAGGTTGTCCAGAGGTTGATGGGACATTCGAGTATCAGCATCACATTAAACATTTATACACATGTCTTGGATAATATAATGGAAGAAGAAATTAAGAAATTTGGAGTGGCGAAGACACAGACACCGGAAGAATATTATAATGAAGAAATTCGAAGGGCTAGAATTTCGGCTATGAGTCACTGCTGATTATAAAGTTGGGGTACGAAAATACTCCCCAACTTTATAAAAAGGATTCCCCAAATAAGAAAAAATGAAATTGAAATCAGGCAACAAATGCTCAGAATCATTCCCCAACTTAAAAAATTGGGGAACACAGGAAATCGTTAATTAGCCGGAAAGACCAATTTCTTGAAAATACTGATAAATACATAGCTGTATTATATATAAGTAGCAATACAGGCAGGAATATAATTTCAAAGTTCACAAATCAGGCTGGAATGTAATCTAAAAGTCGCAAAACAGATGAACGCATAATCTTACAGTTCGCATAAGAATTTGAACCGTATGATTATCATGTAAATCAACGAAAAACCTTGAATTTCCTATGAAAATGGGATGATTCAAGGTTTTTTTGCGTTGCCAAGCATGCGACAAAAAGGTCCGGTGGACCTTTTTTAGTGTTGGGGAATAAATTTTGACTTATCGTAAATTATCGCTATTTATGCATGAAATTGGGTAAAAGTTGGGGAGTGACTTGGGGACTTTCAATTCCCCAACTGGCGTGTGAAACTTCGCCTCATTCTTCTGAAATAAGTAGGCGAAGATTGCCTGTTTTAATTTGTTAGATTCTGTTCTTGCAAGTACGAGGATTTCAACAGTGAGTATGTCGTGATGCTTAATCAGGCAGAGCCGGACAGAGCAAAACTGGCCACACTACTAAATATCTCCACAGAACAGATGGGATATATGCGGTGAAGAGTTGAAGGTTATAGACAAAGTTACGGAACGATCGTTGTGGGGAGATTATTTATGTAGAAATAAAAGAACGAAAGTTCAGTCAAAAGATTATATGACACAGAAATGAACGAAAATTTAAGAAAATCTAAATAGTATTTCCAACTGTTTTCCAGTATACTGAAACTATGATTGGATATCGGAACGCAAGTTACGGGGCGATGGTATTGTGCGATAACTTAGAGGGACAAATTGGATCTGGAAAGTGCTGCGGGTTCCTTATTGAGGCAATGGAGAGGAAACTCAGGAATCGTGGAAGGTTTTCCTGAACACGATTCCCGCTTTCAGAGGTTCCTCGGAATGGTTTGCCGAAGGGAAGCCGCAGCACTTTCCATATACACTTTGTCGGACTAACTTCAACAAACTTTTACACCTTAAAAGTAGAATGATGAGGAGGGAATGAAAATGAATGTAAATGGGAATTTCAAAGACAATCTGAAGGGGAAGAAAAAGGTGATTTTTATTGTATGCTTTATTTTTGCAGTCGCTCTGATTGCCGCAATCCTGCACATGGTTTCAGGAGGGGAAAAGGATTCCGCGAAGAACATCTACTACGCGGATAAGGTCAGCGTGATCACCGGAAACGGAAGCGGAACCGTGAACCGCTTTGCAGGCGTTGTGGAGGCGCAGGATACTTTGAAAATCTCACTTTCAGAAGGACAGAAAGTGAAAGAGATTTTCGTGGAAAAAGGGCAGGAAGTGGAGCCTGGGACGAAACTCTTTGAATATGATACAGAGGAGCTTGCGATGACACTGGAGCAGGGGAATCTGGAACTGGAGAAGATAGGGAACAGTATTTCCAATCTGAATTCACAGATTGCGGCCTTAACGACAGAGAAAAAGAATGCACCGGCAGGTGAGCAGCTTTCTTATACAACGCAGATCCAGGAGCTGCAGACGAATGTAAAACAGGAAGAATATAATTATAAAGTAAAAGAACTGGAAGTGAACCGGACGAAGAAGAGTCTGGAATCATCCACGGTGACATCCACGATTGCAGGAATTATCCAGGAGATTAATCCAGATCCTGGTTATGATGATTACAGTGGAGAAAAGCAGGCATTTATGAGCATTCTTTCTACCGGAAAATACCGAATTAAGGGAAAAATCAGTGAACAGAATATCGGTGAGCTTCAGCCGGGAATGGATGTGACGGTGCGGGCAAGGAATAACCAGGAGGAGATCTGGAGGGGATCTGTGGATGTGATCGACACAGAAAAACCGGAGAGCAGTTCACAAAGCGAGATGTATTCCGGTTCGGATTCTTCTGCCCGGGCAACTAAATATTCATTTTATGTAACGCTTGAAACCAGTGATGGTCTGATGCTGGGACAGCATGTATATATCGAGCCTGGAACCGGAGTAAATACAGAGGGATTACATCTGATGACTGCTTATATTGTAGATGCAGACGGGAAAGAGCCTTACGTTTGGGTAGCAAATAAAAAGGACAGACTGGAAAAGAGAAATGTAAAGCTTGGTGCTTATGATGAGGAGCAGGATACATGGGAAATCACAGAAGGACTGAAAGAGACGGATTACATTGTCTGGCCGGATGGAGAATGTAAAGAAGGAGCAGCCGTTCAGAAGAACGAAAATGTACAGGCAGGAGGCATGGAAGAGGGGGAATAAAGGATGACTTTTCAAAAAAGAAATAAGAAAAAAATTCTTCAGATCGGGATTGCTTTGGTTGTCTGTGTATGTTTCATTGGAGGCGGCATTATATTTGCAATGAAAAAAAGTGAAAAAGCGGTCAAGGTTGCACCGGTAGCCAGTATGAGTAATGGTGGATGGTATTCAGAATCGGATATTTATGATTATGCGAAGGTGCAGGCAGGTGCGAGCCAGGACATTTACCATGATGATACCCTTACGATCAAGGAGATTTATGTCAAATCAGGGGATACGGTGAAGATCGGCGATCGTCTGGTTGCCTATGATACTACGCTTGCAGGACTTGAGCAGGAAATGAAGCAGATGGAGATTCAGGGGATTGAACTGAATATTCAGAATCAAAAGGCAGAATTAGAGCAGCTGAAAAATGCAAAGATTGTTTCGTCTGTTGAAAGAAGCCAGGATGAGCTGCGGAAAATGACTGCAAAAGGAACCAGACCTGGAATAATACGGACTGCGGATGCAAAGAAAAATGAAGGGGAAAATCCGGATACTTCCGAAAATCCTGAGCAGCCGGAGACACCAGAAAATCCGGAAGGACCGGAAAAACCATCAATCGGGAAGCCGTTTCCGGAAGAACTGAAGGATAAGATCATTTATAAAGAGATTACAAAGGACGCTGCTCCTTATAATGAAGATGGAGATGGAACAAAAGAAAAGCCGTATCGCTATCTTTGTGCGCCGGGAGCAACGGTAAATGCGGAGTTCATGCTGAAAATGCTGGAAGAGAGGGCAGTCTGTATCTTTGATGTAGTGGATCAGGAGAAGGAACCGACGCTTCTTTTATACTCCTGGACGCTGGACGGAAAGACCGGACAGGTGATAAAGCCCGAAAATCCGGAGCAGCCGGGGACACCGGAAGAGCCGATAATTCCGGACGAACCGGATAACCCTGGTGGATATGAAGAACCGGATCTGGGAGAGGCAGATGGAATGACCAGGGAAGAGCAGGCAAAGCAAATCCAGGAAAAAGAGCAGAAGATCAAGGACCTGGATCTGGAAAAGCGAACAGCACAACTGGAATTGAAAAAGCTGGATAAAAAAGTAAATAATGGTGTTGTAAAGAGTACAGTAGAGGGAACGGTAAAAGCTGTACTTGACGAAGAAGAGGCAAAGCTGGAGAATAAACCGGTTATATCTGTGACCGGAAAAAATGGTTGTTATGTAATCGGAGGGATTGCCGAAAGCAGCTATGATAAATTAAAAGAGGGTATGACTGTGATGGTGACTTCCTGGAATACGGGGAACTCTTATGAGGCAACGATCACCAGTATCGGTAATTCACCGGTTGAAAGTATGAAGAGCAGCGAGAATCCTAATATGTCCTACTATCCGTTTACTGCAGTGGTTGAGAAAGATGCAGACCTTTCATCTGGTGAGGGTGTCAGTATTTCCGTAGACGGACTTTCGGGTGACAGTGGGAATTCGATTTACCTGGAACGGATGTTCATAAGAGAAGACGGAAACCGCTCCTATGTATACAAGAAAGGAAAACATGGAAGGCTGGAGAAGCAGTATGTAGAGGTTGGAAAAAATATGTACGGTTCCATTGAAATCGTTTCCGGACTTACCATGGAGGATGAGATTGCATTTCCGTATGGAAGAAATGTAAAAGAGGGTGCGAAGACAAAGACAGTGGAGTCACTGTATGATTATAATTAATGAGGGGGTGAGGAGATGCTTGAAGATATCAGGCTGGCATTTCAGGGAATCTGGAGTCATAAGCTGCGGTCTGCGCTGACGATGCTTGGTATTATTATCGGAATCGGATCGATCATTGCAATTGTTTCAACGATCAAAGGAACCAATGAGCAGATCAAGAAAAATCTGGTTGGCGCGGGAAATAATGCGGTCAATATCCAGCTTTATCAGGGAGACTGGACACTGGATCTGTCTTATCAGGAGGTTCCGGATGGAATACCGGAGATTTCAGATCAGGTACTTGGTGAGATCCAGGCACTGGATGAGGTGGAAAGTGCAGCCCTTTATCACAGACGGAATGAATATGATGCTGTATATGCAGGCAGTCAGAAGCTGGCAAGCTGTAATATTTTTGGAATAGATTCCAATTATCTGGATGCCTATGGATTTCAGATCACAAAAGGGCGTGGCTTTTCCGAAAAAGATTTTACTGCAAACCGAAAAGTTGTGCTACTTGATAAAACGACAGCCACAGCTCTATTTCCGGATGGAAATGTGATTGGAAAGATTATTGAGGTTAAAGGGGAGCCATTTACGGTGATCGGTATGATGGCGAGAAAAGAAAATTCGCAGCCGGTGATCAATTCAATGGAAGACTATTATCGTTATGTATCCACGGATGGAAGTGGAACGATCTGTATTCCGGATGCACTGTGGCCGATTATTTATCAGTACGATGAACCGCAGAATCTGGTTGTCCGCGCGACAAGCACAGATGAGATGACTGCGGCAGGAGAAAAGGCGGCAGATATCCTGAACAGTTACCTGACCGTGTCTGATGAGACGATAAAGTATAAAGGGGAAGATCTTCTGGAACAGGCGAACCAGATCCAGGAGATCAGCAGCTCGACGAACCAGCAGCTGCTCTGGATTGCAAGCATTTCACTTCTGGTTGGCGGGATCGGTGTTATGAATATTATGCTGGTGTCTGTGACAGAAAGAACGAGAGAAATCGGTCTGAAAAAGGCACTGGGGGCAAGAAAAAGAAGGATCCTGACGCAGTTTCTGACGGAAGCGGCAGTACTTACCCTTCTTGGAGGTCTGATCGGTGTGGCAGGAGGGATTGCGCTTGCCTATATTATTTCCGCAGTCTCGGCAGTTCCGGTGGCAATCAGCGGAGTGTCTATTCTGGTCGGAGTAGTATTTTCCACATTGATCGGAATTATTTTCGGACTCCTTCCGTCGGTGAAGGCGGCGAACATGAATCCAATCGATGCACTGAGAAGTGAGTAGGTTTATGTAGAGAAGAATTATTTGTCGGATCCAAGATTGCAGATAAATGGATAGTATCTGTTCTACAGGAAAGTGGCGTGCCTTACTGGCACGCCATTTTTAAAAATTCTTCCATTGCCCTTGTCTGGTAGCGACCATTTTTCCAGTAGAACCGGATGTCACGGCTGCTTTCGCCTGCAGGAAGCTTATAGTACACCACATCAGAGGTAAGAGGTACTTTTGAGAGCATGATATCTCCGATAAAAGAGATTCCCATGCCGGAGCAGGTGATGTTGTAAGAAGTCATCTGCTGATCCATTTCCAGGATGATATTTGGTTCAAAGAGATTGTTCTGGCAGATCATACGGGCACGTTTTCCAGTGTCGTTTTCCGGTTTCAGCATAATAAAAGGCTCACTTTTAAAGCGTGTCAGAGGAACGGGAGGACAGGATTCTTCCAGAAATTTTTTGCTCAGGATATCTTCTACAGGAAGCTGATAGGAGCACAGCGTATTATTGATCGGGAATGCTCCCGGAACAGCAAGGATCAGGTGCTCTTCCTGAAATTTACGGCAGCCGTAGATGGTGGCATCCAGAACACTGCTGTCCAGCATCAGATCCAGCTGCCCGTGTCGCAGCATACGGGCAAGATTGGCAGTGGTTTCTTCAACCAGGCTGATCTGGATCAGAGGATATCTGCGGGCAAAATCCGCGATCAGCGAAGGCAGGATCCAGGAGGAAAACAAGTTGCTTCCTCCGAGGGTGAGTGTTCCTTTTTTTAGGTCGCCCCAGTCGTTTGCAAATCCTTCAAATTCATTCTGGATACTTTTTATTTTTTCTACCGCTTTGATATACTGTACCCCACATTCGGTAAGGGAAAGTGGTTTGGTACTCCGGTCAAAGATCGGATATCCGATGTGATGCTCGACACGCTTTACGTTGGCACTGAGTGAAGGCTGTGAGATAAATAACTTCTCAGCCGCCTTGGAAAAGCTTTTTTCCAGATAAACTTCATAGACATATTCCATTCCCTGAAACATAGGTATTCTCCTTTGTCATAGTTTTAAAATTATAGTTACTATAAAAATATATGTATTAGATTATATTGTAACACAGAGCTATAATGAAAACAACAAAGGCAATACGCCAGAGAAAAATGGAAAATCGAGGGATTTTGAGATGGAAAATGGAAAAGAAAACAAGACAGGTTATCGTGTAGAACAGGATTCAATAGGGGAAAAAGATATTCCGGGAGATGTATATTACGGGGTACAGTCATTGCGTGCTGCGGAGAATTTCCGTATTACCGGGCTGAATATGCATCCGGAGATCATCAACAGTCTTGCGTACATAAAGAAAGCATCTGCGATCACCAACTGCGAGAGTGGGATTCTGGAAAAGAAAAAGGCAAAAGCAATCGTACAGGCATGTGATGAAATCCTTACAGGAAAATTGCATGAGTACTTTATCGTAGATCCGATCCAGGGAGGTGCGGGTACTTCTCTGAATATGAATGCAAACGAAGTCATTGCCAACCGTGCGATTGAGATTCTTGGCGGGAAAAAGGGAGATTATTCAGCAGTAAATCCGAATGATGATGTAAACTGCGGACAGTCCACAAATGATGTTATTCCGACAGCTGGCAAGATGACTTCACTCAGACTTCTTCAGAATCTGAAAAAAGAACTGCTCAGACTTCATGGAGCGCTCTGCAAAAAGGCAGAGGAATTTGACCATGTGATTAAAATGGGACGCACCCAAATGCAGGATGCAGTTCCGATCCGTCTGGGTCAGGAATTTCAGGCATATTCCGATGCCATCATGCGTGATATCCACCGTATGGATAATGCGATGGACGAGATGCGTACCGTCAACATGGGTGGAACGGCAGTCGGAACCGGAATCAATGCAGATGAAGCCTATGTAAGCCGCATTGTTCCGAATCTTTCAAAAATATCTGATATTCAGTTTGTCCAGGCTTTTGATCTGATCGATGCAACCCAGAACCTGGATCCGTTTGTGGCAGTATCCGGTGCAGTGAAAGCGTGTGCAGTCACACTTTCCAAGATTGCCAATGACCTGCGTCTGATGTCATCCGGACCAAGAGCCGGATTTGGTGAGATCAACCTTCCGGCAAAGCAGAATGGTTCTTCGATCATGCCAGGAAAAGTGAATCCAGTCATCCCGGAAGTAGTGAACCAGGTCGCATTTAACATCATTGGAAATGATGTGACGATCACGATGGCAGCAGAGGGTGGACAGCTGGAACTGAATGCGTTTGAACCGATCGTATTCTACTGTCTGTTCCAGTCGATCGATACACTTGCTTATGCAGTGCAGACTTTTATTGACAACTGTGTGACAGGAATCACAGCCAATGAAGAGAGATGCCGTCAGCTGGTAGAGAACAGCATCGGCGTAATTACTGCAATCTGTCCGCATGTAGGCTATGAGAAAGCAGCGGAGATTGCGAAAAAAGCAATGAAGACCGGGGAATCCATCCGTAATCTGATCCTCAGAGAAGGTCTTTTAAGTGAAAAAGAGATGGAAACCGTTCTGGATCCGGTCAATATGACAGAGCCAGGTATTTCTGGAAAAGAACTTCTCAGAAAATAAAGAATAAAATTTTTCTAAAAGACATGATTTTCTCCTTTTAAGGGTGTACAATGAAACATACGCGTTTCATGAGTTACAACTTAAAAGGAGAATTTTTATGCTTCAAATTCAACATATCTGCAAAGAATACCGTACAGGTACGCTGGTACAGAAGGCACTGGATGATGTAAGCCTGAATTTCAGGGACAATGAATTTGTTGCGATCCTGGGACCGAGTGGTTCGGGTGATTATGTTAAAATAAGACTAAGTTAGCAGATTCCTTATAAAATAAGGGCTCACGCCAATTTAGTCTTTTTTCTATTATACCATAAAAGGTAGAAAATTCATAGACCGGGAATGAATTTTTCATAGTAAAAATCAAATGGCAGGGGCTCTTAAAGATAGAAACCTATTGCTACTGGTCCTGTCAAAATTATATCCATTCTCACAGGCGGTCAAGTTTGTGAAAAACCATTCGGTTACAATATATTGAAAAAAATATGTTAAGGACTAGGTTAGTTAAAAGATTCTGTTAGCTGGCTTAGTCCTTTTTTTCTTGGGAGGACAGAGCAATGATAAAGGTGATTATGATTGTTGGAATAATTTTTTTCCTCGTTTCGTTGTATGCGTGTCTGGTGGCAGGCAAAAGAGCAGATGAAGAAATAAGTGCTTTATTTGAAAAAGAAAAGAAGCAGGGGAGTGAGGAATAAACGTATGAATGGAGGTATTTATAGCACTGGAAATGAAATTGTAGATGAAAATGCAAAACTGAATATATCTGGAAATATCATTCCGCAGGTGTGGTATCGGACAATCATCAGAGAAAGTGGAAAGCCAAATCTAACAGCTATTATTATACTGGCAGATATTGTGTACTGGTATAAGCCTACAGAAATCAGAGATGAAGGAACCGGACAGGTCATTGGGGTAAGAAAGAAATTTAAGTCAGACCTTCTTCAGAGAAGTTACCAGCAGATCAGCGAACAGTTTGGGATTTCCAAAAAAGAAGCGACAAATGCAGTGGTATTTTTAGAGAAGCTGGGTGTGGTAAAACGGGTATTTAGAACCATTTCCATGAATGGGATTGTTGTAAATAATGTTCTGTATCTGGAATTGATCGTAGACCGGTTAAAAGAATTGACTTATCCAGAAGAAACAGGAGCAGATCCGGTTTCCTTTGAAAAAAGAAGAGAGAAATCCAAAGCAGAGAAAATCAGTCCCCATACAGTCATAGAGGAAGAGATACATTTTGTAGAAGAGAGGGCTGTCCCTTTCCAAAGGGAGAGGGTGTCACCATTCAAAGAGGGAGCATACCCCGACAGGGAAACAGAGCCCTGGATACCCAAAGAGGTACCTCAGACTGATAGCGGGCAGACAAATACAGAGATTACTACAAAGACTACAGCAGAAAGTACTCAAAAGAATACAACAGAAATAGGGAATGGGTATAGAGATAATCCTATCTTATCCTATCAGGCAGCAGAAGAACAGTTCAAAGATCAGATTGATTATGATGCGATATGGATAGACAGACCTTTTGACAGAAAACTGCTCAATGAGATTGTAGGGATTGCAGTAGATGTTTTGACGTCCAATGCAAAGACCATAAGGGTAAATCAGGAAGAACGACCTCTTGGCATTGTACAGGGAATGTATAAAAAGCTGGATAAGTTTACCGTAGAGTATGTGATAGACTCAATTAAGCAGTGTACAAGGAAAGCCAATAATATCCGGGCAGTGCTGCTTACCGCTTTATACAATGCCACATTGACAGCAAACAGCTATATATCCAATCTGTTTGCTTATCAGGAAGCTATCCCTCAGACGTAAGGAGTGTGATAGAAAGTAACAAAATTAAGAAAATTCAGGACAGCTCATGGATATACACAGATAGAACTTGCGGCTGTCTTGGGTATCAGTCTTCGGACGTATCAGAGGATTGAATACGGACAGCAAAAGCCCAATGTATATGTAGTTGTCCGGCTTCAGCGGTTATTTCAAAAAGATATTAGTGAGATTATGGAGGAATATACAGAATGAGGGAAGAGAGGTTTCGTATTCAGTGCCCCGAACATTTTCAGGTTGGAGATTCAGGGCGTTTTGAAAAATCTTCACAGGATAAGGATTTTGTAGTAGATTATGCTCCACCGGAAATGTTTGAAGCTGGGATTGTCTTACAGGAGATGGGGACGGAGGGAGATACCTATTGCACAATGTATGTCTATTTTGCCCCGGAGGAACACCTTCCGGTTTATATGGACAGCATGAAATACGATTTACAAAAAGTATCCATTCGGAAAATTTTTGTTGATACCGAAGAATACCTCATAAAAGTAAATGAGAAGACAAAAAAGTTTTATGCAGGTGAGGACGATTGTTGGGGTTCTTATACGGAACTTTACCGGAAAGAGAATGGGGAACGTCTGACTGACGCAGTGATTGTTTTTCTGTGTATGCCAGATGAAATGAAGTTTCAGGAAATGGAAGCTGTGATGGGGGAACTGTTTGAAAAACTTCCTGTGATAGACAAAGAAAAGAAAGAAACAGGTCAAGAACCAAAGAGGACAAGATAAAATACAAATTATAATTTTCAGGAGGATAAGAACGTGGAAACTAAAATGATTATTGGAATTGATCATGGAAATCGTAACATGAAAACTGCAAATACGGTATTTTCAGCAGCAATCCAGCCTTTGCAGGCAAGGCCGGACAGCCTGGAGCACATTCTGGAATACCAGAACCAGTTTTATTATGTGGGAGGGAAAGTGCCGGAAAAGGAGTGCGTGGATAAGACAGAGAATGAAAATTATTATCTTCTTACCCTTGCAGCACTGGCGCAGGAAATGCGCTGCCGGAGCCTGACAGACGCTTCCGTAAAAATGGGAGCTGCCCTTCCGCCCAGAAGATTTCAGCAGCAGAAAGAAAGTTTTAAGAAATATTTGTTAAAGACAAAGGAACTGCATTTTCGCTATGAAGGGGTACATTATCATGTGTCTTTGGAAAATGTGTTTGTTTTTATGCAGGGGCATGTGGTGATCCATACGCTTTTAGAAGCGGTTCCCGGTTATTGCCTTTTAGTAGATATTGGTGGAGGGACTACCGACCTGGTAGAGTTTGTTGACGGAATGCCGGACGGGAAGTATTCGATTTCGGATAAGGCAGCTTTGTACTGTATCGGAAAAGTCAATGAGGAAGCCATTGCTAAAACAGGGGCAGGGGTACCGGCATATATTACAGAAGCATTTATGAGGACAGGAAGCTATGACTGCCCGAAGCAGTATCAGGATGTCATAAAAAATTGTTTGAAGTCCTACGCAGAGGAAATTTATGGTATCATACAGGCAAACCATTATAATCTGGATCTGACCAAAATGGTGTTTATGGGCGGTGGTTCTTCCATTGTGGAGCATTTTGGAGCCAATGATGGAAAAGATGTACAGTTTGTAACAGATATACATGCCAATGCAAGGGGCTGTGAAGAAGCAGTGAAAAGTATTATCCGGGCAAAACAGAGGAAAATGCGGACAGCATGATAGGAAGTGAAAATTTATGGATACGGAAAAAGTATATACAACTTCACTGCGGCTGTATAAAAGCAGACCGGTACATCATCAGGCTTATCGGTATCTGAAGGAGTATAACAAAGATATTTTCAAGACAAAAGACGACTTCATAGCAGAAGCAATCGTTTATTTTGCCAAGTATCTACAGCAGGAAGAAGAAGTACAGCAGATGAAACTATTAAATACTCTTCTGGAGAACCAGAAAGAAGAATTTTGTAAAATCGTAAAAGAAGCGGTTTCAAAGGCACAGGAAGAAGCCTTTGAGAAGCAGGGTGTGCTGGAAAAGGCCGTTCAGGGAGAACTTTCTGACGGTGGAACGATAGCAGAGAACAGGGAAAAGGAAGAAGCCTGTATGGAAAAAGATTTACGGTTTGCGGAATTTTATGGGGCATTTGAAGAATAAGGAGGAAAAAGATATGGCAGTAGGAAGAAGTGTATGGGAAGTTGTAAAAGGGATTTTCATTGCAGTGGGGAAACTGCTGTATCTGACAGGGAAACTGGTGATATGTTTGTTTCTGCTGGTTCTGCAGCTTGTTTTGGCAGTGTTCCATGCAGGAAGCAGGGAATAGAAAGGGGATTGACAGGTGCATTGGATACGGGACAGACCGTATACAAAAGATAGAAAAAAGAAGATAGAAAATGGAAAGCAGGCTTGTGTGGCCTGCTTTTTTTGACGAAAAAATGAAAAGGAGCAAAGCTATGATGAAAGGAAAAAAGAAAAGGCTACTGGCTGGGACGCTGGCACTTCTTCTTAGTTGTTCTACGTTACTCAATACAGGGATCACCGCACTGGCTTCTGAACAGTCTGAGGAACATGCACAGATACAGGAAGTAAAACAGGAGGAGGCTGCTTCAGAAACATTACCGGAGTTGGAAGAGGTAAAGGAGCAACTAACAGAAGAAGAACTGGTGTATGCAGAGGTCCTTACCATAAAAGCAGGAGAGTCCTTTGACTTGGAAACAGATTACAGGGGTTTTCAGAAAAATGATGAAAAAGTAAAGGTGACGTTTCTGAAAGCAGAAGGGGACTCCGGCAATTCTTTTGATTTCAATACCCCAGGTTCTTACCAGGCATTTTATCGTGTTGATCCGTTAAGCGGAAACCCTTCCTATCAGATTATGAGAAGAATTGTGGTAGAAGCAAGGGAAAACAGTACACAGGAACCCCAGGGAGAAGTAAGCCAGCATACCGAAGATGGCTCCGGTGAGGACGGTGAGGCGGACCCTGACCCGGAGATACCGGAGGTACTGACGGAAGAACCGGAAATGCCAGATGCAGGGGCAGAGTTGATTGATCTGACACCAAAAGAGGATAAGGGAATGTTCTTATCGGTTGTTCCGGCAGCAATGGAGCAGCAAAAAGGAAGCAATGTACATCTGGTACAGGGAGAGAAAATCCCATACCCTTCTAACGTGGGGAACTATTCTACTTCCTATTTCACCGTAAATGGCCATGTGGCATATTGTCTGGAGTCTATGAAGGCTTCCCCGCCGACCTCGGATTATGTAGCCAATGAATTTGAAAGCAACCCGGAATTACAGAAAGTCCTTTATTATGGATATGGCGGTCCTGGGGACATTACTGGGGAGTATATGCCCTCTTTTGACTGGAAGACAAAGTATATTTTTACGCATTTAGCTGCCGCTTATTCTTATTGTGGCATGGACGGTTTTTATGGCTGTACCATTGAAGATATTAAGGCAAGCGGTGTGTGGGGATATATCCAGCATATTTACAGCCTGGAAGCACCTCCGACAGCAGCAATCACATTGTCCCCAAAGGAGGCAAAGGCTTATGAAAGTGGAAAGGAACAGCGTACCGGAGAATTTACTTTAAAAGGTGACCATAGAAACTATATTACTTTAAAAATGCCAGAGAATGTGACTTATCACAGTGGAAGTACAAAACAGACAGGAACCGTAAAGATCAATGGGAATACCACATTCTATTTCAGTGCTCCCAAAACTGTAACTAGTACATGGAACAGTGGTAAGCTGAAAGGACAAATGGGAACTCAGTGGAAGACCTTAGTATTGTCTACGGGTTCTGGTTCTCAGGATATTGGGTATGGGGCATTTTTTGAAGAAGAAAGTGCTTCTGTGGAATTTACGGTGAAGTGGCTGGACCTGGCAAGGGTAAAGGTAACAAAAAAAGATAAGAACAGTAAAGTAAATCTGTCCGGCGCTGTTTTTGGTATTTATTCAGACAGTGCATGTAAAAACCTTCTTGTACAGATGCCGGCCACAGACAGCAACGGTACTTCTGAGGTGGAAATTCCGAAAACCCAGGATACGGTATATTTAAAAGAAATTTCTGTTCCAGAAGGATATAAGCTGAATACAGAGTCTTTTAACGTGAAGTTGGAAACAGGAAAAACAACTTCTGTTGCAGTGACGAATGAGGAACAGAAAGGAAAAATCACAATCCGTAAAAAAGGTGAGGTTCTGACCGGAGTAACCGGAGAAGAGGGAAACCTGACTTTTGTATATGGAAATGCGGACTTTGCAGGGGCAGAATATAACATTTATGCGGCAGAGGATATTTACAGCCAGGATAAAATGACGAAGGTGCATAAAGCAGGGGATCTGGTAGAAAGTCTGACAACAGGGGAAGATGGAAGCGCTGTTTCCAAAGAATTGTATCTTGGAAAATATAAGGTTGTAGAACAGAAAGCACCGGAAAATCTGGTGATTGGGAAAACAGAACAGGAACGTGCCCAGTTTGTAACCTTGTCCTATGCAGGACAGAATGTAGAGCTATCCCAGGGGGAAACCGTTTTTACCAATGCAAGACCGGAGATTTCCGTAAATGTAGTGAAAAAATCGAAACATGATGATGTTACCCTGGAAGGTGCGACCTTTGGCTTGTATGTAGAAGAAGACCTGACGGCAGCAGACGGAAAGGTCCTTGTAGAAAAAGGAAGCCTGGTGGAACGTGCTGTTTCCGACAGGGAAGGAATGGCTGTGTTCCATGCAGATATTCCTTTGAATTTCCATTACAGCGTAAAGGAAATCCAGGCACCGGATAAGTATTATATGACAGATGAGGTGTATCGTTTCTTCTATGAATATAAAGATGACAGCACCTACACATATACTTTTTCCCATGATTTTAAAAATGAGGAAGTACGGGGAGAAGTTCATGCAAGTAAGATTGACCAGGATTCCCAGGGATTTATTTCTCAGGGTGACGCAACCTTAGTAGGGGCAAAATATGGGTTATATGCTACGGAAGATATTGAACACCCAAATAAGAAAGATGGGATTGTCCATAAAAAAGGGGAACTTGTAGCGCAGGGTACGATTTCCAGTGAAGGAACCGTAGATTTCAAAAACCTGTATCTTGGAAATTATTTCGTAAAAGAAATAGAGCCGGCAGAAGGGTATCTGTTAGATGAAACAGAGTATCCCGTAGAGGTTTCGTATGAGGGACAGGAAGTACAGATTGTACACCGGGAGGTGACTGTAAAGGAAACTGTAAAGAAACAGGCCTTTCAGCTTATCAAGATCTCAGAAGACGGGGAGCAGACAGAAACAGAACTGGTAGAAGGAGCTGGATTTAAGGTATTCCTCATCAGTGAGCTGTCTGGTGTAAAAGACGGAAGTTTGAAGCCGGGAAACGGTTCTTATTATACCCCGGAAGATTTTATCACCTATGATTACAGCAAAGATGAAACCGCTTCTTATTGGGAGAATGGTAAAAAGATTACGGTACCAGAGCTGTTTACGGATAAGAAAGGATATTTAAAGAGTCCAGAACTTCCTTATGGAACCTATGTGGTGTTTGAGTCTACGGTTCCGGAAAATTTAAAAGGGATTCGTCCATTTATTGTACAGATTTCGGAAGACAGCCGGGAACCCCAGGTATGGCGTGTGTTTGATGACCGTCCTTTGCAGTATTACTTCAAGATTGTGAAAAAAGATGCCCAGACACAGAAGCCGGTGCTGGATAACAGTGCAGCTTATAAGATTTATGATGTGGAAGCAGAAAAATATGTGGAAATGATCGTAAGATATCCAAAAAAAGAAGTGGTATCTGTGTTCAGGACCAACGAAGAGGGATACCTGATTACACCGGAGCAGTTAAAATGTGGCACTTACCGGATTGAAGAAGTGGAAGCACCGGAAAATTATGTACAGGTAGGATTTGAAAATGCCCTCTTAAAAGACGGGAAGGAAGTTCCGCTGAATGAAGTTGCAGACGGAGGAACATACCAGGAGGCAAAGAAAGCGCCGATCACCATTACCGTAGATTCTGATACCGTACACCAGGTAGAGGAGGAAACCGGTAAATTTATTGTTGTCATTGAACAGTATAATGATGAAGCAGTAGGAAGCCTTACAATCCATAAAAAAGGAGAAAAACTTTCTGGTGCTTCTAAAGTAGAAGAAAAGTTCCTGACAAAGATGAAAAACGGTGTAGCAGGTTTCGTAAATCAGGTAAGCAGTTTCTTCACTGGGGAAGAGGTCATGGAAAAAGAGAAAGGTTATGAATTTGACTATGAAGAGGGAAATATGGAAGGTGCAGAATTTGCCATTCATGCAAAGGAAACCATTTATACCCCGGACGGACAGAAAGACGAAGCAGGAAACCGCATTGTAAAATATGAAAAAGATGCCCTGGTAGCTCGTATGGTGACAGATAAAGAAGGAAAGGCAGTCCTGAATAATCTTCCTATCGGAAAATACTATGTAGTGGAAGAAAAAGCAGGTCAGAACTGCGTGCTTGACCCGGAAGCAAAAGAATTTGAAATTGCATATAAGGGACAGGAAGTAGCAGTGGATTATGTAACAATGGAACTTACCAATCAGCGACAGAAAGTTTCCCTGAGTCTTCTGAAGAAAGACGCAGAAACCGGAAAACCGCTGGAAGGAGTGGTATTCGGGCTGTATGCGCAGGAGGATATCAAAAATGCTGCCGGGGAAGTAGTTGTAGAAAAAGATGCCCTGATTGAACTGGGAACAACAGATGAAGAGGGCAAGCTGGTATTTCAGGCAGATCTTCCTCATGGAAAATACTATATTCAGGAAGTAGAGCATAAGCCGGGATACCTGCCAAATGATGAGGTGTATTCCTTTGATGCGTCTTATACAGACCAGACCCTTGAACTGCTCGCTTTTTCAGAAGAAATTTCTAATCAGCCTACCATTACGGAGTTTGCGAAAGTAGATTTAACCGGTGGACAGGAAATTGAAGGTGCAAAAATGCAGATTTTAGATCAGGACGGAAAGGTGGTAGAAGAGTGGGTATCTAAGAAAGAACCCCATGTAGTCTATGCATTGGAACCAGGAGAATATGTACTGCATGAAGAGCAAGCGCCTACGGAACAGGGATATGTCCGGGCAGAAGATGTGAAATTTGTTGTGGAAGAAACAGTGGACGTACAAAAAGTGAAAATGGAGGACGACCATACCAAAGTTTCAATTTCCAAAACAGATATTACAGATGGTAAGGAGATTGAAGGGGCGAAGCTGCAGATCCTGGATCAGGACGGGGAAGTGGTAGAGTCCTGGACCACAGGAGAAGAACACCTGATTGAGTATCTTCCGGTAGGCACTTATACCCTGCACGAAGAGGCGGCAGTTGACGGATATATTGTGGCCAATGACGTGGAGTTTACAGTAGAAGAAACGGGAGAAATTCAGAAAGTGAAGATGGAAGATGAGCGTGCTATGGGACAACTGGTTATCGTAAAAACGGATACAGACAGTAAAGCAGCTTTAGAGGGAGTAGAATTTGTTCTGCTGGAAAAGGAAACCGGAGAAGAAGTAGGACGTTTGAAGACTGGAAAAGATGGAAAAGCAGTTTCAGAACTACTTCCAATTGGAACTTATGAAAATGGTGTTTTCAAAGAACCGATCACCTATGTGCTGAAAGAAACTGCCACTTTAAAGGGATATGAGAAGACGGAAGAAGAGTGGGAAATCGTATTTACCTATCAGAATGATAAAACACCAGTTATTGAAGTGGTAAAAGAGATCCAGAATAAAAAAATACCAGAAACACCAGGTACCGTAAAACCAGGACCAAAAACGGGTGATGATACAAACTGGTTCCTGCCTTTGCTGGCTCTTGGTGTAAGTGCAGGTATGGTAGCAGGCCTACTTTATTACAGAAAAAGACATAAAAAGGCATAGGAAATAAAAATCAGTTTTTAAACTTGGGAAAGGGCAGCTGCGGCTGTCCTTTCTTTGGCAATATGAGGTGAGAAGCATGGAAGAGAAAAAAAGAATACGGTTTATTGACAGCCATTATCATACCCTGTTCAGCATAGCAGACGGGGACTCCATAGAGATTGTATATCCAGATGGAAAAAGGGAAGAACGGGTTTGTACCTATATTGATGAATACCACACACAGGTAGGGGCAAGGGTGTTCCATATTTGTCAATTTGCAGAAATCATGGAAGCAAATGGAAAATCATATTGCCCGGCAGAATGCAAGGAAAAGGAAGAAAGAAAAGAGGCAGTCAAAGGGGAGAAGAAAACCGGAACTACCCGTATGGAAAGGAGCAGGCGTTGAGGATAGGGATTATAGATGCAGATCTTTTATACCGGAAAAGACACCGGTTTCCTAACTTGGCATGTATGAAACTTTCCGCTTATTGGAAGGAGCAGGGATTTGAAACAGAGCTTCTTTTGGATTATAGCCAGGCAGGGGAATATGACCGGCTCTATGTATCAAAAGTGTTTACGGATACCTTTGTGCCGGATCATATTTTGGCGAAGGAAACAACCGTTTATGGAGGAACCGGGTTTTTTTATGATAAAGCACCGGTACTTCCCGAAGAAATGGAACACCATACACCGGACTATCATTTGTATGACCAGATGGTAAAAGAACATAGCGAAGGAGAGAAAAAGAAGAAGGAGTTCCAATTTTATACGGATTATTCCATTGGTTTCCTCACCAGGGGGTGTTTTCGGAAGTGCAGTTTCTGTGTAAACAAAAATAGCACCGGTGCAGTAGCAGCAAGCCCATTGAAAGAATTTTATGATCCGTCCAGAAAGAAGTTATGCTTTTTGGACGATAATTTTTTTGCCTGTGCAGAGTGGGAAAAAATCTTTTCCAGTGTCCTGGAAACAGGCAGGCGGTTTCAGTTCCGGCAAGGGCTGGATCTGCGGATTATGCAGAAAAGGCAGATGGAACTTCTGGCATCTGGCAAATTGGATAATGGTATGATTTTTGCCTTTGACCATATTAAAGATCAGGAACTTATTGTAAGAAAATTGGAACTTTTGCGGGAAGTAATCCCAGTTTCTTACCAGAAAGTTAAGCTGTATGTACTGTGCGGCTATGACTGGGAAGGGACCTGGAAAGCAGATTTTTGGGCAAAGGATATTCGGGACGTTTTCATACGGATTGAGATTTTGATGCGGTATAAGTGTCTGGCTTATTTGATGCGCTATGCCGCATGGGAACGGGCACCGGAAATTTATAAGGGAATGTATATCAACCTAAGTCGTTGGTGCAATCAGCCCGCCCAGTATTCAAAAAAGAGCCTGCGGGAATTTTGTACCGGACAGGGAGAGTATAGTTCCTGTTTCCGCTACCTGACTGCTTTTGAAGCTCTGCACCCGGAAATGGCACATTATCTGGATATGAAATATGAAGAGGTGCAGTATGGGAAAATTTACGGCTGAAGAAATTCAGATTGCAAAGGCAGTGGATTTAGTGGATTTGGCGGAGCAGATAGGGATTCCATTGAAAAGGAAAGGCAGGTTCTATCAGGCAGTGGGTATGGACTCTGTGATGATCTTCAACCGGTCTTCTTGGTGCCGGTTTAGCCAGGGGGTAGGTGGCAGCACCATTGACTTTCTGGAATATTTCAGAAACATGGATTTTGTGGAGGCAGTCAAATATCTGCTGGAGTTTGCCGGATATATCCGTACTGAAACCATGCAAAAATTTCAACCGGAAAGACAGACTGAAAAAATAGAAGAGACAAAACAGAGAAAAGACATACCGAAAGACCCTTTTGTACTTCCTTCAAAATCAGAAACCAGCCGCCGGTTATATGGCTATCTGATAAAACAGCGGAAGCTGTCAAAGCAGATGATTGATTTTTGGGTAAAAAAGGGGATTTTGTATGAGAGCGGAACGTACCATAACCTGGTTTTTGTGGGAAAAGATACGGAAGGTATCCCACGTTTTGCCAGCCAGAGGGGAACCCTGGATAAATATGGAAAACCCTTTAAAGGAGATGTTACGGGGAATGACAAAACTTATGGGGTTAATCTGGTAGACCAAAACAGTGATACGCTCTATGTATATGAGGCGGCCATTGATGCCATGTCCGATATGGAACTGCGGGAAGATTATCAGAACAATATCCTGGTACTTGGAATGCTTTCCGATGGTCCTTTGGAAAAGTTCTTAAAAGATTATCCTTATATCAGGAAGATACAGTTCTGTTTGGATAATGACCTGCCGGGAAGACAAGCGGCAAAAAAATTGGCAAGAAAATATACCCTTATGGAGTATGAGGTTTTTGTACGTCTTCCACCTATGGGAAAAGACTATAATGCTTTTTTGCAGTATAAAAAGGAAAACCAAGAGCTTTCCAGCCTGGTAGAAAAGGAAAGGCCGCTTTTTACTGAAACAAAAGGGACAAACATACAAAAGATAGAAAAAATGGTAGGACACAGGAACATAGTACCATACCAGATAGCACAGGCAAGATAGGAGGGTATTCTTTTGGAAAATAGCTATGATGAGGAATGTTTCAAAAAATGGGAGATCGACGAATGCGAAGCGGAGATGGAAAAAGTAGTGCAGTGGATAGGAAAGAGGAAACTGCATGGACGTGTACGGGTTGCGTTTATCGAAGAGAGCTATGAGCGGCAGGGATACCGCATGGGGATACCCAAGCAGGCGTATGTGTCCAGGGTGCTGGCAAACATCAGGAAAGAAGAGCGGTGAGAAAGAAATAACCAATTCGAAAGTTGGAGTGTTAGGAAAGGAGGTGGTGCAGACCAACAGAATTTTTGACAGAAGGATAAACTCTGGATACGGGAAGGGGTGATTCTATGATTGTAAGGTAATGCCAGATGGATATTTCGTTTGTAGCTGTGGATTTCTCATGAAGACTATAAAAAATTTAGGAGACAGGAGGAAATAAGTGAGTAATCCTAGGTAAAATGTGTAGCTACACCTCATGAAATATGAGGAATGAAATATAGTTTGGTAAATTTTTGTGAGTTTGATAAATATGCAGCAAAGAGTTATTGTGCGATTCATGGTACAAGTGAAACATTGAATCTGGGAGATATTACAAAAGTGGACGAAAGGGAGATTGAACCGTTTAACATGATCTGTGGCGGAAGCCCCTGTCAGGATTTTTCCCTGGCAGGCAAGCAGGCAGGCGCGGTTTGGAAATGCCGAAGCTGCGGGTATGAGTATAACCCTCTGCAGGTACATTATTCCAAAAGGGACGCCTGCGGCATGTGTGGTTCCCATGATATTGATAAAACACGTTCTTCCCTTCTGGTGGAGTGGCTCCGTATGATACGGGGTGTCAAACCAGTATGGGGAATTTATGAAAATGTAAAAAATATTGTAGGAAAAAAATTCCGGGATACCACATTCCGGTTGTTTGAAGAAGAACTGCATGAATACGGATACCACACCTATTGGAGTGTTCTTAATGCAAAGCATTATGGAATACCCCAGAACAGGGAACGGGTATATCTGATTTTGATACAGAAGGAAATGGATAATGGAACATTCCAGTTTCCAGAACCGCTGGAGTCCTTCCAGTGCCTTATGGATATTCTGGAGGATACGGTAGAGGAAAGATACTACTTATCCCAGGAAAAAGTACGCCGCTTGATTGAAGATATGGAAGAGAGAAAAGCGCTTTTGTTTGAGCCGGACGAAAAAAGCCTGAAGGCTTTTCGGGAAAACCGGGTAAAGCGAGCCGGAAATATCAAAGGGGTGTTTGAACAGACTGGACGGGTCTATCTGCCAGACGGGTGCTGCCCTACGGTAACTGCCTGTGGTGGTGGCGGGCAGCAGCCCAAAATTCTTCAAGTAGGAGATATTCATACCGGTTATGGTTCAAGCGGGGTTATTTATTCCCCTTTAGGAAGCAGCGGTGCGGTTTTAGCAGGACATGACCAGCCAAAGATTGTAGAAAAATGTCCAGGAGCAATCCGGGGCAGGTATGATCGGGAAGGCCGGATTGTGCAGACTTTGGAACTGGGAGAAAAAGAAGTCTGCCATACCCTTACTTCTGTGCAAAAAGATAATATCATTCTGGTACGTCAAAAGACACAGAAAGGTTATGAGGAATGTTTGGAAAATGGTGTTGTAAATCTTAGTTATCCGTCTGTGGAAAAACGGGGAAGGGTACAGGAGCATGGGGAACTCTGCCCTACGCTTACGACATCAAATGGAATACACCGCTTAGAGTCTTTGTTCCGTATCCGGAGGCTGACACCTTTTGAATGCTTCCGGCTTATGGGCTTTTCCGATGCGGATTTTTGGAAAGCAAAAGAAGCAGGCATAAGCAACAGCCAGCTTTACAAACAGGCAGGAAATTCCATTGTTGTTGATGTGCTGTACTATATTTTTCTGGAACTATACAAAGCCATGCCATATCTGTTTGAGGATATCCGGCTTTCTTCCTTTTTCAGTGGGATTGGAGCTTTTGAAAAGGCATTGGAGCGTTTGGAAGAACAGGTAAACCAATAATTTCATAAGAGAAACCCAAAGCGGCAAATGGTCCATAGAGAGTCTTCCCATACTTGTTGAAAAGAGAGAAATTGCGGAAGAAGAAGCAGTCTGCAAGGAGTCTGTGCAAAAGCGTTGATAGCAGAATGGAAGAACTGCTGTCACATCAGACACAGGAGGCTGACAGATTTGCTAACAGAACTAGGGTTTTGTTAGCAGAAATAGAAGTAGGAAGCGGAAAAACCGATAGCAGATGTTTAGAACTGCTATCGGTTTTTCCCTATATGGAACGCAGGTCTGCTATCAGTATCTGCGTTTTGCTATCTATTTTATCCGGGGTATTAGGGGGTGCCCCCTAACAAGATGGGATTTTGTACGGTAAAATCCGTATCTTGCAGAGGACTGGCAGAGCCAGTCCGGACGCCGGGAAGTTATACAGTGACCGATAGCAGGTCTTAGGAGTTGACAGCGGATAGCGTTGGAGTAGAAATCGGTAGATGAAATCTGTGATAAAGATAAGGAAAGGGGGAGCATGAAAAAAGAAACAATGAAATGCAGAAAAGAAATCCGGCTGTACTCATGGGAGCTGGAAGAGTTACAAAAACAGGCAGAAAAGATGGGGCTTTCTGATTCCCAGTATCTTCGTATGCTGATTACCAACCGTCCCAGGGATTACCCGGAAATCCGCAAGGAACTGGAACGCATGAACCAGGAAATCAACCGGATTGGTGTAAACATCAACCAGATTACCCATAACAATAACAGCGCCCTTTATTCCAGGGAAGATAAACACCGTCTGTATGTGTTTTTGAAGCAGATAAAAACACTGGTAAGCCAGGTGCAGGAAAGGCTGTAGGTTATGGCAATTACAAAGTGCCTGCACATGAAACAGGCGAAAACAGGTTATCCGGCAAAACATCTGGCAAACGGTCTTCGCTATATTATGAACCCGGAGAAAACAGAACATGGCCGCTATGTCTGTGGGCATAACTGTATTCCCGAACAGGCATTATCCCAGATGGTAGATACCAAACGTCATTTTGGAAAGCTGGATAAAAGGCAGGGTTACCATTTCATTCTTTCGTTTGAGGAAGATGAGGTTTCGGAAGAAGAAGCCTTCCAAGTGGTAGGAGAGTTTGTGACAGAATTTCTTGGGAAGGATTTTGAAGCGGTTTATGCAGTCCATAATGATACGGATCATATTCATGGGCACATTATTTTTAATTCGGTACGCTGTACTACAGGATATAAATACGATTATAAAAACAGGGATTGGGAAAACATTATCCAGCCTCTGACCAACCGGATATGCAAGGAGCATGGTTTATCTGTGCTTGATCTGGAAAAGGTAAAGGAGAAACGTAAACAAAAAGGACAGGAAGAAACATCTCTTTCGGAACGGGACAGGCGGATTAAAAGAGATATGGATCAGGCATTACAGGACGCAGGTTCTTATGAGGAATTTCTTGAAAATCTTTCCAACATGGGATATGAGCTGCGGGGGAGAAAACGTCTTTCCGTTCGGGAACCCGGAGCAGGAAGGGCAAGGCGGCTGGACCAGCTAGGGGAAGAATATACAGAGGAAAGGCTTCGGCAGCGTTTTGGACGCCTTCCAATCCCGGAAATAACCGGAGAGGAGATACCGGTAGAATGGACGTATGTGTTTATTCCATACCGGGAGCGGCATTTGACCAGATACCAGAAGGAACGCTTTCTTCGCAGGTACCGGCAGGGGAAACCAATGGCAGACTCTAAAACCTGGAAATACAGGGCAGCAATCCAGGAATTGAAAAAATTGCAGGAGGAATTTGATTTTATGGCAGCTTATCGCATACAGGATAAGGCGCAGTTGAAAGCCATTTCTGATGCAACAAAGGAACAGCTTTGGGAAAACAGCAGGGCAAGAAAGCAGTTACGAAAAGAAATGCTTCCTTATGAGGAAATGCTTCTGCTTCTCAATAAGCTGCAGGAAAAACAGATGGAAGCAGAACTTTATCAGGAAGGGTATCAGGAATTTTTTCAAGACCACCAGACATACCAAAACCTTCTTGGGCAGTTAAAAGAAATGGGATATTCCTTGTCTGAGGCAGAACAGACAGACGCTTATTTCTTTGAGAAAGAGGAGCGTTTGCGGATTGAACGGAAAAAAATCTTAAAAGAAAAAAGGATTGCAGAGCGTCTGAGTGAAAAAGCAGAAGAAAAAGAAAACTTGGAAGCACAACAGAAGGAAAAGAATAGGGAAACGTCTGCAAGGGGCAGAGGAAAAGGAGGGTAAATGACAGTAGAAGGACAACGGTATCTGGAAGAATGCCGGAAAGTTTTAAAAGAAGAACAGATGGACGCAGTTTCTATGGGGCTGGATTTTGGTCTTCCTGTTTCGGATATCCAGAAGGTAGTTAAGAGTAACCAGGAAGCCCCGGTGATGAAAGCAATCATCATAGGGCTTATGGAAGGGATTGGGGAAATCGACTTTTTATGTGAAGGAAATTATAACCAGTTCCAGGTACGGGAAATCGTAGAGGGCTTAAAAAACGGGCTGGATCTGGAAGAGGTGAAAACCTATGCCGGAAATGAACTGCCGGCCAGCCGTATGCGGACCATGCGGATACAACTGGAAGAGTCAAAGGCAAAAAAAGAAGTTCCGAAAGATGAAGAAATGCGTTCTTATATGAAAAATCTTATGGGGATCATGGAACAATCCATTCAGCAGTTCCAGGAAAGCAATGACCGTTTTACAGCCTTGTCCTCTCTGGTAAAGGAGCATGTTGTTGAAGAGAAAAACCAGGAGATTAAAGACCTGTATGAGAACCTGCAATATAAAGATAAAAACATACAGGAATTAAAAGAAAAGCTGGCAAAGAAAGAGCAGGAAATTCAGGATCTGAAAAAAGAAGCAGAAAAATACAGGGAAAAAACAGAAGCTGCTTCCAGGGAAACAAAAGTGGTATTGGAAGAAAAAAGCATACAAACAGCGGAAGGGCTGCAAAAAAGTAAGCGCCGGCTGCTTGGGATTGCCATGCTTGGGAAAAAAGTACCCAAAAGTGTTGTGGAGAAAATTCTGGAATATAACCTGTCCGCAGAACAGTTGGAAGAAATCCGTCAGTGCGTAGAAAGTGGGCTGGCAGATGCAGAAATTCTTCAGGTGATGGAGAACAGCCCTTCACCAGAGAGAATGAAAAAAATGCGGGAAATTATCCTTTTGATGCGGAAACGGAAGGCGGGTGTGTAAATGGCAGAACTTGAACATGTGGTAAAAACATTTTCCCTTTTGGAAGCTGCCGAAAAGGAACAGCCCTTTCTTACCAGGGAGCAGAAACAGGATTTGTACCGTATTGCTTTTCATAAGGAGTCTATGGAAGAGGTAGAAAAAATTATTTTGCAGTTACAGGTGCCTCATGCAGGAAAGGAAGAAAAAGAGCGTATCCTTTCCCATTACCTTGAACCGTTTTTTCAGGTTCCGGAAAATATTTTGCAGATTGAGAATTATATTTTTCAGCTTCAATATATGACCTATGAAAAGGAAAAAGCAAACCACATGCTGGAGGCTCTCTTAAAACAGGAAAATGTCCAGTATGACCTGGAAGCCATGCTTACAGAAGGAAAAATAAAGGCGGCTGTTCCAGTAAAAAAGGACAGGGCAATGGGATAGGAGGGAGAGCATGAGTGAAATACAAGATGCGGCGCAGATCATTAAAGTTTCCTTTGAAGGCGCAGAAATCATTCTGAAAATGGGAAATACAGGCTGGCAGTTTGTAAAAGATATTTGTGCGGTATTTAAAAAAGTTCTGGACCAGGAAAAACTGTCAGGGAAAACTTCTGTACAAAAGCTCCTGAAAATGGGAGGCGATTTACAGGTTTTCCGTTTTGAAACAAAAGACCTGGAGCGGGTAAAAGCCCTGGCAAATAAGTATGGGATTTTATATTCCATTTTGCCGGATTTGAATGAGAAGGATGGTATGAGTGAAATTTTGTTCCATTCCCAGGCAGCACCCCGTATTCAGTCCATGATGGCAAAAATTGAACATTCCAATATTGGGACGTTAGATGAATACTATGAAAATGCAGAGCCGGATAAGGTGGAGCAGTTGGTAGAAGAAGTAAAAAAGCCTGCCCTGCCGGAGCCGAAGGAGTGTGAACTGGTTGCGCGGGAGCTGGCGAAAAACCAGGTGGAGAAGATCAGTGATGTCCGTTCCCGTCTGAATATGACCTGGCTTCAGATCTGGCCGATTATCTGCTACATGGAAGAACAGGGGATTTTGGAGAAAGGGAAGGAAGGTACGGTAACACTGACCAGGACACCGGAACAGATGGAAGAATTGGTAGATTCCCAGCAGTGGAAACAGTTGTTTGGGGAAGAGGAAGCCCAAAGACGCAGCACTGGAAGCAGCCAGGAAACAGAAGAAAAGATGCAGGTCATTCAGCGTATCCAAAAGGAGAAACGGAACAATCCAGGTGTGAATGCCATTACTATAGACCAGAAGCTGGTATATGAAGAAACAGAGCATCATATCAAAACCAGGATTCCGTACCGTAAGAATGAATTTATCTGGCTGGATAAATCGGAAATTAGCTGGATTAATGACCATAAGACGATTTTTGCAGGATTGGAAAAGAAGAAGGAGTATGCAATTTTAGACCTGGAGGACCGTTTTCTTAGAAAAACTTCGGGGGAAGATTTATATAGGGAAAGCTATGACCCGGTACACAGGGAACGTGCCAGACAGGAGCAGGAAAAGATACGCAGAAGAAGGGAGCAGAATTACAGGAAGGCACAACAGAACCTGGAAGCAGGGAAAAGAACCATACAGGGGCGAAGGAGGTAGAGAACCGGAGCAATTCAGAAAAAGAAGAAACAGTCCTGGGGCATGTATCTTATTGGTGGCATAGCTTCCGGCTATGGAGGTTATCTCTTGAACGTGTGTTATCAGCCCGGAAAGGATATCAATTATTTTTTAAACCGTCTGGATCAGGTGATGGTAGCCCCGTTTGCCAATTATTGGAACGAAACTTCCTTAAAAGCAATCATTTTGGGGATTTTTGTATATGTGATTGGTATGGTCATGTATGTCACCAGCCGGAAAAACTATATGCCGGGACAGGAATTTGGTACCGCTGTTTTTGCAGATCCGAAAAAAGTGGCAAAGCAGTTTGCGGATAAAGATGAACACAATAACCTGATCTTATCCCAGAATGTCAGGCTGTCCATGAATACCAGAAAGACCAGGAGAAACCTAAATGTCCTGGTAATCGGAGGAAGCGGCGCTGGAAAAACCTTGTTCATGGTGAAACCCAATCTCCTTCAGTTAAGCAGGGCTTCCCAGATCATTACAGATCCCAAAGGGGAGATTTTAAGATGCTGCGGAGGTATGCTGAAAGCGCATGGATACCGGATACGGGTGCTGAACCTGGTGGAAATGGAGCAGTCTAACGGATATAATCCATTCCGCTATATCCGCTCTGAAACAGATATTGTAAAACTGGTTACCAACCTGATCAATAATACCACACCGAAAAACGCACAGCCCAGTGATCCATTCTGGGAGAAAGCCGAGTCTTTGTACTTGCAGGCCATTTTTCTTTATGTGTGGCAGGAGTGTGAAATGGAGAAAAGGAATTTCCGTATGGTTCTGCAGCTTTTGAATGAGGCGGAAGTCCATGCAGACGGTTCCCCTTCTGATTTAGACCGGCGTTTCCGCAGACTGGAGAGAAAAAAGGGAAGCAATCACCCTGCTTTAATCCAGTATAATAAAGTGGTCCGGGGTGCCGGAGATACGGTAAGGAGTATCATCATTTCCGCAAATGCAAGGCTGGGATTGTTACAGAACCCACAAATTTTGCGGATTCTGGATCATGATGAAATGGAGATTGAGGAGATTGGGCTTGGTGTTGACGGGGACAGAAACCGGAAGACTGCACTTTTTTGTGTAACGCCGGATTCGGATAAGAGTTATGCCTTTTTAATTGGTATGCTTTATTCCCAGATTTTCCAGGAATTGTATTACCAGGCAGACTTCCATTACAATGGAAAACTTCCCATTAACGTCAATTTTATGCTGGACGAATTTGCCAACGGTGTGACACGTTCTACGCCTAAAACGGTGGGAATAACCGACAAAAG
>NZ_JAQFCE010000034.1:0-33474 GCF_027690675.1 Bariatricus sp. TF06-38A
TCTACATCAAAAAGTTCTTCCTGCATTTTCTTTTCAAGTTCTAACATATTCTACACCTCCCTTCATTTATATTCTGGTTTATCAGCACTTTTATGCTGTAAATCATCTTACCTACAGATTTCTGAGGCGTTCTGTAATGCTTCCTTTTTCCCAAAGATAAATTCCAACCTCAGAAGCAATAACAGCTATTATGAAATACAACGCTATAACAATAGCTGCCGGAAATAATGTAAATTGAAAGGTAAAGAGCCAAATAGAAGAACATATTCCCCTAACTGCTGTCATACTAATTAGTGTTGCAAGCATAAACCCACCAATTGCAGCATAAAAAACATATCCTACACTTTCTCTTATAATCAGCTCACGTAATTGTTTTTTAGTTGCGCCTATACTTCTAAATGTTGCTAATTCCCGGTTACGTACAATTAGATTTGTAAAAATAATATTCACAAGATTCACCATTCCAATTGCACCCAAAATTCCTCCAATCAACACACATAAAATTCTGACCAACATTTTATAATTTTCGATTTCTGCATGTCTTTGTTCTGTAGTTTCAAATCCTACATCGGAAAATTCTTTTGAAATTCCCTGTAGCATTCTATTCACAGCCAGAGCATCTTCCTCATCTGCATTAAAAGAATAATTCACTAAGTTACCTTCTCCATACAGTTCTTTAAATAAGTCTTCATTCAAATAAAACCAAGGGCCTAAGATTGTTCCTCCCCCTGTAGAACTTCCTCCTGATATTTGTTCTGAATCTAGCACTAAAATTTGAGAAAGAACTTCCACCTCTTTTAATGCTTTTCCATCTTTATAAATAGTTACACTATCTCCAACTTTAGGTGAATTTTCAATATCAGACATACGTGGCTTTCCATTACCATTTGCGCAAATACCAACTAAAATATAATCTCCACTTTTTAATTTTTCTTTAATAGAAACAACATTTTTTTCTCCTTCTAAAATCTCCATTTTGTCAATAAAATTTTCAGAAATTCCGCATACATTACATACAGGTTTCTTATCCTTACCTAAGGTTAACGTACCATAATTGGTTGTTGCACTATTAGTAATTACTCCATCAATTTCTATACTGGGTATTTTGACATCTATTACTTTTACCCCCCAGTCAAAACTTATGTCAAAATTATATACAGATGCATCTATTGCATTTTTATATAACTTTGTTCCATTCTTAATCATGGCATTCTTTTCAAGTTCTTGAATGGCTTCTTCATTTAAGGACGCAGAAGGTTTGACATAACCAATACTTGGATTTAATGTATCTGTTGATGCAACTAAATAATCCCTTCTCATTTGTGCATTTACATATTTCTCTTCATCAAAACTATCTGAAATACTCCATAAGGAATTGACAAAAACAACACTTAATATAAGCGAGGTAAACACTAAAACAGTTCTCTTTCTATTTCTTTGCAGATTGCTTCTTGCTATACTTTTAATAGAGCGGATATCTTTTTCTGCGGTTTTTTTCTTCACTTCTGTATATTTTGCTGTTTCAATCGCAGAATACTTAGCAGCCCTTTTAGAAGGTCTTCTCATGCTCAAAAATACTGTAAGCAGCACAAAGAGAACTGTTAAAATAAAGATAGCCGGGTGTACAGACTGCACAATAGTAAGTTCTTCCTCACTGTATTCCCAATTCTTCAAAATGACTGGCAGCAAAAGTGCCCCTAGCCCATATCCAACCACTAAGCCAATTGGAATGCCAATAAGAGATAACAGAAGCATCTGTCTTCGCATTAACCTCTTAATCTGTTTGCCGGTCATTCCAATCGTTTTCATTATCCCAAATTCTTGAATATCCTGCATAACACCTATATCAAAAATATTATAGATCAAAAGATATCCGCACAGAATAAATAATGCCCCGAAAAAGACTATGGCAAAACAAATTCCTGTATTCCCATCTTCTGAATATAACATGGGATTGACTGCTACATTAACATAGCTGCTTCCATCAGCGTTTTCTGTTTGCGCCCCAAGACTTTCTGCATATTCTTTAAGATTTTGTTCAATATTCCCTGTATTCTTCATACAAACACTTGCATAATAGGTTCCTAAAATCTCTTTATCAAGATCGTATGTATTCTCTGCCACTTCAGGGTTGTGTTCTAAAAATGCTTCAGATACAATCATAAAATCAACTTTAGGACCGCATGTATACCAGCCTGACAGTCGCATGTCAAAGTTATATTCCTGACCTCTTAACGTAAAAGACACCGGAACATGACTTCCTACTTCTTTTTTTATCCCCAAATCTTCTAATGCTTGTTCTGATAAAAGCACTTCTTTTTCATCTTCCGGCATCTTCCCCTCTTCTAAGGAAAGATAATACGCTTCCATGCCGGCCCGATCCAGATAGTCTATTTCAATCGAATGCTTCGTTTCCCCTTCCATAAGGGCAATGGGAACTCTCCCTCCTACACTTTCAAATAAATCGGAGTTTTGAATCTTCTGAAATTGTTCTTTATCCAAAAATCGAAGTTCTGCGTCCGCTTTCATTCCGGATAATTTTAACTGTGTTTCCTGAATGGATTGCATACCGCCAAATCCAATTTCCAATACTGAGGTAAATAAAATGGTCGTTAAAGTAATCGCCAATACAAGAAGCATATTTCTTTTCCTATGTACTTTTAAATTACCATGAACCATCTCTTTGAATATTTTCTTTTCATTACTCATACGATCTTACCATCTCTCATTCTTATAATTCTTGATGCTGTTTCTGCAATTTCTCTACTATGGGTAATCATGATAATCGTCTGATTGTAACGTTCCCCTGACTCCCTGAGCAGTCTAAGAACCTCTTTGCTGGATTCACTGTCCAAGTTTCCTGTCGGCTCATCTGCTAAGACAATATCCGGTTTTGTAATCATTGCCCTGGCAATGGCAACTCTCTGCTGCTGTCCGCCTGACAAGGTGTTCGGTAAATTTTTTAACTTATTTTTAATTCCCAGAGTTTCTACAATCTCTTCAAAATATGCTTTATCAATTTTACTGTTCCCTAAATAAAGTGGTAACAGTATATTGCTTTTTACATTCAGTGTTTGAAGAAGGTTATAGTTTTGAAATACAAACCCGATATGTTTTCTTCGATACACCGTCAGTTCTTCCGATTTCATTTTTGTTATATCTTTTCCATGTATCAGAACCGTTCCCTCTGTCGGGTTATCCAACCCGCCCAGCATATTTAATAATGTTGTCTTGCCGCAGCCTGACGGTCCAACAACAGCTATGAACTCGCCTTCTTCAACAGAAAGATTGACATGATCTAATGCCTTTACACAAATCTCTCCATTACGATAATACTTTTTTAAATCTGATGTTTTCACCAATTCCATGTTTCTCACCTCTCCTTATTTTATTTCATCATAATATCTAATTCTTACCCAATTATTACATTGTGAACAAAAAGTAAAAAAGAAGAGAACCCCGTCTATTGAATCTCAAAAACGTAAAAGTCCTCTTCTTTAATTTTTTGTGTTCTCTAAATCATTTCAAATATTCAAAGACTCACCACCAAGGTGTGTAATGCGTATTGCAATGATTTGGTGCTGTTTCACAATCATATAAACAATCATCTGGATTACAATACTGTACTTCTACATCGAAGTTTTCGTTTTGCATTTTCTTTTCTAATTCCTGCATCTATTATTCCCTTTCGTACAATACAATTTTTAAGATTACCCTACCATAAACTTGTAAAATGAACAGTGCAGTGATTTGGTGCTGTTTCACAATCGTGTAAACAATCATCTGGATTACAATACTGTACTTCTACATCAAAGCTTTCATTCTGCATTTTCTTTTCCAGTTCTTTCATTGTCCCTTCCTCCTTTCCTTGATATATTATGATAGGCGTTTGCGAAACGCCAAAAGCCGCATAAATACGCAATGTCATTAACTTTAGCAAAGAGCAGAAATCGTAAGCATTTATAAAACTATGATTCCTGCTTTTTGTTTGTATATGGGCATACTTATCCCCTTCTCTTTGTACTCGCATTTTTTAGCTCAGTACGCTCTTTTATGGGTATTTGAATATTTTCCTGCTAATTGCCCTTTCGTTCTGGTATAATGCCGATCAGGACGAATGGGAACAAGATTTTTACTGATATCTTCATATATTTGCTGAAATAACATATTTTTCTTTTGACCATCCGTTTCAAGAAGTATATAAATCAGATCATTTTTTAAGATTCCAATACTAACAGTCTGATTGATCATCATTTTATGTTTTCTGTTCGCTTCTTTCTGATCCAGTTCACGCTCTGCATCTAATATGATATCTTCAGCTAAATTGCTCAGATATATAGTGCTGTATATATCTTGTAATAACAGAATAGGTTTTGTACCTGTAAAATTCTCTAACTGCAACCGACTCTTTAGCGTTTCATACGCAGTCTCTATCCCCCATATGCCGATATTTTAGAAATGCCGACTTTTGACTTTCTGAAATATTAGATTTATAGGACTTTATAAATATATCGGCATTTCTTACTATAGAGATGTAACCAGTTATCACTGTAGCTAGTCCATCTGCATTCACATCTTTTCAGAAGAACGAGGGCAATGCACCTGTATCAGGCAGGATTGCCACTTCCTACTATATCTGAATGGCTTGGTCATTCGAACATAGAAATGTCTCGTTTCTATGTAAAGGTTACTGAAGCAATGAAGAAGGAAGCACCACATAAGCTTAGCGATAGTGATAGTTCCGTCTTTAAGGATTATGTGGTGTTCAAGTATGCCAATGACGAAGATATTATCAAACGGCTTTGTGGATTGAAATAAATGCCGATAGTTTATTACCGTGCCTGACATCGGGTCAGGCATGGGATCTTATAGAAAATTTATCGGCATTTCTAAAATATCGGCATAACGCTCCACCTCATATGATATAATTCTTTTATTTCTTCTGTATGAAATTCAGTTTGTGAAAGATTTGTAGCCAAAACTTCTAAACTTCCGTTTTCTAATAGGATTTTTACCATACGCAATGAAATTTCACCTAATTCTTTCATACGTTCTCCATCTGGCGTTCCCTCGTAATGTCTGATTCTTGACTTATCAAGTCTTATTTTAACTAGCTGATCATTTTCTGTTAAACTGTTTTGCTCTTTTTTGTAATCACTGCTTTTGAAACGTACGATAAATTTAATATCCTTATCCATCATATGTATAAACGCTGGCGTAGAAGGATAGCCTCTGTCCATGATAATAATATAGGGAATACTGCCTATTGTTTCCGGTATTCGCTCCACTTGTTTTTCTGCCAGGCGCATTTCATTAAATTTCACCTTATTACAGTCACTTTCCAGTATCATACGATTCATTACATCATAAATACAGCCTAATCCTATTTGAGCTTGGGGCTTTGTGTTTTTCCGGCTTGCAGAACCATAGAGTTTCAGTGTTTCAGCAGTGGTAGGAATATTAATATCTGAGCCGTCAGCGGCTAATATTAAATGATCTTTGTAAGTTAAAAAGGTGGAATCTGCATAAAAGTTACGGTTATGATATTTATATAATTCTAAAAAAGCATCTGGATTAAGTTTCATGCGCTGTTTCAGATATCCTGGTTTTGAAATAGACACACCAGGATGAGCAAGTTTCATATAATTTCTCAGTTCCAATGCCAACGTCAACCCCTTTCTGTTTATCATCGTGAAAAGAAGATCCTGAAGAGGCATTTTTCGAATTCTGGTAAAATAATTTTTATTACCTGATCGGCAAAATGCCTTAAATTCATCAGAAGTCATTTTTTCTATATCCATGAATATACGTTTCTGAGAATGCTTCATGCATAATCACATCCTTTTTTTGAGCAGGTTCATGGCTTCTTTTTACAATATAAGCATATCAAAAAAAGCAGAAGATATCTAATCCATTTCGGAATAAATATCTTCTGCTTTTAAGTTAATGACATTGCATAAATACGGCATTTTTTCTTGTTAAAAATAAAATATCTCCTCAAGGTTTATGGTAAAATAGAGTTGTCGAGAAACTATCAACCAATCCACCTAAAGGAGATATACCTACATGATAACATATAAGCAACTCACTTTGGCAGAAATTTTTGAAGATTGCCAAAATAAATTCGACAACGACAAATACCAGTTCTTTTCGCTTTTTGATGAAGCCATTAACCTTGATGAAATTGTTCCTGTTTCTTTTATTTCTCATTTTTACGCCAGTACCGGAAGACTCCGCAAACATCAGCTTTATCCAATGCTTAAGGCACTTCTTATCCAGCGTATTTTCTCAATCCCGACGGACACACTCCTGATCGTATTTCTGAAATATTCCCAGGAACTGCGTGATTTCTGCAGTTTTGATGTTGTTCCGGATGGTTCCAAATTTACACGTTTCAAACAGGATTTTTTATCGGACTTACAATCTATGTTCGATCATCTTGTTGATCTGACCGAACCGATCTGCCAAAATCTTGATCCTGCCCTTGCTTCCATGACAATCTTCGATACCTCTGGCATTGAAGCATGGGTTACAGAAAATAACCCCAAATATGCCAACCGTATTATCAAGCAGCTAAAGGCTTTCAAAAAATCCCATAACCTTGATGATTCCTATGATCCTTATAAAGCTGCTTATGGCTCTATGCCAACTCATGCGGCTTCCAATCAGGCAATCCAGCAGATGTACATCAATGGACATTTCTGTTACGCCTATAAATTTGGCATTATTACGAACGGGCTTGGTATTGTTCGTGACATCACTTTCTACAACAAGGACTTTCTAAAAAAACATCCTGATATCGTTGTAGGGAAGAAATCAGATTCACCGGATGAGGATAAATCCCTTGCCGATTCGAAAGCACTTCTTCCAGTTTTAATTGACTTTTTCCAGAAACATCCTTTAATAAATTCAAAGACGTTTCTTGGAGATGCTGCGTTTGATGCCATTAACATTTACAAATCCCTCTTTGAAGAAATTGGCTTTCAAAAAGCATTTATCCCTTTAAAAACAAAGCTTTCTGTGGAAGGAACTGACTATACTGTCAATGAAAACGGTATTCCCTGCTGTCCTCACGATCCATCACTTCCGATGCGGCGTGAGGGAAGCAGATCCCATTTGCGGAGCAAACTTCCTACCATGAAGTTTGTATGTCCAAAAATGAAATGGGAATACAATCCTGCCGACAAGTCAAAACGTCGCGTATGTCATTGTGACAATCCATGTACATCTTCTTCCTGCGGACGAATGGTCTACATTTATCCTGAAAAGAACCTTCGTGCCTATCCTGGTGTAGAACGCGGCTCACAGGAATGGGAGGATACTTACAAGATCCGTGTAAATGTTGAAAAGTCAATCAACCATTTCAAAGATAGTTTCTGCATTGCGGATCGTAAGACCCAGAATGAGAAAACGCTTCATGCTGATTTACTTCTTGCTGGAATTACCCAGCTTGTTACTGTGCTTGTCGCTGATAAGATCCATCAGTATCAATACATTCGGAGTTTGAAGCCTTTGATTGCCTGATTATTAATATGCATATAATCTTTTCTTCGCAGTTTATCTGGGAAGTCTTTTAGTTATGTCTAAATTTAGAAGCACCTATTTTTCATCTTAAGAATCCTGCGTTGCAGGATTCTTACCGCTTTTTAATCAGGATTGCGAACATGTTTCGCAATTACCTAATATATTATGATTTTAATGTGTGACGCCACCAAAAATCATCTTATTTAGTAAATACCTACTTCCTTACCAAATTTGTAAATGTACTTACTTACTGTCTTTATTGCATTTTGGACTGACTGATTTCCGGCTGAGCTATAGGTATCTTTATTCTGTGCCAGTCCAGCCAATGCTTTAGCATCTTTTGCAGAACGATAAAGTATATCTCCTACTGCTGCATTCTCAGCACTACTATAAACATTTGTGCCAAAACTATTCCCTGCTATGGTATATTCTGTACGGTGTTTGTCCACATACTTTTCAAAATCTGAGTGATTACTATTTACTGCTGTCAGATTGGAAGCATGATGTGGCTCATTCAAATCTGATACGTAATGTGTTCCCTTTCCTAAGTATTCCATAGCCTTATCTGTATATCCATCTTTATATGCTGCAACTGCACTTTGATAATATATTTCTGCTCTGGTTCGTGCTGTAGGATTTTTCTGTCCCATCCAGTTTTTTCCGGTATCCGGATCATAGAAATGTCCTGCAAACGTTCCATAATCGGTTTCGTTTCCCACTACATCTGGCCAGTCTGTATATTCACATATCATAGCAGCCTTTGTATTTAATATGCTGGCGCCTTTATCATTATTTAAAATCTTCAAGGCATTCGATACGATATACTGGTGCGTATGATCCACCCCGCCGCTGCTAAAGCGCTCATCCGGATTTTCTATATGCTCAATAGGTGCGCCTGGTCCGTAAATTTCATCTGAACCATTCGAAATATCAAGAACCTGTTGCGGTAAATTCTGGAATTCCGCTGCCGATACCGTCCATGTTGGCGATGCAGAAACACCTACCAAAACCATTGCCAAAAGTGCCCCTAGTTTTCTACATTTCATATCTAGTACCTCCCGTTTTTTCTTATCAGTATATCCGTAGATTCTTACCAAATTATTACAATTAGTGCATTATAAAAAATATTTTATCTGAAAAAAATCATTATTTACTTTTGCATTTTTTACAATTATAATACATCTTGAAAACCGTAAAGGCTCTTTATGGTATAGAAAAACTTAGAAATTTAGAACAAAAGGAGTGAGAAACTATGCACCGTATCTTAATTATTGAAGATGATTTCTCCTTAAATAATACCCTGGCTTATAACTTGCGGACAGCCGGTTATACTGTTGACTCTGCATATAATGCAAAAGAAGCCTTTGAATATTTAAAACAGTATCATTACATTCTTCTGATTTTGGATATTAACCTTCCTGACGGAAATGGCTTTGAATTATATTCAGAATTGAAAGAAAAATCAAATGCCAGTATTATCTTTTTAACCGCAAATGATTTAGAAAATGATATAGTGAAAGGATTTGACCTGGGTGCTGATGACTATATTACAAAACCTTTTTCACCTGTCGTCTTACAAAAGAAAATAGCTGTTTTAACAAAATACATCACAGAAAAGCAAAAGGAAACTGTATATGAAGACGGTAATCTTTGCATCAATTTCTCGCAAATGACTGCGACACTGGACAAAGTTCCCCTGGAATTATTCCCTTTGGAGTACCGTATTCTGCAATATTTTATTGTGAATAAAAAGCATATTTTAAAGCGGGATCAGCTTCTTGAGCATCTCTGGGATTTCTCCGAAAACTTTGTAGGTGATACTTCCCTAAATACTGCTATTAGCAGACTCCGAAAGAAAATCGAAGCCAGCGGGCATCGTTATATAAAAACAATCTATGGAACTGGATATATGTGGATAGGTGATTGATATGAAAAAAACATTTTCTTTAAAAAAAATATATATTATAGTTTCCCTGCTATTTCTATTGATATTTTCAGGAACCTGTATCATATTGCGTACACTTACATCAGATCCTAAAGTATTTTTACTTTTTACCGTTTTCACTTTCCTTCTGCTTATCTGTGTATTTATTCTCTTTTGTACAATTTTCCACAAGCTCACCTTGTTTACTCGTGAACTTCATAAAACATTGGACAGTATGATTGAAGGAACCTATTTTTCCCCTGATGAAAAGTATGACGAAACTTTACTATCACAGATCAACCATTATTTAGGAAGATTGTACAGTATATTGGAAAACACAAAAAACTCTGTAAATGCCGAAAAGGTACAGCTCCAGCAGCTAATTTCTGATATTTCTCATCAGTTAAAAACCCCCATGACTACGCTGCGCCTGACAGAGTCCGCTATGGAAAAAGCCATTACAAAACCGCAGGAACTAAAGACCTTATTTCACACAAATACCGCACATCTGAACAAGCTGGAATTTTTAATCTCTTCCCTTGTAAAAATATCCCGTTTGGAAACAGGTGTGATAAAACTATCCCCAAGTTATCAAACGATTGGTGACACCATTCTCATGGCTCTGGAAAATATCGTCTTAGCGGCTGATCAGAAGAACATTCAAATAACTTTTAATTATTCAGAAGACTTTAAGGCGTATCATGATCCCAAATGGACTTCCGAAGCGCTGTATAATATCCTGGATAATGCTGTAAAATACACGAATGAAAACGGACATATTTCCATAGAACTTTTTACCCTGGAAAACTATACCAAAATAGCAATCACTGATTCCGGTATCGGCATCAAAGAATCGGAAATCCCAAAACTTTTCCAACGCTTCTACCGCTCTCCTTCTGTCAAAAACTTTCCGGGAGTTGGTGTTGGGCTTCATCTGGCGCAAGACATTATCAGCCGACAATATGGTTTTATCCATGTTTTTTCTACACTTCATGTGGGCAGTACCTTTGAAGTATGGCTGATTAATTCAGACTCTCCTAAATAAAAAAAATGCCGCTACAGGTTTTACTATCACACACCTGTAACGGCGTTTTTTGTTATTTTATTCCGCTTTTTCTTCATTACCGGATTTTAAATATGTCATGACCTCTTCCACCGTTTTTCCGGAAGCAATCAATGCACTAAATATCTCATCCTTCTGTTTATCTTCAATCTTTTTCCTAAGTTCTTTTGCTTTCAAACGCAGTTCTTTTAATTCTGCCTCTGTTGTTTTAATCTCCTGTTCTGTCTTCATAAGCATTTCTTCAAGAGAAAGATTTTCTACTTTTTTACGTCTTGGCATACTGTTTCCTCCCATGCTGATATTTTCTTCATTCTACCATTATTGTTCCAAAAATACCAGTCTTTTTATGAATAGCTCCTATCTCCCTCTTCGCTGCTGTTTCTGGCTTTTGGCATATTCCATCTTTTTATTGTATTCGTCCATGATTGCACTTTCCAGATCTGCCTTAAATTCTGCATTAACTGCATGGGCAATGTCCTCCCGTTCTCCTTTTGCAGAATTTTTCTGGGGCATACCTACAAAGGTTTTTCCGTTCCATGCCTGGATCACATGAAGCTGCTGGATTGCCAATACGTCCTGCAGACGAATGGCAACATCTGCCTTAAATGTATCGCTTCCCTGTACCGGATTTACACTCAGATTGCAATACAGTTCTTCCTCTCCCCAACTGCCCTTACAGTCTGTTTTAGTTTCTGTCATATTCTCATAGGCTGCCCTTACAGTATCCAACACTTCCTTTTGAAATTCCTTATCCGTAAACCGGAAAAAAGGAACATACTCCCCTGTTTCGTAATCTCTGTAACGGGGCATATCGAGGTACAGATTTCCTTTCGAGGACTCTTTAATTGCAAGACTTTTCACACAGAAGGCCTCATCAAAGGTAATGGTAGCAAATCCTTTCAGATTATTGATCTTTCCTTCTTCCTGTTTCAATTCCGGTTTATATACTCTGATATTATATTTCATATTGTGATCTCCTTTTCTACTCTACTTTTCGTTACCGAACCGCTGTCTGGCATGGAAGATTTTTGGTTTCCTCCTGCACTTCCACACACTCCTCCTGGTCCTTGATTTCCAGTTCTGCATCAATCTCCATCTGCCTGGTAATGTTTTCTTTTAAAAGCTCCTCATACGGGAAGGGCTTTTCATATTCCTGCTTTGCATTTTTTATCTCATTTTCACAGGTCTGAATTTCTTTTTGAATATCTTCTACTGCTTTATCAAGGACATTCAAGCGGTTTTCCATACGGACCATATTGCCGGAGTCACTGCTTTTTAACTCCACACTATATTCCTTCTCTCCCTGAAGGAACAATACCGGCCCCATCATATCCTTTTGGACAAATACCTGAAATCCCTTATACATACCGACTTCGTGCCTGGTAAAAGCTGTCACACCTTCTATAATCCCACGCAGGACTTCCCCTGCTTCTTTATGCTTCTCATAGACTTTTCCCTGCAGAGTGATTGCAAACTCCGGCTGTACTTCCATAGCCTGGTTCCTACGGTCCAAATCCTTTAGAAGCGATTGCAGTTCTTTCTCCAGACTTTGTATCCTTTTCGGGTACTGGAACGTAACCGCATCCTGCAAGGCAAACCGTTTCCCTTCATGTGCAGTTTTCAGGATTCTCAGACGTGCCACTTCATTATCTACTTGTATTTTTTCCATAATCAGGGGATTTTCGGAAGCTACCGCTTTAATCTCTGCAAAGTTTAATACGGTTTCATCTATATCCTCACAGATCCTTGCCAGTTCCCGGCTGGTAAATACCTGGCTGATAAACCGCTGTTTTGTTTCTACAATGCCCCATAAATAAGCATCAAAAGAACCCTTTGTTACATAGCGGTAAATATTGACTTCCTCATTTTCATTCCCCTGGCGGATAATACGCCCTTCCCGCTGTTCAATATCAGAGGGTTTCCAGGGGCAGTCGATATGATGTGCCGCCACCATTCTGGTCTGGATATTGGTTCCTACTCCCAGTTTTTCGGTACTTCCTATAATAATCCGTTTCCTTCCGGCTCTGACATCGGAAAACATACGGTCCCTCTGTTCATCTGTTTTTGCATCATGGATAAAGCAGATTTCTTCCTCTGGAACACCTCTGGTAATCAGTTCCTGTTTTAAATAATCATAGACAGTAAACGCTTTTCCCGGTCCGGGTGTCCCAATATCCGAAAAAACAATCTGGGTTCCTTTCTGTTCCTGGGACTGTACATATTCCTGGTAAATGTTTTCTACTGCTTTATTCAGTTTGGAATCCGAATCTACCGGAGCATAACTGTCCAAAAGCCGGGGATCTGTACCCAAAAGCCTTGCTTCCCCGGTAATCCGGAGCATATTGTCGTCCTTTGGATCTACCACACCTCTATGGATTGCTTCTGCCCTTTCCACCATTTCCTGCATACGTTCTTTGACATAATCAGAGGCTTCCGATACTACAACCTTATATTTTCCGTCCTTTAATTCTGGCCGCTTAATATCTAGCATATCAGGCAGAATAATGTCTGCTACTTCTTTAAACAGGTGTATCAGTTCCGGCAGATTGATAAACTTATTAAACCTGGTCCGCATCCGGTAACCAGTACCTTCCGGTGCCAGTTCCAAAGAGCTGGTAACTTCCCCAAACACAGAAGCCCATGCATCAAAATGGTAAATCCCCTTTTCGTGAAGCCGCCTTTCCTGCAGATATAACTGCATCACATAAAGTTCCACCATTGAGTTTGACAGAGGGGTTCCCGTTGCCATAATGACGCCCCTTCCCTGATTTTTTTCGTTGATATACTGGATTTTCATACGCATATCCATAGCCCTCTGGGAACCGCTGGAACCCAGACCCGCAACATTGTTCATTTTCGTAAAAATTTCCAAGTTCTTGAACAGGTGCGCTTCATCTACAAATAAGGCATCTACGCCTGTTTCTTCAAAGTACATCACATCATCTTTGATTTCTTCATTGTTCAGTTCTTCGATTTTCTGCAACAGTTTTTTCTTTCTGCTTTCCATCTGCTTTATGGACCAGTTCTTTCCCTCTTCTTCCCTTGCCCGGTTAATGGCTTCTATCAGTTGCTCTGCCTGCTCTTCTATCATGGCTCTTTGCCGGTCAGGGGAAATGGCAATTCTCTGGAACTGAGTATGACCGATAATAATACAGTCATAATCCCCTGTTGCCATTCTGGCAATCATGCGCCTGCGGTTTTCCTTCTGAAAATCTTCTTTTCTGGTAATCAGGATCTTCGCATCTGGGTAGGCGCGCAAAAATTCCGCCCCCATCTGGAAGGTCAGGTGGTTCGGAACGGTAAGAAGGGGTTTCGTTGCCAGCCCCAGCCTCCTCATCTCCATACAGATACAGATCATTTCCAGAGATTTACCGGCGCCTACTGTATGGGCAAGCAGGGTATTTCCTCCACACAGCAATGCCCTTGCTACAGCATTTTTCTGATAAGGACGCAGCTTTAACAGGGGGTTCAGTCCCGGCAGTTTTAAATAAGAGCCATCATAGCTTCGTTGTCTGTCGCAGTTAAAGGTTTCATTATAAAAATCCACATATTTTTTTCTGCGCTTTGGTTCCTTAAAAATCCAGTCCCGGAAGGCTTCTTTTATCTGCTCCGCCTTATCCCTGGCAAGCATGGTTTCCTTCCGATTAATCACATAACGTACTTTTTCCCCTTCCTGCACCCGGTCCCTTATGGTCACAATCCGGCTGTTTAACAGTTCCTCTATAATGCTGATTGCATCCATAAATCTTGTGCCATAGGTTTGTCTGGTACGAATGGTTCCTCCAAAAAAGTTTCCCCTGTCAATATGGTAAGACATATCTGCATCTAAGCGCTCAATCTTGAGGGCATGGCCACTATGAGCGCAATAGTTTCTCTGGTTGTTCTCCGGGATTTCCAAAAGCTCATAGATAAACTGTTCGTAATCCTCATTTTCAATCCAGGTTGTTCCCAGTTTTACACTGATCTCAGGCGCTGTCAGTTCTTTTGGCTGTACCTTTTCCAGTGCTTCCACGTTGTCCACAAACAAGGGATTGTTCTGCGCATAAATCCTTGCAGTACGGAGCTTCTGCCGCACATTTCCGCTTAAATACTCATCTGCGGTTTCCCACCCTGCATTGGGATCTTCTTCCTTTGCCAGTACAGGGTTCTGGTAGATTAACCCTTTTAATTCCTGGAGCATTTCTTTCCTGTTTCCCGGATAAAGGGTGAGCATATAGGGAATATCCACCCGGTTATATTCTGACAGACTGATATGCAGTGCTTCCTGGGCATTCTCCACTTTATCTATCACATCTCTGGGGCGTATGGTCCTTTTGTAAAAAATATCGGCTTTGGTTACATTTTTGTCCTCATCAACTACTTCCAGGGAAGAAAGCAGGGGATAATCATTGTCCTGCCGGAACGCCATTTTATTTGTCCGGTCACAGAAATATCCATGCGTTTTCACAAAGGCATCATACAAACGGTTTAACTGTTCCTGTGCCTTTTTCAGTTCCTGGTCAGAACAATTTTCCTGCTGTATCTGTAAAATTTCACGCACCAGAAGGCGGATTTTATGCATGGCACGTATCCGGCGCTTCACACTTTCCTTTGCCTGACTCCGGTATAAAGACTCCCCTTCCCGGTAATATACTTCGTCCTGTATCACCGTAAACGTATAATTAGGTATCTTTGGGGAAGCAGCTAAGACGTCCTGCTCTTCCTTCTTTTTTTCTGCTATGCTTTCTTCATAACAGTTTTTAGGAAGCTCTCCAACTGCGTCCAAAATTCTTTTTTCCAGGTCAAAGTCTTCCGCTTCATTGACCAGGGCTGTATATTTGGAATCTTTCCCGAAAAACTGTTCAAACCAGACCATTTTCCCAAGCATCATTTCCGGGTGTTCCAGATAATACTCATTTACCGGTACCATGTCTTCCGTAAGCCCTGTATAAGTCCAGATCGGCTCCCCAATCGAAGGCTCTGCTTTTTTCTGAAAAAACAAAAGGTCACTGGTAACTGCGGTATTGGCGCTCTTTCCAAAAGAATCTGCCGGAAGCCGGACTGCCCCTAAAAGGTCTGCCTGTTCTGCCAAATTTTTTCTCACAGCGCTGTCATTTTTATCCAACGTCCCTTTTGAAGTTACCACTGCCAAAATGCCTCCTGGCCGAAGGAGGTCCATGCTTTTCCGGATAAAATAATCATGGACTTTCAACTTCATCTTTTTATATCGGGGATCATACAAACGGAAATCCCCAAAAGGCACGTTTCCTACAATTACATCAAAGCTGTTATCCTCAAATTCCGTTTTTTCAAATCCTTTAATCTGGATACTGGCTGAAGGGTGGAGCTTTTGTGCAATCCTTCCGCTTATGGCATCAATCTCCACGCCATAAAGCTGGGATTTTTGCATACTTTCCGGAAGACCATGAAAAAAGTTTCCAATCCCCATAGCCGGTTCCAGAATTTTTCCCTTCTGGAATCCAAACTGCTCCAGGGCTTTATAAACACCCCGCACGACTTCCGGCGGCGTATAAAAAGAACTGTTGACACTGGCCCTTGCCTGGGCGTATTCTTCTGCGGTCAACAGTTCCTTCAATTCCTGATATTCTTTTTTCCACTCCGGGCGTTTACTGTTAAAAGCATTTGGCAGCCCGCCCCACCCTACATACCCCGCAAGAATTTCCTGTTCTTCTTTTGTGGCATTTCTCTCTTCCTGCTCCAGTGTTTTTAAGATACGGATTGCCCGGATATTTTTCTGATACCGGCTTTTATCCCCACCGGTAAACTGCAACCAGCCTTCTGGGTAATAATAATCTCCGGCTTCTTCCTTGCCTTCTGTCTGGACAGAGGTTCTTCCTTCCTGCCAAAGCTCTTCCTTTTTAAGAATTTCGCTATATTCTTCCCATAATGCCGGAAACCAGGGAAGCAGACGGTACATATTCTCCTGCTGCTCTAAGGTTTCTGAATCTTCGGTATAGGCAATCTGGTCCTCCTCTGCCAGATGTGCAGTAAGCCCGCCAAACTGATCCCAGGAAAGTTCCTGCAGAAAATCTTGGCTTTCCGGCAGGGTGATCTTAATCCCATTTTCCTGAATACAAAGCTCATAGCTTCCATGTTCTGTCCGCACCAGATAATAAGGCTGGCCTTCCGGTACTTCCCGAAGCAAAAGCATCTTCAAAAAATGGTCTTTTTCTTCCGGTAGCTGATTGGTCGTATAGACCAGACAGAGCATTTTCTTTAAAATATCCGCCTGGATATTCTGTTTATAAAAGGCTATGCCAATCTCTTCTAATGGGATTGGTTCCTTTTCCTCAATCACTTCCTGCACTTTCTCTGGCTGTAAGGTTTCTTCCTCTGTTTCTTCCCCATTTTCTAAGGCTTCCTCCGATACAGATAACAAAGGAAGATAGGTCCCTTTTTCAATCCGTTTCCCAATTTCCAAAGAAACTTCGTCCCAGTACCAGAACGCCTCCTTCATGGAAGTTCCCTCACTCCAAAGAATATAAAAACCACTGGAACCGCTTTCTGCGGTCAGGATACCGTCTTTTGTATGGGCTTCTCTTTTTACATCTCCATACAATTCATAAAGATAGGCTTCCCGGTCTGTTTCCTCTGGATTGTTCCGGTAAAACTCATAAATTTTATATGGTATCTCCTGCCCTGTCATTTCCAGAAGGATTTTCTCTTTCTGCCAGTTTTCCGGCTGTGCAGGTTCTATCTCCCCAGACAGAAAAGGAACCGCCGAAGCAGTTCCTTTCTCTGTATCCTCTTCTGTTTTTTCCTGTTTTATCCGATCCTGGGGTGAATGATCTCCTCCATAACCTGTTTCTGCGCTTCCATGTCCGCCTGTATCCGAAGGTTGGTCATTTCCAACGTATTGTAAGGGTCGGTCCTGTCCTCTCTGGTCCAGGTCTTCAGAAGACTTTCTGCCAGTTTCTCGTGGTATTCCTCCGCTTCTGTCTGGATTTTCATAAGCCGCTCCATCAGTTTCCCGGACAGGAGCATCATTTCGTATTGTGCCTGGTCCGTTCTCTTCATTTCCTGTGCTGCGATCCTGCCGTAACGGTTCAGGAACGCCAGTATCTTCTCCTCGCTCATCACGCCCTCTAAGACTGGTATCTGTACGCCATTCATTTCCCTGTACTGGATTCCTGCGATCCCTTCCATAATACTGCCTCCTTTCAAGGTCTATGTTCTTCATGGTCCTTGCAATCTGTAACACAATCCGCCCAGATAAATGGGATACTAACCGTCCTGTCCGGTACAGAACCTCCTCATTCTCTGAAAAACCGCAGATAAAAGAAAAATCCAGGGTGTCATCTCGGATACCGCAGCGGCTTTCCACCGCATAACAGACACTGTTTACAAGAAACTCTGTAATCTGGTTTTCTTTTACCTCCTGTCCCTCTCCGGTAAGGACAGCCAGCTTCTGCAAGGATTTTAAAATTTCATATTCCTCTTCTATCATAAACCAAACATTTGTTCTTGTAAAGGCGTCTAAAGAATTTTTAAACTTTTTTTCCTGTTCGTAGATTTCCGGGAACAGCTCCCTTGCCAGCAGTCTGCGGTTTGTCCCATTCACCTGCCAGTTCCAGGGCCGGATTCCCTGTCCCTTTACATCTTGAATATCATAAACATGGGTAACTCCTTCCCCGAAAATTTTGGAAGGAAATACTGCAATTCCTTTACTTCCTCTGGCAACCGGCAAATCCATTTCCAGCCAGGCATCATATCCTGCAAGAACGGACGCATCTGGGCGCTGGGCATATACCATACAGGTATTTAAGAAGTCCAACTGATACAAGCGCCCCATGCAGGAAAGAAAATTTTTCCAGGAATCCTCCGACTCTGAAATCCAGTGTATGGTTTCCTCATACAGTTCCCGTACTTTTGTGATATGCTTCATCTGCTGTTCCTTCTTTCTTTTACAGGTACCAGTTCTTTTGCAGAAATATCACGATAGGAAAAATCATCTGCCCCCAGCACGATTTTTTCTGCATAATAATCTGCTTCTGCTTTTGCAGTTGCCTCCAGTTCATTCCTGCCCCGGTATCTTACTTTTTTCTCCAGGACTTCTGTTATGGTCACTTCATATTCTTTTTCGTCCATGCTTCTCCTTTCTTACTGCAAGCGGCTGGGTCTTCCATACAGCCCAATGTTCGACGGATTGAACGGGTCATTCACTACTCCACGTCTGCTGTTGGCTGCATGTACCATTCTGCCATTACCAACATAAATTGCCACATGGGAAATATTGCGGAACTGCCCATTCTGCTCATAAGAATAAAAAATCAGATCTCCCGGCTCCAGTTCGCCTTCTGTAACTTCCAACCCATGTGTTACCATAAATTCTCCCTGGGTAGAGGCAATCGCCGGAAGGGAAATGCCTACCTCCTGATACAACCGCTGTACCAGGGAACTGCAATCATAATATCCTTCCTCATACCGGTGTTCCTGACTGTATTTGCAGCCTACCTTCGTCAGTGCCAGATTTGCAACGTCACTTCCTACGCCAAAGGAAGGGATCTCATTTCGGAATTCCTCACTCATGACTTCCCTTAAAAGTTCTTCTTCTTTTTCGGTCAGCTTTCCAAGTGCAATATAGTCCTCATAATTCAGGTTCTTGACGTAGCAGCCCTTCTTTGTTACCGTAATCTCATTTTCGTCCCCATCTGCCAGAAACGCTTCAAAAGTCTGATGTCCCCAGGCAGACGCAGTTGCATGATCTGCACAGAAAACATCAAATTGTACCCCATACCGGTCAAATGCTCCGGTATCTTCTACGGTATATTCAATCCCGTTCATAATGATCCTGGTTCCCATAGGGACAAAGGGGTTTTGTGCATCTACTGCAATGGTATGGTCCGGTTTTGGCATGACACCGGAGGCTGTAGGTCCTCCTGCCCACTGTCCACAACAGATACTGCACTGGCAATAACCGCTGGTGACAACATTTCCCAGGCTTTCCCCTGCCTTTATGGTGGTGGTTATGGTCGTGTTTTCAAAACTGTTCATTTCATCAAAGATTTCCTTCAGCTTGTCCTTATGCCGCTGATCCATATCCACACCTATATCCCCGGTTCCATACTTCACCATATAAACCATTAAAGTATCATAGTAATTACTCACATAATTCCCGTTTTTCTCATGGAGATAGGTAACTGCCCCATCTTCCCCATTTTGTCCAAGTTTTGTATTAAAGTCCATGTAGTAACCGCTTAAAACTTCTCGGACGGTAGGGTTCTCCTCAGACGGATTTGGCATGAACGCACCAAGTGGCGAACAGTATAAGAGGAAAAAGATAATCACTACAGGGATTGCCACCACAAGAAGAATACTGAACAGCGGAGCCAAAAGCGCCCCGGCAAACTGGACCACCTTCAGCATAAACACAGAGGCTTTCATCTTTACAATATCTTTTGCCACCTGTGCCAAACTGTCCTGCTGCCCATTTCCGGTGAGCTTATTGATCATATACTGGATTTTTCTCTGCCGGACTGCCTGTTTTTTCTGTTTCTCCATCTGTTTCTTTTTCACTGCTCTTGTTTGTCTGTAAAACTGCTTATTGGTGATCTTCCCATCTGCCTGTTTTACCTTTAATTCCTGCTCTGCCTTTCTATAATTCCGATCCTTCCACAGCTTTTCTGCCGGTTTTGTTGCTGTCCCCATGACATAAAGGGAATCATTGACTTCCTCCCCGCCCTCTAACTGGGTCAATATAGCAGCCTCTCCCCGGCGTACCCCTTTTATGGCAGTCTGCTTCGCCAGGGAAGATTTTTTTGTTTCCGCCAGCTTTGCAGCCTGTTCCCTCCGATACTGTTCCTTCGCCTGGAAACCAGCAGAGGGCTGACTGTTTGGTGCTACCCCCTGTTTCATCTGATCCGGCTGTAAGGTTCCCGGTACAGATACGGTGCTTTTGGCCTTTCCATTTTGTTTTCTATCTTCTGCTGCTCCCCGGATTGCTGCCTCTTTCCCGGCTTGCTTTTTCTTTTCCTTTTGTTTTTCAAACAGCGCTTCTCTGCCCTGCTTCGGCTGTTTCCCTTTTTCTGCCCCTTCTTTTTTCTTTCTCTGCCCTAAAAGATCGGCCACCGGCTTAGAGGTAAAAGCAGCTTTCTTTTCCTTTGCAGATAAAATAGGATTTTTCTTATGCACCGTCACCTGGGCTTCTTTTTTTAATTTCAGCTCCGGCTCTTTTTCTTTTTTTACCTTAATCTCCAAAGCAGTCCCCCTCTCCGGGGTTTAATTCTTCTGCCTGATACCAGAGCGCCTGAAACAGATACCCCTGTTCCTTTTCTCTGGGTGGTGGACCGTACTCCTTTTCCAATTCCTGAAAGGCTTCCATAAGGTTTCCGGAAAATTCCTGGTAATCATCTTCTGTCAGGATATATTTTTCACTGAACAGTACCTGCTCCAATTCCCCCACTTCTACCAAATGGTCTATGTCTTCCGGGGAAAGTGGCGGTCCCAGTCTGTCATAAGTCTTTTCTTTCAGGTAGGAAAACTGATAAAGTTCCGTCTGCTGCGGTAAAATCTTCTCCTTACTGCCATCAAAGAGCAAAAAAATAGCTTCCGCTTTTAAGAAAACGGAAACCTCAGCTTGCTCACCATATTTTAGTGCCTGCTCCTTAGAAGGAAACTCCAGCCAGTCCGGAATACGGATTTCCAGCATCCAGGCTTCATACTGCAGTCCAAAAGATAATTGATATTTTGCGATAATTCCTCCTCCCTTCCACTACAAATAGTCATAATAAATCTCATTGGTATCTTCATGAAAGGACAATTCATACTGTCCGGGGATACCAGGATCCTCCATCCACCAACGGAAAAAAGCATCTACATCTGACCATAAGCGGGAATTGCACTGCCTTCCTGCAGCTTTCCTTAACTCCAGCATTTTAGCAAAAGCCCGCCGGTAAGCCCTCTCATAGGTCGGGAAGATGCGGAACTCCCGGTATCTTTGTTTTCCTGCCATAGGACAGCCTACACAGCCAACCCAGTGAAATCCCATTTCGTAAAGAGGGTTCATGGGTATTTTCTCTGCCTGGATATACTCCCAGACCTGCTGGTCACTCCAGTCAACAATGGGATTGCATACGTGTTTGCCCCTTGACAGGCATGATTCAAAGAGTCGCCTGGTATCATCATTATCATTATTTAAAATAATGGCACGTTTTTTTCCATTTGGGACAAAGTTTTCATAAATCCCCCTGTTTTTCCTCCGCTTTCGGCTTTCTGCCCACCGGACACCTGTGGTGATAAAACGCCCAGCCCCACCATTTTCTTTTAGAACCTCACAACAATACCGGATAGTCCTGGTAGGAGGGATCATTTTCATGGGGATCAGGCTCCACATAGTTATCCGCTGCCCTTTATAGTAAGGTTTATTGATACTACAAGTTATACCGGCCTGTTCTGCCTTCTGAAACTGTTCCCTCACATAATAAATAGTCTGTGGGGCATCTGCAGTAGTCAGGTTGTGCATCAGTTCAACTGGCACGCCGGAACGCCGTACCAGTTCCCTGCATACGGCGCTGTCTTTTCCTCCACTGTCCGTCACTACCAAAGGAAGCCCATAATGTTGCAGGGACATCTGGCTGGCAGTGCGGATACGTTCTATTGCTGTTTTTTCTAAATCCAATTTTTTTCAGGAGGGAAGATATCTTTTACATGGCCAAAACTCCGCCTCCTTTCCTAATTTTATCTGCCGCCCCTTTTTGGCGGCTCATATCCATTTGCTGCATACGCTTCTACGGTCATACCGTATGACTCTGCTTCCTGTCGTATCTCTTCCATAACCTGTTCTTTGTATGATTTATCCGGACAGGCAGTTGCAAAATCCCGGATATCCGGCATACAAGGCAGCTCCTTCCCTGTATTTAATGCAATCCTGCTTTCCCGGATATAGGCAAGCATGGCTTCCTGATATGCTTTTCGTGATGCGTCCCCCTGCGTCAGTAAAGGGACTTTCTTTTCTATTTCCTGTTCTTCCAGAACCGCTGTTTCCAGTTTTTCCAGGTTGCAGAAATACTGAAGGGTAGGAAGCATCTCCTCCAGTACCCATCTCATTTGCTGTTGTTCATGTTCCCATTCTTCTGTTGTCCTGGCGGTCTGTTTCATAAGCTGCTGCCCTTCTTCTGTATGGAGATAATAATCTGCAAATGCTTTTACATGATCCAGCAGATTTCCTTCCCCGTCACCAAAATCCTGGCGCCCGGTATAAGACATGACTTCCCCCTCTGAGAGAAAACAGATTTCAAAATGTGTTTTGTAATAACCTGCCATATCTTTCTCTTCCACTGCCTGCCGATCCAGCTTTCCGAACAATTCTACCGCTTGATTTAATGGCATGGCTTCTTCCAATGGAATGTCCGGGTGTTCACTGATCCGCACATACACAAAGGGTTTCAAGTCCACCGGCGGAATAAGTTTTACCTGTTCCAGTGTTGTCTTTAGCTTGTCTGCCTGTTCTTTCAACTCTGATTTCTGCTCAAATATCTTGCTTCCCAGCCACCTGCTGTATTCCTCTTTTCCGTCTTGACATAAGGCTTTCCATATAATAGCTTCCTTATGTTCTGCTTCTTTCGGATAAAAGGTATGGTAAAAATCAGGGTCAAGATTTTTTTCCAGTTTAATCATTTCATCTGCAAAAACAGTAGCCTCCAAGGTTTTCTCTGTTAAAAACCCTTTGGTATCAATGACTTTTGTTTCCGGAAGATAAGCACTCAGTTCCCTGGCAGCTATAAAAACCTCTGGGTATTGGTTTTGATCATAGATATCTCTCAAAAGATCCACATCCAACTCCCCGTTATAAACCAGGGAAAATTCCAATGGAATACCATCTTCTTCCTCCACATGAAGCCCAATTCCTTTTCCTGCATTCAACCTTTCAGAAGGAATACTCTGATAGATCTTTACTGCCTCTTCTGCACTGTGGATATCCTCCCTGTATTCTCCATAGCGGTTAAATTCCATACATTCTGCCACATAATACGTTGTCAAACGTCCGGTGGCATTCTCGCCCATCTCACCTTTTTCCACGTAGCAATACCTCCTTTTTATGCACAAAAAAAGCACTACCGTTTTTAGCGATAATGCTCTTTGTGTTACTTCTTATTTTCTTTTTAAATGATACAGCCATGCTCAATCAGCTTCTGCTGTCTGGTCGTTAAAATAGAATATTCAAGGCTTTCCCTGTCTTGATGCAAGTAAAAACAAACAGGTTCCCTTAATTTGCTCTTTTTCGGAACAAGCTCAAAGGCAAATTGCCCACTGTCAAACCGGGCACCATCAAAGTATCCCTGAATAAACCGTTCTTCCGTATTCCCACTATGTAGCAATTCATCAATCATTACTACACCGATATAGTGTTTTTCCCTTAGCGAAGCCTCAATCTCTGCAAGGTAATCAAAAGGAGGCTCGCTAGTCTTCATAACCACAAGAATATTTTCTTTTTCTTCACTTATCACAATCATATCAAAGTTATTCATCTAACTTACTCCTTTCTCCTAATTTCTAAATCACTTCATAATATTCATCAATAATCGCCAATGCTCTTTTAATCAAATCATGAGCACCTTTTATATCCAGCATCTTTGTAGTATCAATTGGTGCTGTAGGGTCATCCCAATGTTCTATTGGATGGCGATTGCTGTTATAAAACGTATAAATATTTCCAATATACTTTACCTGCTCAGGCTTTGCATTTCCATATCTCTCTGGTTTCAGCTTATATTTTACACCTATTTTATCAAACATATCAAAATGATTTTCTTTGATGTACTGCGCATTTGGTATAATACCACATTCTATTAATGCTATTTTTAATTGTGCTTCTACAACACGAATTGCCGGCTGAGCCAAATATGTTCCATCAAACATATCATCTGTGACCTTTAAATTATACACAGCCTGATGAAGAGATCTTTCCATTTTCTTAGACGGTAGCTTATCATAAGCATTTGGCATATAAAACTGAAATTCAGAGCGAACCTCGTCTTTATCTATGTTAAGATTATATGTGTCATTAAAAATTTTAGGAATTTCTTCTACTTCTATTAATTCAGTAATATATCCAATAATAGTAGAAAATAACACTTCTGGTCTTCCTTGCATTACTACTTTATTATGCTTTTGATAATGTGTCACAACTACTCTATCTTTACTTTTGTTACATTTTAAAGAAACTGCTTTTCCATGAGCAATCTTTTTTTCATCTATAATTAGATTGTCTTTTCCAATTTCATCAACAGCAAGTGCTATAACTGTTGACAAATCTTCATCTGAAATTCCCTCAACTGTAAACCAAAAATCGCCTCTTTTAACTTTAGGAATCCCATTACCTTCTGTTAAAGCAGCTTTGGCTAATTTATCTGCTTCTTCATTATAATGATCTCCAGAATGAGCTTTTACCTTTTGATAAGAAATTTTTAGAATATCTGATTTACTCTTCATAAAATTTGCATATTTCTGAGTAAGTGTATTCTTTGCCTTCCATTCTCCTTGAGCCCACTTTTCAATTCCTTCATAATCATAACGAAGTTCTAAGTTATGATAACCATTCTTAATTGCCCATTGTACTGCATACATAGCACCAAGCATTTCACCAGCAACATTTCTAATTGCTAAAGAGTCCGGTTCATTTCCATTTCCTGATTCTCTAATAGTTTCTCCTCTTGGTGTAAGAATAATACACCCAAAAGCATATTTTCCTATTTTCTCATCAAAACTACCATCTACATATACAACTAACTGGTTTGTTGTGTTCTCTTCTATATCTACTTTTTTAATTTCTTGTATCCTATTCTCTAAATAGTTTTTCGCTTCCTCTTCTGTTTCAAAACCTTTATACTCTGCTCCCGGATATCCACTTACCGACTCTTTACACTCATTCCATGAATAAAACAAACCGGTTTGCTTACCCTTTTTTACAGCATAAACTTTTTTCTTTGCCATGTATACTCCTTCAAGATTTGGGATTATAGCATAATACAACCTGTTCGTCAAGAATTTTATGTTTACACTTTGACGATATTTGTCTATTTAGCTACTTTTATTTTCTGTTTCTTATTTTATTATACATGTTCTGTCAAAACCAGTCAATGTATTTCACTGTTGCAATAATTAATGTACCTTCTCTTTCTCACTCTTTACATAAGGAAGAGATTGCTCTGCTGCTACTTCTTCCATTTGAAAGTATTCTGGCAGTATGTTTTCTTCCCTGAAACTAAAATACCGGTTCTCAGCCACCACGATATGATCCAACACCTCAATCCCCATAAGATTGCCGGCTTCTGCCAATCGCTTTGTCACTTCTATATCATGCCTGCTTGGTTCTGGATCACCGGAAGGGTGGTTATGTGCCAAAATGATACTGCTGGCATTGGATAAAATCGCAGATTTGAATACTTCTCTTGGGTGAACCAGTACACTATTTAACGTTCCCATACCTACTACGTTGACATTAATAACCTGGTTTTTTGTCCGAAGGTTTAAAATACAGAACATTTCCCGGTCACAATCTTTTAAAAAATCCTGAAAGAGTTCTGCCACATCACAGGGATTTTTTAATTCTTTACTACTGTATAGAGGAGGTTCTTCCACCAGGCGTATACTTACCACATCTATTTTATGTGTCTTCTCCATGTTCTTCCTTTCCAAAACAAATCTCCAGCATAATTCCCTCCGGCAGATTTTTTAAAAGTCTTTCCAACTGTTCTAAATTCATTTCTATTTGATATGTTTCAGCCATTCTGCCACCTTTCCCATGATATACAAAAAGAGTGCCTGATAAAAGAACTGCACTCTTTTTGTCCTATCCTTTTTCTACTTTACCGACTTATAATTTTTGCTGTTGCCTAATTTTTTCTCGTCTGTCATACCTTTTCCTTTACAGATAAAAGAAAAAGTTCCTTTCAGATTACATTACTCCTGCTTTGTCTGCAACGCCTTTTCGTGAAGGTTGGTATTGAAAAGCGCATACAGCGGATTGGCTTCTTTTTCCATACGGTTATCAAATGGAATACAGGTATTTCCATACTTAATGATCCCCGTACCGGAAGGAGAATTATCTACATATTTTAATTGTGCTTCTGGAATTCCTGCTGCAGTGGATAATTCCTGACTGTCTACATTGGACTGCTTTAACAGGGCAATAAACTCACTGTTCCCCAGCATGGTCATGGCTGTATAGTTCTGCAGCATATCAACCAAATTTTGGGTGATTCCTGTGCATAGTCCCCCTTGCTTCCTCACTTTTTTCCAGAGGCTGAACAAAAATTTCGCACTATACTCCCGGTCAAGAACCGTATGGAACTCATCTATATAAAGCCAGGTTGCCCTTCCTTTCTTTGCGTTTTCTGCAATCCTGGCACTGATATTTTCCAGCATGACCAGAGTGGAAATGGCTCCCAGCTCTTTCCCCAGGTCCCTGGTACCATAGACAATGAACCTTGCCTGTACATTCACATTGGTATGGTTATTGAAAATATTTAAAGAGCCATTTACAAACAGCTCCAACGATAAAGCAATGTCCTTTGCCTCTTCTTCTGGCTGCTCCAACAATAACTCATAAAATTCTGACATGGTAGGGATATGCTTTTCCCTTGCCTTTGCAATGTCGATATACAGCTTTCGTACACAACGGTCTATAATGGATTTATGGCGGCTGTTTAGATTATCCCCGTAACATTGTTCACACAGCCCCAGCATAAATTCCCCTTTATCTCGGATATATCCCTGGGAATCGTTTAAATCCAGCGCCCAGACATCCATCTCCAAAGGATTGATGTAATTCTTTGTATAGGTAGACAGGTTAATGATTGCCGCCTGGTTTCCCAGGGCTTCTGCAATATCAAAATATTCCAGTGTCGGATCGATACAGATAATATCATCATCTGTTCCTAAGAACACCTGCAGCATTTCCGACTTACTGAAATAGGATTTTCCGGAGCCGGGGACACCGAATACCATTCCATTTCCATTTGCCAGTTTTTTCCGGTTTCCAATGCAAAGGTTATGAGAAACCTGGTTAATGCCATAGCAGACGCCGGACTTTTCGTTTAATTCCTGTACATTAAAGGGAAGAAGGGCTGCAATATCCCTGGTGAGCATGGTCCGCATTGTGCTGATCTGCCGGTTTCCCACTGGAAGTATGGTATTCATAGCTTCCCTCTGCTGATAATAGTGGGTTTCAATCTGGCACATGCGTCCATTGCCGATATTTTTAATGGTTTCGGTTACACTGTCTAACTCCTTCTTGTCCTCTGCCATGATCAAGAAATTAACCCCTGTATAAAACAGGTTCTGGTCATTTTCCCGCACGTCGTCCATAAGATTTACAATCTTCTCCTTCTGGACTTTCTTGATATGAGAAATGTCACTGGAAAAGTCGTTATTTTTATTACGGACTCTCTGCTGCTTTAAAATATCATTTTCAATGCCCAGATATTTCTTCTGAAGAACCTTATTTGCCAGTTCTTTTGGTACTGGTACAATGCAGATTGTAGTGATGCTATGAACCGGAAGACTGGTAATCTCATTTAAAAAGGTATCCGATAAAGAAGACGGATATTTTTTAATGAATAATGCCCTGCATTTTTTCCGTTCCGTTTCAAAATAACCTGGGTAAAACTGCATATACCCTGGTGAAATATCATTTTTAGGATCACCGCCCTTTTTTAACGCCTGTCTGAAATCAAAGGAGAATTGTTCTTCTTCCCCTATACGGTAAAAATTGAAAAGTACCCGCAGCCGCTCTTCTGCATTTAATTCTTCAATGCAGGAACCAAGTTCTCCAAAGTTCTGTTTTAAGGTAGCTTCAAAAGTGGCAAAAAATGCTTTTGCCTGTTCGTAGGATTTCCGTTCTACACATACAGTCAGCAGTTTTTCCTGCTCAATCCCCTGCCTTCCATCTACAATGCGCTTTTCAATAATCTGATTATAACTTCCACGCAGCCAGTTAAAACCATCTCCTTTTTCCTGGAAAAGTACATGCTCCCGGAAATCCTGCATATTTTTATTCCGATTAAAAATGGTAATAAGAAAATATATATCAATGGCATTTACCGTCTTACAATACTGCTTTAAAATCCGCATCTGTTCTTCTGCACCTGCGGTTACATAGTTAATATCCAAAAAACGGTATGTCCTGGAATATATCCCCTTCCCTACTTCAAAAATGCCATTTTCTGCAATTCTCCCAATCCCCATGACTTCCTGAAGATATTTCGGGGATTTTACTGCTTTATCTGCTTTTTTTAACTGGTCAAACTTATCTGAAAAAATTGACAATCTCTAATTTCCTCCTTTCAGGCAGATGGGACCACAAACACAGCAGCTTCCATCTGCCGCTACATGTCTGTGTATCCCTCTCCTGAAATGGAGAGCAGGCGCTATTTCACGCCTTGATTGAATATTCTGGTCAACGGTACATCTTATACCACACCGCTGCTGCCGCACCAAGTACAATCATCACTACCGTTACAATTCCCATACGGATTGCCTTCTTTTTCACCACGTTGACATCACCACCTTTCTTCTCTTTTTTCTGTTCCTTTTTCCTTTGCTGTACTTCCCGTTCTTCTTCCTGACGGGTTTCCATATAAATCTGTTTCAGTTCCTGCACCGATTCCGTAGAGCCATACACCAAAGGGCGGTTAAAAAAGGAAAAATAAATCATCTTCCCTGCAAACTGCCAGAATGTCAGCCCATGATAGTTATAAAACCCAGTCAGTGCCAGAGGTACAACAAAAGGGGTTGCCACATAACAGCTCAAAGTAATCCCGATTTTTTCATACAAAAGCAGGACAATCCCAGTTCCTACGCCCAATGCCAATGCCGAAAACAAAAACTGTTTTGCTGTAAGTCCTAGAACCAGGGATTCTTTATAATGCTGTAGGTCCTCACTTAATTCAATCTCCATACATAACCTCCTGTATCTGTTTTTTATCTGCTCTGTCTTTGCTCTTCCTGCATGGTTTTCTGTAATCCATGTTGATTGCAAAAGGCGGCAACCCCAGCCTGGTCAAACTTACGCAGCTCCTCCAGATGAAATTTCACCACCGCGTACTGCCCCATACCGGATTGTGCCTTCCAGGGAAGCAAAGTTCCCAGTCCATGCTCCTGAATAAATTGGATATTTTCCTTACTAAAATCACCGCTGATACAGGCAGTTCCAGGTTCCAGGCAATATCCGGGAAGGTTTACGGTCAAATCTGAAAACGGTTCCCACGCCCCATCTTCCTTACTATACAGTTCCACATAAAGGTTCTGGTTCATTGCGTAATAATCTACCCGCAATGCCAGTTCTTCGGTTTCATACGCCCATTGAAAATCTGCTGTTTTGATTTCCTTTTGAAATTCTGGATTTTTTACTTCTCCCCGTTCCTGGTATGCCTGCTCATAGGCTGCATATCCCTCCGGGTCCAATTTCTTTAAAGTTTCTTCCTGAAATTCAAACAGTGGATATTCCATACAACCAGAACAGCAAATTTCTTCTTTTAACTGTCCAAGCCCGTTTTTTTTGATAAATTCTACGATCTGCTCCAGATCATAGCCTGGGAGCAAAAAGGTCTGGTTCTTTTCCAGCGGAATTCCCATATCTGTGGTCAATTCAAAAAGTTTCCATATCTCTTCCTCTTTTTCCGTAAACACACAAACTTTGATGTTTTTATCAGCCGGATAAGTTGCAACTTCCAGCCAGACCTCATAGATCTCCCCATTGCCAAAATCCAGGCTGAGTTTTTCTTCCTGTTCCATTTACATATCCTCCCTTCTTACCGGCTCCTGCTCTTTGCAGACAGAAGCCTTTCTTTTCCCTTTTCAAAATATTCTTCATTAATTTCAATGCAGATTGCATTCCGTTCATTTAAAAGTGCTGCTTCCCCCAGGGAAAACGAACCTGCAAACTGATCCAGTACCCACTCCTTTTCTTCTGTTACAAATCCAAGGATCTGCTGCAAAAGTTGCACTGGTTTTTCTGCCTGATGAATACGGGAGTTTTTCCCTGGCGGTTCAATGTCAAAGACCGTTGGAAGCATTCCCCTGGCGCCTGACATATAGTGGGATATTCCTGGCTCCGCCTTATCCTTTTTCGCATCTGGGCGTAAATTCCTGGCTTTTTCTTTCGTAAAAAATGCAATCTCTTCCGTATTTTTAGATTTTCTTCCCGTATTGGCAACGAAATTTCCTTTTTTCCAGGCGACTTTTGCATAATATTCAAGTCCTGCTTCTTTCGCCATTTTTTTCATCTGATAGAGGTATTCATAATTTTCCCCATTTTCTTCCGGCATGAACTCTACCAGAAAACACCCTTTTTTCAACACCCGGTATTTTTCATCAAAGTCTTCCTGCGTATATTGAAAACATTCATAGGCGGCAAAATCCCGGTTTCCCCCTTTCAGGCTTTTTTTCAGGTCATAAGCATGGTCTGTAATAATGGCATCTATACTGTTATCTTTTAAAAAGCTCAAATCCCTGCCATTTCCCTGAACCAGCATACAAGTTACCTCTTCTCCGTCCTGTTCTTTGGTAACCGTATAGACTCCTTTGGCTATCCTGGAAAAAAGCCCCTTTTCTATTCCCTCATAAATTCTTGCCCGGATACTGGGTTCTTTTACCTCTTTTACCTGTTCTACACAAGCCACTGCTTCTTTAAGGCTGAAGCATTCTGCGTCCTGAAAATATTCAAATAGTGTCATCTGTATCCCTTTTTCCTGCACAATCCTTTCCTCCTACAATCCCAGTGCCCTGGAAGTCAGGTTCTGCGCTCCTTTTACAGTGCCTACCGTCAGCGCAACCGTAAAGGTCATTTCCCCCAAATAAATCAGGGTTTTGGCCCAGTCCTCATAATCTCCGGTAAAGGTCGGAAGTCCGGAGGAAATAAACTGGTTACACAAAAGAATTGCCAGCGCCATTGTGACTGCCTCAAAAACGACACTGATAAAATATTTCATATAGGCTACAAAGGTATTGCTAAGCCCCCGGTTTCCAGCCAGGGTACTGCTGGCAATCGCCCCAAAAGGTACAATTACCATAATTTTCAAAAAGCGGAAATAAACATTGTACAGCAGGAAGAAACCACAGATAATAACGATTAAAGACAGGAAAACAGCAAGTATCAGGAACACGATACTGGTTCCAAATCCCAAATCTTTGATCACTTCTGCCTGCGCCGGGTCAATGGATAACTCCACACTCTGGTTTTGCCCCAAATGCCCCACCAGGTTTCCACAGGAAGTAAACAGGGCTTTCATAATGGTAATGTTATAAGATACCAGCCACTGTGCAATGGCAACCCGGATAAACATACGGAGGATTGCTTCAAACCGGATTTCTTCCCGGATATCTACCGACTCTGCACAAAACCCAATGACGAAAAAAAGGACTACCAGGGCAGAGCCTATCCCAACAAAAAGGGGTTCAATCCCTTCAATGATCCCCCAGGGCCCGCCTCCTTTGAACCCGGTAGGGGACTGTCCTAAAAGTTCAAATACGAGGCTGACCTGGTTATTCCAAAATCCAAACACGATTTCCAAAAGTGCAAGGATCGCCTCTCCTAAATTAAACATCACTTCACCTCTCTTCTTATCTGCTTATCTCAAAAAGAAGAATGGTTTTAGCTAATTCCCAGGAAAGTAAGAACGGAGGAAATGGCTGCCATAATAAGCCCTGCAACAATTCCTTTAATGGCACTGTTCATAGAAGAGCTGTCCTGCTGCTGGTAAGCCTGTGCAAATTCCATCACGTTTTTTGCCAGGATAATCACACCCACCGCACCGATAATACTGATTACCAATGTTTTTAAGTTCATAAGCGGCTGTGTCACGTCACTTACCCCGGAAGCCATGACCGTCTGGGGGAACAGGGAAACAGTGGCAGCGCTTACTGCCAGGACTCCCAGTAGAGATTTTTTCAAGCGGTTCTGTTTCTTTCTGATAACCTCTTTGATTTTCATATCTTTTTACTCCTTTTCATGTGATTGATACCGCATTACGCAAAAAGACAGATTTTTGAAAACCTGCCCTGCGTAATGCAAAAACTACAGGTTTCCAAAAATCTGCCTTCTTTAATCCGAGGCTGTTTCTTTTGTAAATTTTTTACGGATTTCCTTCATCTTTTCAGCACTGTTTTTTATATCTGCCATTTGAAGGATTTTATCATACGAAATTCCAGCACCAATAGCAAGCATGATTTCCCCCAACTGTTCCCCATTATAAACATGGCTTTCCAATAATTCAGAAAGTTTTTCTTCCTCTGTCTGTACCGGTTTTTCCGTTTTCTTCGGCGGCCTCACCTCCTCTACCGTTCTCTTCCTCTGGTTCTCTTTCAGCTCTTCCTCCGAAAAAATCTTCTTAGGAATAGGCTCATAAGAAAAAATTTCATCAAAAGACAGTTCCACAATCTGAACATCTTCTCCCTGTTCCTTTTTCTTCTTATAATAATCCAGGGATTCTTCACTTAAAATCTGTACCGACTGTTTTTGGGCAGCCATTCTGTCATGGATATAAGGCGCAGCCCCGCCATCTTCTGTTTCCGAAAATCTGGAGTGTGCAAAAGTATTGTATTTCTTATCAATAATAGGATCACAACCCCTGATTAACAAAATACACTCTGAGTTATCCAGCTTTCGGGTTTCGTCCGGTGTCAAAAGCTCACGCCCCAGCACATCATAATTCCGGGAACTGCTCCCCTGCCGGCCTTTGGTTTCCCCACTGCTTTTTTTATCAATGGTTCCTTTTCCCAGGGACTCACTGATATACTTATGCGTAGACTGTTCATTCCCACCAAGATATACCAGGGAATCGCAATTACCTGGTATGGTTTCCCAGGTTTTCTCAAACAAAGCCTTAATCTGGGCAAGGTTTTGGATAAAAATGGTACAGGAAATATTCCTGGAACGCATGGTACTAAGAAGGCTGCAGTAGTCATCTGGCAATGGCAATAGCGATAGGTAAGCCTCTGGCGTTTCCACCTCGGGCTTTTCCCC
>NZ_JAQFCE010000035.1:0-31447 GCF_027690675.1 Bariatricus sp. TF06-38A
CTTCTGGACTGTAATCTTCCCTTTTTGTCCTGAAAAATATCAAAGTTCTCCGGGCGCTCTGTTTCAAAATCAACTCCCCATTCTTTTAATTTTGAAAGCAGCTCTTCCTTCTCTGCCGCCATTATTTCACCGTTTATATACAAATTAGCTCTTTCATGCGCCAAAATAGGTCTATGCATTTTGAAATTAATACAGAAACTCCCAATTGGATGTCTTATTGGAAAAAGTTTACAATTACTGCTTTGCCTCGGCTGATGCTTACATACTGCCAAAAACAAAGCTTCATCATAACAATATTCCCCCACATTTATTCTCAATTGCTTAATTTGAAATTCATCCCATGTATACTTTCTTTTATAAAGCCATGTTTTAACCAAAACCCCCGTTTTGTCCAAGATCAACTCTCGATCTATATTTCGACAAAGCAGATAAATACGCAAAATTGTCACTATTGAATGGGGACTCACCGTCATAATACTCATTGCTATATCAATTCCCTTAATAGGCCCCGATGTTACTATCCAATATATAAGAATTGCATCAAATCCTATTAGCCAAATGCTAAATCCGCATATTCTGTCTATAAAAAAGTCTTTCCACTTTTTATCCGATTTTATAATTAATACATCTTTCTCTTGTCCCATTGTGATTACCCTTTTTACAGGAAGAGCGAATCTTTCTCCGCTCTTCCTAGCTACATATTACTTTTATCTCTCTCTCAATTGGTTCATTTTAAACATAAAATATTTTCGAGCTCTCTCCTGTTGTTTGGTTGTTTTTTTATAATTTTTAATTACAGGATTTGACTTTCTTTTATTTTGTGTATAATTTTTCTTGTTACTTGCCTTTCGATATGGCAATGCCGCCACTGCTCCTGCTGTAACCAGTCCATTTCCTACGCCAAATGTGGTAGTTATTATCTTCTCTACTACCGTAGGTTTTACTATTTTCCCCACAAACAGATTAACACTCACGGCTGTACATAATGCTGTCATTCCACCTTTCCATATCGCTGTTTTCCAACTTTCTTTACATCCCCAATGGCTATATATAATAGTTCCAATTCCCGATGTAAAAGCACTAGCTAACGTTGCATAAAAATTATTCCTTATCATTCCACCAACGAAACCGGATACGGCAGCAACCGCCAAGTCTCCAATTCCAAACTCCTGTCCTGTCGCCTTTGCAGCAATATAACATGTTGCCACATTTGTTACCATTCCGAGTACACCAAGCCCCACTCGAGCTGCCGCAATCACAAACATCCCAGCATCATCCCGATACATCACCGGATTATCATCACAGTAAGCATACAGATTCTTCTCCGTCAACTGCTCTGGGTCCTTCATCAATACACTCGCATCATCTGCATTCAGGAATCTTCTCACCTTCGGGTCATAGTATCTTGTCTGCAGATAGTACATTCCCGTCTCCTGATCGTAATAGTAGCCTCTGTAACGCAGCGGATTGATCTGTGCAAGACCGAATCCGGATGCATCTGATGACACCAGAAGTCCTCCCCATGCATCATATCTATATACTACAACCTGACTTCCTTTACTGTCAACAATCCCGATGATGTCTCCTTGAAGATTGGTCTGGTAGAAGTACATTTTTCCCTGATACTCGAAGGCAAACGGTGTCCCTTTCTCATCATACAGAAAGTCCATTCTCTCTCCGCCTTCTTCTTTTTGGGCTATGATCTTATCCCCATTCAGATAGAAGTGCGTTACCTTGTCTCCCACGGTTTTCTGGATTCTTCTTCCGTCATTGTCATAGACGTACTGACTGAGTATTCCGCTCTTCTTCAGAGTCTTTAGCTGCCGTCCCTTTTCCCAGGTTAGGTTCATTCCCATATAGTACAGAGGATTTCCCATTGCATCATATGTAACAGCCTTTCCATTGAAATAGGTCAGCTGGTCTTTCCAGCCTGAGCTGTAAGTATAGGTATCCGTGCCTCTCAGCTCTTCAACTCCATTTACAAGATAATATCTCTTGTTTTCCAGAAGGTTTCCTCCCAGATCATACGTATAGGTATAAGTGGTTCCTCTGACTGCATCTTCTTCCCGGATCACCTGATTCATTCCATTGTAAGTATAGATTATATGATCCGTTACTTTTCCTGTATCCAGTGCTTTCGTACAGATTTCCAGAATGTTACCGCGTCCGTCATATGTATACGCAGTCTCTTTTCCATTTTCAGTGATCGTTCCTACCAGTGCTGTTGTGGTTCCTTCTTTTACTCCTGGCACATAAGTATATGTGATCTCCTTCTTTCTGCCGGACGGATAGGTCTGTGTTTTCTTTTCACAGCGTCCCAGCAGATCATATGCATACTCAATATAAGTCTTTCCGTCTACCTGTACGCCATATCCAAGTCCCGGCTTCTGCTGTTTTGCCACCTCTCCGTAGAGATACCTGGTCTGATGTCCTGTTCCGTCCACACGGTACTGCTTCTGTGACACCCGGTTCTTTTCATCATAGGCGACTTTCACCTTCAATCCATCGGTTGTGCTGCTTTCCAGAAGTCTTCCGATCAGGTCATACTGATAGTGGGTTTCCAGCTGTGTCCGTTCATCTTTGTGGACTGCAATATTTCCATAATGATCATATACATTGGTGAAAAGCTTTTCTTCTGTACCGTCTTTATGGATCAGATACTGCCCGGTCAGACGTTCTTCCGCATCATAGACATTGCGGAGCGTTTCTCCCGTTGCAAAAGTCAGCCGGTCTTCCAGCCCGTTTTTATTTCTGTAGGTTACTTCCTTCAGAATCTTTCCATTCAAAGTAACACCGGTCTGGTTTCCATACGCGTCATAAGCATAACCATAAGTGACGCCATTTCGCGTGATCGTTTTGATCTTATCCTGTTCGTAGGTGTACTGAAGCACATAATCTTTTCCATCTGCATTCTTCTTTACACGGGTCAGCTGATCTGTATTTTTGTCATAATCATAGGTAGTCGTATATCCTCCCGCATCCGTAACCGAAGTCAGCAGGCGATTCTTTTCATCATAGGCATAGGTATTGCTGTATCCTCTTCCATCCGTGATCTTTTTGACCTGTCTTCCATCGGAAGTATATTCCATCGAAGATTCCATGCGGTCACTGTAACTTTCCAGAATCCACCATTTATGGGTTGGTGTGCCGGAATGGTCAGAAAATACCAGCTCTGTTCCAGCTGTATAGGACTGTCCTTTTACCGTCAGTTCTTTTTCTCCTGCTTTACAGATTACAAGATAACCGGTTCCTTTTTCTTCTTCAATCTCCGTAAAACCAAACAGCTGGTTTGTCGCACCTGCTGTATATTTCTGGAGAATCAGGGTGTCTGCGGAAGTGTCTCTTGCCAGAACCATTCCAGGGGCGTGAAGTGGTTCCATCGTATAATACTTCTCTTCTCTCTTTTTGAGACGGAACATCTGATTTGTTTTACAGTTCTTATAATACTGGTTTACCCGGTTGCCTTCCACCGTTCCATAATTATGAACATCTATATACTGACCGGAATGACGCACTCGTACACTTACTACCAGCCCATCTGCCGGGGCATCTGAGACGGTTCCTTCATCTGCCGGTTCAAAGTACCATCGCTGTCCAGGATTGTCATCTGCCAACGTGCAGCTTGTCACCGAAGTCTTAGATTCGGAACTCTTTTTCTCATTAGTCAGACCCTTTTTATCCGATGTGAATTTTTCACTGATCTGATAACTTCCGTCACTCTTTGGCTGAAGCTTCCATCTCTGCGCATCGGTTCCATTGTCGGTGAAAAGCTGGATTGCGGTTCCATCTGCCGTATTGGCATTTTTCACATCCAGACACATTGCCGGAGCATTCTGCGGCTGCAATTTGAAGTATCCGTCATCGCATGCTGTCACCTTCCACTGCTGTGCCTTGGTTCCATTGAACGGGAACAACTGAATAACAGTTCCAGAATCGGTTCCCCCATTCTGTACATCCAGATAGTTTCCGGATGTTTTTTCACGGATATAATAGATTCTTTCTGAAGTAACTGCCCCCAGATGTCTGCCGCCTTCTACACGCATATTGACCGGCTGACCTTCATCTGCCACTTTTTCAAGATACCAGCTCTGTCCCCCATGACTGTCGGATACAGTTATATGTTTCAGTGCTTCTCCTGATGCCGTACTCTTTTTTTCATTTGTAATGCATTTCTGTGTTCCAGTCAGTTTATTCAAGATTTTCCAGGTACCGTCACTGTTCTTCTGCATCTTCCATTTCTGGGCATCGGTTCCATTATCGGTAAAGATCTGGATTGCAGCTCCGTCTGCTGTCGATGCATCTTTCAGATCTAACCGCATGTCCGGTGCATTCTGTGGTTCCAGATTCCAGTATCCTTCTTCTGCCTGGGTAAGTCTCCATCTCTGGGATACCGTACCGTTAAAGGCAAACAGCTGAACAATTGTTCTGGATGATGTCCTTCCGTCCCGCACATCCATATAGTTGCCTGAACTCTTTTCCCGCAGATAATACAGTTCTCCTTCTGCGATCTCCGTTACCGGAACTCTCTTTGTATTGTACTCAAAGGAATATCTGACACCTTCTGAATTGGAAGCCAGTTTGAGATGATTTTTGTCATCATAGCCATACTCAAAGGCGGTCCCGTCAATTTCTCCAAGCCGGGTGAGATCCCCTCGTTTGTTGTAACTGAAGCCGGATTTCTCTGCTGCATCTTTTGCGCCTGTCAGGTTGCCTTCTCCATCGTATACATAGCTTTCTCCGTCATCACGGATCAGCTGTACGCCATCATAGTACACCTTATTCATCTGGTTATCATAATACAGATATACCTGGATCTCTTTATAAGCCTCTTCGGTACGGAAAACGCCACTGACAAACTGCCAGTCAAGGATATTCGGATTGCAGTTAAAATGATGCCATTTTTCTTTCCCGGATGTGCCGGTTACTTTTACTGACAGGGAAAACTTCTTTCCCGGAATACCACATCCTTTTACCCAGCTGCTCACACTGTAGACTTCATCTTTTTTGCCACTGACATGGACCGTCTGGCTGCAATATAAGCTCTTGTCCCATCGTCCGGTGATCGTTGCGCATCTTCCTTTTCCCGTCACACTGGCAACTCTGGATCCGGTTACATCTGCTGCATAAGTCCAGCAGTCTGGCTGACTTGTACTGCCCAGTTCGAATCCCGGATTTGTGATCAGGTTCAGCTTATTTGCAGCATTTCCTGTTTCCAGCTGTGCTCCACTGACATAAAGGGTTCCTGTTCCCTGTGTGATACCGGCACATACAGTAACACTGCCTGCTGCCGCTAATGTAAACTGCAGCTGATGGCGTTCCCATCCGTTCTCCATTTCCGGATCTGTCGTTCCGGAGATTACAGAATCTTCTTCCACTCTGCTTCCATCCGGCATGAGGATCATCAGACCAGCCTTGCTGTTTTCGGCATTCTCTATTTTCAGATATGCGGAAAAGGTATAAGTTCCCGCCTCAAGCGTTACATCCTGACAGATTCCTTCTTCAGATTCTGCTCCTGTTTTGGTCAGTTTTGCACTTTTGGTTCCTGCGTATCCATCGGCTTTTGTAATGCTGCTTCTGGTACTGTTTGTCAGGTTCTTCTGATACCAGTTTCCATCCCCGTAAGCACTGTCAAACAATGGATTCTTCAGTAAATGATAGACTGTCTTCTGAACCTTTCCTTCTTTGTCCAGCTTATGGTTCTTACTTCCGGATGTGTAATAAGTATAATTGTTCGCACAGCCATCCTGATCCATAACATCGGTCGGGCGCCCCATGTTGTCGAAATGATAGGTGATTTTCCGGTTATCTCCGGTCTGTGCAATCTCTCCATCCAGTCCCGGAGTCTCAAATACAGTAGTATTCCCGTTCGCGTAGGATACTTTCATCTCCTGTCCTGCTTTATTGCCGGAACCATATTCCGCGATCCGGCTAACCCTTGGTACACGGAAGTCGTTCTTATACTCATACTTAAGACCATATCCATCCGGGTTCGTCACACTGGTTAAACGGTGGCTTGCATCGTATCCGAAGCTGCTTGTCCTTCCATCCGGATAAGTAATGGATGTCAGATTGCCTGCACTGTCATATGCATACTTTGTAAGGCGGCCTGCCATATCTTTTACTGCGGATACACGTACCGTATTTCCTGCTGTCTCATACTGGATCTCCAATCTTGCTCCACTGGAATCCTCCACATAGCTGATCACCTGTTTTCCGGAAACGGTCTGATATACATATTTGATCTGATTTTCATCCAGATCTCTGACAAATCTCAGATAACCGTCTTTTCCAAAGCAGTACCGTACCCTGTCTTTTGTTTCCATGGTTCTCGCATAGCTGTCGTCATACCCGGATTCTACCGTAATCACAAGTCCAAGTCCGTCTTCATCTTTTAACTTATTGCCATCATTTGTGTCTTTATAGAAATAATGTTTTGTGCCGTCTTCATCTGTGTATACATAAGGATATTCTTTGATTCCGGTTGTGTCCAGACGCTGCACACAGCTCAGTCTCCATCCATATCCCTGCCCGAGATTTGTTCCGGCTTCGCTGGAATTATAGACATGACTGATCTCTGCCTGCATTGCTCCGCCGGTTGTCACTGCATCCTCATGAATCCATACCTGATTACCGGTAAAGTCATTGGTATGTCCATTTCCCGCACGTCCTGCAGACTGCTCATGGTAGCTCTGATAATCCTCCAGTCCGTTTACATTTCGATAATAAAAGACTCCGCTCGGAAACTGATCTGTTGAAATCTTTGGATAATCCGATGCATAAAATCTGGCAAACGCTGTCTTTGTAAGATCGCTTTCATTTTCATACATACCGCGCAGCATGATTCCATAATTATTTCCCGTATTGTACCACTGTCTTACCAGTCGAGTCACGTCAAACCCGATCGGTGTGATCGTAATCGTATTGCCGTTCTGTACCTGTCCCACTTCTTTATAGTCCAGTACATTGCCTGATACAGATGGCTGATTGTGCCAGCGCACATCCTTTTCTGTCCAGTTATTCAGAATCTCATTTGCAACAAGCGGAAGTTTTGCGATTCCATAACTGGAATACTCATACTGCCAGAGATACATGGTCGCTGCATACAGGATGGAACCTTTTCCGATATCCGGCAGATTTCTGAATCGGAGCAATGACCTGCAGTTTCCAAGTGCAGTTGACTTCCCTGCCACAAAAGAGCCATATGCATAAACACTACTCGGGTCAGCCGAAGAATCCGTTCCGCCTGTAAAAATGTAGGTATCCTCGATATTCGTTTTTGTTTTACTGGTTTCTGTCATCGGGTCAATGATAACCGGATAGCTTCTGTCCTCGGCAAGCAGCCATTCTTTCTCTGCACTGACAGTAACTTTGCATCCTCCCTCTTCTGTTTCCATAACCAGTTCCACATTCTGTGATACACATCCTTTTGCATCATACATATATGGCTTGTCAAACCAGAAGATTCTCTGATTCTCACTGTAAAGTCCCAGACTGCCGTCTTCTTCCTTCTTCATTTCCATATCTGTATATCTAAGATGGAAGATCAGCTCCTGCTCTGCAGCCTGTGCCGTTTTCAGACGGATATTTTCTTTTAATCTCTGACTCTGAATGGTATAATGCAGATCCACGCCCGGAAGAATTTCTTCATACATCCCTTCACTCGTCAGATGCTTTACTCCCATCTTCTGCTGGATTTCTTTGACTTCCGGCATATCCTCACTGCCTCCGTCTGCCTGGGTGTCTTCTGAAGCCGGTGGAAGGATGCTAACTTCATCCCCCGTCTCGTCACCTGAACCCTCTGCCGGCTCATCCTCCGGAATATCCTTTCTCCATGTCTCCTCATAGAGTTCTTCTGGGTCTTTCGGGAATTCCTCTTCAGTTAATATCTGAAAACTGCTTTTTCCTGTTCTTGCCTGCCTTGCGCTTCTTCCCAATACCACATTTTCTTCCATTGTCCATGAAACTTTTTTCCCATCTTTTTCCATGCTTACAAGCGTATTCTCTCCTGTCTGCTTCGCAAAACATACCTGTAAGTCAGATGCCTTATTCTGGTAGCACTCTTTTCCATCCTTTGATACTACTTCCAGCCGGTTATCAATTTCTTCCCATCCACTTTCCGTCTCATAATGAACCGGTTCTGGATAGACCGCTGCGGCAGTTCCTTTTTCAGGCAGCATGAAATGCTTTGTATACCGATCTCGTTTTTCTGTAATTTCCTGTAATACTTTTTCTGTCATAATCTTCTCCTTCTGATCTGTTCTGATTTGTATCTGAACAATAACATCACAGTCAGAAAGCGCGCGTATCAGATATCTTTCTCTGTCCTGTATCTGTATCGTTCGATGTTATTGTATATCGAACGTGTGTTCTTGCTGTCCCCGATTTGTCCCCACTTTTTATACTCTTTTTTTTAACAGACACGCATAGAATTTTCTTCTGTATCCATAAAAATCTGTCTTTCCAACCGGAATACGTCCCAGCGTATCATCAAATTCCAGATACTCATAGCTTAGATCATCCGTAACACTTTTCAAAAGATACGGTGCCAGTTCTTCACTGCTTTCCCTTGCCGCTTCTTCGATCATTTTGCAGTCTGCCAGATCCTGGCTGTTCCCCCGCTTCTTTTTCTCATCGTATAAAAAACAAAATTCTTTGAGTTCTCTTTGTGTCTGTACGGAAATCCCATAATCTTTCCATGAAATATTTCTTACTCTTATTCTTTTCATCCATATTACCTCACATTCTGTGTCGATTTTATATTTTTGTCACGTTTTGTGTCCTTACTTTTGTTATACAGCCACAGAAGTCATGTGTCAATCCTTTTATTCACAAAACGTGTCATATGTCATTTTACTTTTGTCACAGTTCGTGCTATTATAGTCATATATGGAGGTAACAAAATGGGTGATTTTCACAATATATTTAAGAATTTAAGAATGCAGAATCATTACACGCAGGGACAGATGGCGGATCTGCTCGGCATTTCCCGAAGTGCTGTCAGTATGTATGAAACAGGGAACCGCGAACCCGATCTCGAGACACTTGAAAAGATTGCGAAGCTTTTCAACGTAGATATGAATTATCTTCTCGGCTCTTCAGTTACAGTAACATCCGATAACACAGAGCCATCATATGAAGATATTGAACAGATGATTGCCCGTGGCAGTCATGGTTTTTCTGCGACACAGAAGATGAAACTCATTCAGCTGTTATCTGAAATCGACTTATAGGAGGCTTTGCTTTGGATTGTAACCAGATTCGTAAAGTGGCAGCTAATGCGCTGATTACCTGCAATATCCATTCCTTTCCGATTGACTGCTTTGCTATTTTGAAGCAATATGGTTTTCGTGTTTATTCCTATCTTGAGCTCCAAAAGAAGAAGCCGGAGCTCTACAATCTATGTATTTCCTATTCTCAGGATGCATTTTGTATAAACAGTCTGAACTTAATTGCTTACAACAGCCAGAAATCAGCCAACCGGATTCGTTTTTCGCTGATGCATGAACTTGGACATCATCTTTTAAGACACAGAAATGACCTTCCTTCCAATGAAGATGAAGCCAATTATTTTGCAAGTAATATTCTGGCTCCGCGCATTGCCATGTATTATGCTCATCTGAAATCTGTAAATGAAGTCGGACAGTTCTTCAATCTTTCTTCTTCCGCCGCTTATTATGCTGCACAGGATTTTTCGGAATGGTGTCAGGATGTCCGCCGGAATGGGATGCACTCCTATGATAAAGATTTATACCAGCATTTTTATAATCCTGACTATAAAGGGTTTGTCTATTCCATCCGCACCTGTGCATTCTGCGGCGCACGTGTTTATAACTGCCTTGATTTTGAAGCGCACTGCTCCGGTGCGTGTAAACTGCCGGACGAACCGGTTCGCAAAAAAGCGCATGCTTTTACACCACTTTCAGATGACGATAGCCGGATACTCAGGCGGCTTGAGAATAAATGGTTATATGATTTTTAATATAAAGAGAACCTGCAACTGGTAGCTTTTTTTGCATACCAAGGTAATCAAACGGGAGAATGTAATTCACATCAAATTACATTCTCCCGTTATTGATTTCGTAATATCATTTCTGATATTCAGGCAGTATTTTTCTTTACTCTTAAACGCTAATTTGTGAATACTCGGTAATTCTCTTTTTTATCGTAATCTTTGCAGATTCCATCATCCTCATACATGGTATAACTGCTGTTTTTATATCCGATAAGCTGCAGATGTTCGGTATCAATATCCTTCACACACTCTGCCGCTTCTGCAACCGGGATACATTTACCATTTCGAATGAAGAGCGGTACTTCATTTGATGCCACATCTACATAATGGATACCTTTCGCGAGAATCTCTTCCGAAATGCTTCCATCCGGCAGGAACTTGACAAATTTCATTTCTTCCGGCAGATAAACATAACGGCCTCTTGCGTTCTGCTCGTAAACCGGAGCAATCATGATCTCGTTTCCGAGCATCAGCTGATCCTCTACTCGGATTGCTCTCTTGTCATCCGGATAAACAAACCCTAACGGCTTAAAATACATGTCATCACTCAGCGCAGCTTTCATGTACTCGCTGTACAGATACGGCACAAGACGATATCTGGTGTTAATGACAGCACGGAAATCCTCGATATTTTCGAATTGATAACACTCCTGCTCTCTTGTTCCCATCGCCGAATGATTACGCATCAGTGGTGTAAATACACCAAGTGCAAGAAAACGAAGCAGCAATTCTCTTGTTGTATCAGCACCAAAACCTCCAAGGTCAGCACCTGTATACAGGAAACCACACATGTTCAGAGACGGCAGCATCTTCAGGTTAAGAAGGATATGTGACCACCAGGATTTATTATCTCCGGTCCAAATTCCGCCATAACGATGCATTCCGATGTAAGAAGATCTGGAAAACATCAGAAAACGTTTTTCCGGGTCAATGCGTTCAAACGCTTCTCCGGCCGCTCTTGTCATATTATAGCCAAAAAGATTATGTACTTTGTCATGACGGATCTTTTTGCCATCCACATTGTGATAAAATCTTTTATAGTCTTCCGGATTATTCGCAATACTGAGCATCTTGTCCTGCATTTCCCAGGGATGGGTCTTGCCTTCGGTATCCTTTGCAAACTCTCCGGCAAGTTCTCTTGCCTCTGCAAGGCCTTCGGAAGAATAAAAGATCGCAGGCTCGTTCATATCATTCCAGAAACCTTCTATTCCCTGTTCGATCAGAAAACGATATTTGTCCCCGAACCATTTTCTGGCTTCCGAATTCAGCATATCCGGAAAATGGGTATCTCCCGGCCATACAGCTGCAACGAAATCACTTCCGTCTTCTCTCTTGCAGAAATAGTTGTTTTTGACACCTTCCTCGTAAATCTCATATCCCGGCTCAACCTTGACACCGGCATCAATAATCGGAATCAGGCGAATACTCTGGTCATTCATTTCTTGTACAAATTCCGGAAAATCCGGGAAATTCTCTTCACTCACTGTGAAATCTTTGAATGACTGCATATAGTCAATATCCATATAAATCATGTCGATCGGAATATGATTCTCCCGATATCCTTTTGCGACAGTACGGAAATCTTCTTTCGTCGTATAACCCCAGCGGCTCTGTCCGAAACCAAAGGCAAACTTCGGTGGGATATAGCTGCGTCCGATTACGTGGCGGAACTGTTTTACGATATCATAAGCATTCTCACCTTCAAGCACGTAGATATCCAAGTCAGCATTTTCGCAAGATACCTTAAGGGTATCCTCTCTGTCATATCCAATATCAAAGGTCAGTTTTGAGGGATAGTCGAAAAATAATCCAAACGTCCTCTTTCCGCTCACAACAATGAAGTTATGGGCTCCGTACAGAGAACGCTTGTCCTCTGTGTGTACCGGATCATCTGTACAATTACTGATATAACAGTACCCTCTCTTGTTGATTCCACGATTGGCTTCACCCAGACCATAGACAATATCATCTTCATCCATGATATAAGTAAAAACAAATCCTTCCTCCTGACTGACCTCTCCATACGGGAGAACGCCCTTAGTTGTTTCAATCTTTTCAGTCAGTGCCTCCGTATCAAACGGAGTTCCATATCTATATTTTCTAATCATTTCTTTATCACCTAGTGTTTATAATATAGTACAAATGCTTCATATGGATTCAGAACAATTTTTCCTTCAAATTCTTTTCTTCCAAGGTTTGTGATCAGACACTCTGCGCCTTTAAATTCTTCCGGCACTTCTACTTCTGCATTCTTATCGCTGAAGTTGCAGACAGTCAGAAGCTTTTCCTGATCCTGTTTTCTTGTGTACGCAAAAATCTGTTCATCCTCACGGTAAAGAGGTTCAAATTCACCATAAACAATAATGTCTTTTTCTTTACGCAATCGAATCAGTTTCTGATAGTAGTGGAAAACAGAATCCGGATCTTCAAGCTGCCGTGCTGCATTGATCTTCTTGTAGTTCGGATTCACTTTGATCCACGGCTCGCCCTCTGTGAATCCGGCCTGTTTACTGTCGTCCCACTGCATCGGAGTTCTCGCATTGTCACGGCTTCTCAGCATCAGACATTTCATCATGTGTTCCGGAGTCATAAGACCTGATTCCGTAAACTCTTCAAAGTAATTAATACTTTCAATATCACGGTAATCTTCCAGTTTGTCAAAGTAAATGTTTGTCATACCAAGCTCTTCACCCTGATATACATATGGCGTTCCCTGCATCATATGAATACAGGTCGCCAGCATTTTTGCGGAGGTTTCTCTGTATACCGGATTGTCATTTCCAAAACGGCTGACACTTCTCGGTTGATCATGATTACCTAAAAACAAACTGTTCCACGCCTTACCCTGAAGTTCTTCCTGCCATTTGATCATAATATTTTTGAACTCTTTGAAGTCATATTTTGCAGTCGTCCACTTTCCATAATCTCCGCATCCACTCTCCACATGCTCGAATTGGAATACCATGTTCAATTCATTTCGGTCATCACCCGCATATTTCTGTGCTTCTTCTATTGTGACTCCTGCGGTCTCACCGACTGTCATGATATCATATTTTGAAAGAACTTTTTGATTCATTTCCTGAAGGAATTCGTGGACCCTTGGACCATGTACACAATATGGTCCAAAGTCCCCATAAAGACCGTTATTCATTTCTCCGTCTGGAAATCTCTGATCTTTGGAAATCATACTGATAACATCCATTCGGAAGCCATCGATTCCTTTTTCACACCAGAATTTCATCATGTCATAAACTTCCTGGCGTACTTTTTCATTTTCCCAATTGAGATCCGGTTGTTTTTTTGAAAACAGATGCAGATAATACATCTGAGTTTGCGGATCATATTCCCATGCAGAACCGCCAAATACTCCGCCCCAGTTATTAGGTTCTTTTCCGTTTACCGGATCTTTCCAGATATAATAATCACGATATGGATTATCTTTTGATTTTCTGCTTTCAATAAACCAGTTATGTTCATCTGAAGTATGGTTGACTACGAGATCCATCAGAATCCTGATGGATCTTTTGTGTGCTTCACACAACAATTCCTCGTAATCCTCCATCGTTCCATATTCTTCATAAATTCTGCGGTAATCAGAAATATCGTAACCATTATCGTCCTGAGGTGATTCCAGCATCGGAGAAATCCACAACACATTTACCCCAAGTTCTTTAAGGTAATCCAGTTTCTGTATGATTCCTCTGATATCTCCCACACCATCACCGTTACTGTCTTTAAAACTCTTTGGATATATCTGATATACTACACTTTCTTTCCACCATTTTTTCTCCATGCCAAATCTCCTCGTTTATAATTGTTTAGTATTATTTAACCGCTCCTGTAACAACACTATTCATGATACCCCATACATCTTAGCAAAATCAAGAGGTTTCTCGCGAAACTATAAAAGACAACAAAGTTTATTTCCTGCTTTTATACAGTCTGCACAAAAACAACCAGACCATTCCATCGGCTTACCTGTATACATGCAAAGTCGAAAAAAGGATCCTGTCATTCCCTGACAGAATCCCTCTTTACCAGATAGACTGGATTTTTTATGTTTAATTCGTCCAGCATCTCTCCCTGAATTAACTTCAGCAGACGTTTCAGCGCCACATGCGCCTTTTGCGGAACATCCTGATGAACCGTTGTCAGTTTCGGTCGAACCATACTTGCATAGACACTGTCATCATATCCTGTAACTGAAATCTGATCCGGGACCATGATGCCTTCATCAAAAAAGAAATTTATCGCTTCCATCGCATTATAATCTGAGGAAAATGCAAGTGCCTTTGCTTCTAAAAAACGTGGGAGAAGCTCTTTGTATTTTCTGAGACGCAATCTTTTTTCACTCGGAATAATTATATATCGGGAACGACTGCAGAATCCCCCCGATTTTTCCATCGCCTGTTTGAATCCCATCCACCGATAGTAATCACTGTCTCTCTCCGTTTCCGCAACAAACAATGCTTTCTTATATCCACAGGAATACAGGTATTCTCCGATTTGATACCCTCCCGAATAATCATCTATACCGACATTCTGGAAGGTATAAGCACCTTCCGGATAAGCATCGATCAGAATCATTTTCTTGTTTAATCTGCGCGAAAGACTGCGATACTGTTCTTCATTGTAGCCAAGGATAAGCAATCCCTCTACATTCCATTTTGAGGCAATATCCACTACATTCTGAATACTTTCACCGCCAATAAGCATAACATAATATCCATTTTCTTCCGTTTCCATCTGAATCGTTCCGATCAGTTCTCCCACAAATGGATCCTGAAGTGACTGCATACCATGGGCATAAGAAAATCCGAGTACTACACCTATAATTCTGGAACCATGACCGGAAAGCATCACGGAACCCATATGCGGAACATAGTTCTGTTCTTTAAGAATAGTCGTGATTTTATCAATCGTTTTCTGGGAAACTCTTTTGGTATTGCCATTTATAACATTAGATACCGTAGTACGGCTGACGCCTGCCATTTCTGCAATATCCTGAAGCCGAATCATAAAATCTTCCTCCTCATTTTACAACATTACCTTATGATATGCGCATCCCATCTTTTCCAGCATTTCCATCTCCCGCTTCTGGCAACTGAATATAATTACCTGCCGCTTACTGTCTTTCAGCCAGCGAAGGGTCTGCGCAAGTCTCCTGTCATCATAATAGCCGAATGCATCATCCAGGATCACCGGACATTCTTCCTCGTGGAGAATTTTTGTTGCCGCCATCCGGATTGCAAAATAAATCTGTTCCAGAGTTCCACGGCTTACCTGATCCATGGATATCTTTTTCCCATTACTCATAAGTTGCACATACAGATTTTCATCTACCCAGAGTCTGTTATATTTTCCATCTGTGATGGCATCCATGATTGCAGATACTTCTGTATTCATAAGATCGCTTGTCCGGCTCTGCATCTGTGCGGCAAGTCTGGTCAGCTGTTCCATAGCAAGTTCAACACCCTGCTTGTTTTTTAATCGCTCTATCTCTTCACTGTTCATCTCATCAAACTCGCCGACTCGTTCCTGCAGATTTTCATACAACACTTCTTTTTCATGATAGGTTTCCTGTACTTTTGCAAGCTTTCCTTTCTGCCTCTCATAATCTGCCTTGAGAGAAATGCCCTGTTCTTTTATCTCCTGTAATCTGGCTTTCTTTTTCTTCTTTCCATCTTTCAGACAATTCCAGACATACAGCCCTTCAGCCAGTGCCACCACGATTGCCACAAGAAAATTCCACGGCTTATGAAAAAGCAGAAAAGTCACAAAAAATGCCCCCAGCATACTCACTGCCTCCAGTGGATGAATCCTCCACCCGGCAAAATATCCTGCTGCCTCTTCCCGTTTCTTCCGCTTTTTATCTTCATTTACCCAGCTTTCCCATTCTCTGCGCTTCTCTTCACAGCTTCTTTTCAGTTGTTCCGCTTCATTTTCTAACTGATGCAGATCCCGCCAGACATAGGATGCCTCCATCTCTGCCCGCTCTTTCTTTTCGCTGATCAGCTGCCTCTTTTCACGTTCTTCTTTTTCCAGCTCTTTCTTCCGCTCTTTTAAAAGGGCAAGCGCCCCTTCGAGGTCAATCTCGCTGTTCCCGGTTGCATAATAATTTGCCGCATAATTCTTCAGCTCCGCCGCCAGTATTTCTCCGGTCTGTACCCGGAGCTGTCCTATCGAAACTGTATTTTCATAGTCACTTTCTGTCATACCACCTAACAGAATTTCCAGATCCCCATGCTCAAGTGACAATTCTTCTCCATCATCTTCACAAATCAGAGAGCCGCCTTTCGCATACCGATCGAAATTCCGTTCCAGGCGAAATCTCCGGTCACCGCAGGTAAACCGCAGGATTCCCGCATAAAAGTTTGGATTCTCCCAAGGCTCATAGGTACGGAATGTATCTGTTGCGGCGGCACGCCCGCGCTTTCTTTCCATTCCAAAAAGCATTCCCTTCAGAAAGGTATGCAGCGTTGTTTTTCCCGATTCGTTTTCTCCGTAAATAATATTGATCCCATCCGTAAGCAGGATCTGCTTATTCGTGAACTTACCGAAATTCTTCAGGATCAGTTCCGTTATCTTCATAATTTGCTCCCCTTTGCCTCCAGCATGGCCTGTACTCCCTCAGCCAATGCAATTGCCTCCACACTGTCATCCTTTGCTTCTGCAAAACTTTCTATATACCAGCCCAGAAGATTTCCTGCATTTTGTTTTTTCAACTTTTCATAATCATATGCCGGCTTTGTTTCATCCAGAATTTCGACAATATTTCCATAGGAATCCATCCGGTCGGTATCATAGATCATATCCGGATCCCGAAATCCCCGCAGAATGATTTTATAAATGTTCTGTATACCTCTTTCCCGTATGGCAAGGGAAATTTTTTCTTTCATTTCCCGTCCGGTCATCTCTCTTCCTGCTTCTACTTCCATATGCACATATTCTCTGGATGCAAAAGGAATAAATTCCGTCCGGGTTCTTCCATTTTTAATCTCCCCTTTGATATAACCATGCTTCCCGGTGTCATTTTTATCTGTAGGCTCTAGGGATCCTGCGTAATACATCCGGTCCTTTGCAAGCTCTGCCGGAAGATGAATGTGCCCAAGAGCAATATAATCATATCCCAGCTTCAGTAATTCGTTCTTTCGGAACGGGATATGCTTTTCATCGCCGCCATGGGCCAGAAGGATGGAAGATATTCCTCTTTTTTCCGGAAGGATTTTCTCATAAAGCGGTTCTGTGATCTCCCGTTCCTCATAGCTGAGTCCGTATATGCGGACTCCAAGCTCTTTAAATTCCATACAGGCAGGTTTCTGAGACAAAAACATGTGCACCGGTCCCTGCCATTTATAATTCCGGTAATAGGACGTACTTTTCAGGTAATCATGGTTGCCCGCCATCAGCACGACCTGTGTATGTGTCAGTCTGGAAAATAAATAATCCAGTTCCTTCAGCTCTCTTAAAAGAGGCTGTCTGTGAAACAGATCCCCTGCGATCAGAAGAAGATCTGTCTGTTCTTCTTCACAGATATTTAAAAGACGCTCAAAGCTATTCCACAGTTCTTCCGGTCGCTTTGCGGTGTAAGAACTTCCTGCGTCCGGCTCTGCCCCCAGATGAATGTCCGCTGTGTGTATGAATTTCATTACTTTCTACTCCTCCTTTAAGGGGAAGTGTCACGATAAAACGTGTCTTTCCCCCACTGCTCTCGGCAATGATCTGTCCCTTGTGCAGCTCTACAATCTCTTTTGCAATGGCAAGCCCCAGTCCCGCTCCTCCGGTACTGCTGGATCTCGCCGCATCCGCGCGATAAAATTTATCAAAGATCCTCTTCTGGCTCTCTTCCGGTATCGTATCTCCTTCATTTTCAAAACAGATTCTTACCTGGTTCTCCTCCTTGGCAGCCTGGATCAGAAGCACACTTTTCTCCCGGCAGTATGCTATGGCATTTCGCAGAATATTATCAAAAACCCTGGCAAGCTTATCCGGATCTCCCTCGATCAGGATCTCTTCCTCTGCTTCCACCTTGCAGGTCAGCATCTTCTCCTGAAGTACCCCATAGAGTTCGTCTGCAATCTGTTCCAGCATCATGGTCAGATCAATATCCACCTTATCCAGTTCAATATCCTGCAGATTCAACTTTATACTTTCAAAAAACTCTTTCAAAAGATCCCCCAGTCGATTCGCCTTCTCCAGAGATATCTGCGTATATTTGGCGCGCTCCTCTGCCGGCATCTCCGGATGAGAATCCAGCATACTCAGATACGCCACCACAGAAGTAAGCGGTGTTTTTAAATCATGTGCCAGAAAAAGCAGAACATCATTTTTCCTCTGCTCAAGCTTTTCTGCCTCTTCCTCCTGGCTCCTTAATGTCTCTTTAATCTCATTGAGACGATCCTCGATAGGTTTTAACTCCGTAATCAGCCGGATTGGCTGGTCAGACGCTGAAATAATATTTTCAATCCCATCTTCTACCTGTTCCAGATAACGCGTCATTTTTGAAAGTGCCACATAAAAAAACAACGAAAATAAAAGTAAAAAACCGAGGATCATAAAGAACACTTTGTTATTGCCGATCCACTGCCAATACAAAGATGTTGCGGTTTCTTCACTCACATGAAAAGCTTCCAATATTCGCAAAAAGCCATTGGCAAAGCTGTCATTATAAATACCATCGATAAAATACTCCAGAATAAATCTGCCAACCAGCACCGTCAGGGCCGTAATAAAAACCGTCTGAAGCAATATGCTCAGTTTTAATTTTCTGTAATTATTCTTCAATTTTGTATCCCACTCCCCAGACAGTCTTGATAAGATCTGATTTTCCAGTCGGTTTACTCAATTTCTCACGCAGATGCCGGATATGTACCATCACCGTATTGTTGCTGTTCTTCAGATACTCTTCATGCCAGACCTCTTCAAATAATCTTTGTGAGCTGATCACCTTTCCGCGATTCTCACAAAGAATCCACAGAATCTCAAATTCCGTCGGTGTCAGCGGAAGAGACTGCTCATTATAGATGCATTCATGGGATTCTTTATTTAACAAGAGTCCTGCAAAATCAATGATATTCTCAGAATCACTTTTCTTACCATCGTTGTACTGCGTGTATCTGCGCATCTGTGCTTTCACTCTCGCTACCAGCTCCAGCGGGTTGAATGGTTTCGGAATATAGTCGTCAGCCCCCATCGTAAGCCCGGTGATCTTGTCCCGGTACTCCGTCTTCGCGGTCAACATAATCACCGGAAATGTGTATTTCTCACGGATCTTTCTCAGAATCGTGAAACCGTCAATATCCGGCAGCATCACATCCAGGATCGCCAGATCCACTTTTGTCTTCTCAATACATTCCAATGCTTCCTGCCCTGTGTAAAATTTCAAAACATGGTATTCATTTTGCAGATATAATTCTACGACATCCGCAATTTCTTTTTCATCATCTACAACTAAAATATTCATATTTCACTTTTCCTTTCCGTATATAGAAAGATTTGCGTATAAAACAGCAGACCGGAAAACACACCCTTTTGATGCAGTTCCCGGTCCCCTTTTTCTTCATTCTTCTTTTTTACAGTTCGCAGTTATTCACAGTTCTTGGGAACGGAATTACGTCACGAATGTTGGACATTCCTGTAAGATACATGATGCATCTCTCAAATCCAAGTCCGAATCCTGCATGTCTTGTAGATCCGTACTTTCTCAGATCCAGATAGAATCCGTAATCTTCTTCCTTAAGTCCAAGCTCTTTCATTCTTGCAACAAGCTTATCGTAGTCGTCCTCTCTCTGGCTTCCTCCGATGATCTCTCCGATTCCAGGAACCAGACAGTCAACTGCTGCTACGGTCTTGTTATCATCATTCATCTTCATGTAAAAAGCTTTGATCTCCTTCGGATAATCGGTAACGAATACCGGACGTTTGTAGATCTCTTCTGTCAGATAACGTTCATGCTCTGTCTGCAGATCTGCTCCCCATGATACTTTGTATTCAAATTTGTCATTGTGCTTTTCAAGGATTTCGATTGCTTCTGTGTAAGTAACTCTTGCGAAATCAGAATTTACAACGTTGTTCAGACGGTCGATCAGTCCTTTGTCTACGAAAGAATTGAAGAAATTCATCTCTTCCGGAGCGTTTTCCATCACGTAGCGGATAACATATTTCAGCATGTTTTCTGCAAGGATCATGTCATCTTCCAGATCTGCAAATGCGATTTCCGGCTCGATCATCCAGAACTCGGCGGCATGACGTGTGGTGTTGGAATTCTCCGCACGGAATGTCGGTCCGAATGTGTAAATGTTGCGGAATGCCTGTGCATAAGTTTCACCGTTCAGCTGTCCGCTTACGGTAAGGTTTGTCTCTTTTCCAAAGAAATCTTTGGAATAATCAACAGTTCCGTCTGCATTTTTCGGCACATTGTTCATATCCAGTGTTGTTACCTGGAACATTTCTCCTGCACCCTCGCAGTCACTTCCTGTGATCAGCGGTGTATGTACATATACGAATCCTCTTTCCTGGAAGAATTTGTGGATTGCGTAAGCAGTCAGTGAGCGTACTCTGAACACTGCCTGGAAAGTATTGGTTCTTGGACGAAGATGTGCAATACTTCTTAAATATTCAAAGCTGTGACGTTTTTTCTGAAGCGGATAATCCGGTGCAGAGGTACCTTCTACGACAACTTCTGTTGCCTGGATCTCAAATGGCTGCTTTGCCTGTGGTGTTGCGACAAGTGTTCCTTTTACAATAATTGCCGCACCAACATTCAGCTTGGAAATCTCGCCAAAGTTCTCCATATTATCATGATATACTACCTGAAGGTTTTCAAAGAAAGATCCATCATTTACAACGATAAATCCAAATGTCTTAGAATCACGGATACTACGCACCCATCCCCCGATGGTCACTTCTTTATCCAGATATTCCTCTCTGTTTCTGTATAATTCTCTTACTGTTACCAAATCCATCTGTTCTGTTCCTCCGTATTACTCTCTTATATATTTCACATAACCCCAATGAGCCTTGTAAACATTGCCGACAGCTTCTGCTGCCATTTTCTACTTTTGCAATATGTCCAGTATACCATTAAACTACCGCAGTTGCAACGATGTAAAAAGAATCTGATTACATTTGAAAGTACTTTCGCAATGATTTTTTTATTGTACTCTAATCAATATTCCTTAATCGATAGTTCATTTTTCCTTAAGAAATTTTCTTTTTCTTTTATGATATAGACATATTTTGAACACAATTTATCTGTATACTAAGAGTCAGATAGTTGATAAACAACTATCTCCCCCCTCATAAAGTAAGCGCAATCGGGTTACCCCGATTGCCGCACTTTACTCTCATTCCTTTAGAAATTAAATAAAAGCACAAGAAAACCCGCTGGTCGAAAGATCAGCGGGTTTTCTCGTTACTGTTTATGAAACACAAAATATCAGGGAGCTGCAAAACAGCTCCCTAAATCACATACGATTATTCTTCTACATCCTGCACATCATAATACTTGATCAGCGCCTGTGTCCCAAGATCTCCAAGCCCTTCCTGTGCCAACTCTTCATAATTTGACAGTACCAGACTCAGCACCTCAAGACTCAGTCCGCTCATATTTGCCTCAGTCAGCGCAAGCTTCATATCCTTGATGAAATGCTTCATAAAGAATCCCGGTGCATAATCTCCGGCAATGATCTTTGGTCCGAAAGCATCCAACTGTTTGCTTCCTGCTGCCCCGGTAGAGACCGAATCAAAAAGGACATTCAGATCCAGTCCTTTGGCCTGCGCATAGGAAAAGGCCTCACATACACCACTTAAGGCACCGGCGATCATAATCTGATTAGCAAGCTTTGCATGCTGTCCACATCCGGCTTTTCCCTGATAATTGATGTTTGTTCCCATTGCTTTGAAAAGCTCCATACAAGCTTCATAATCTTCTTTCTCGCCGCCGACAAGGATGGATAATGTAGCGTTTTTTGCTCCGGTATCCCCACCTGTTACAGGCGCATCCAGCACATGGAATCCTTTTTCTGTGCCCTCTTTTGAAATCTTTTCTGCAAGCATCGGACTTGTAGTTGTCATATCGATCAGATAGGTTCCCGGATCTGCATTTTCCAGAATACCGCCTTCATCGAAGTAAACCTCTTCCACATCTCTCGGAAAACCAACGATGGTGATCACTGCATCACATCCAGGTACACATTCTTTGATAGATTCATGGAAAATTGCACCCTCGCTGATCACATCATCGACTTTCGCTTTTGTTCTTGCGTAAATATGCAGTTCATACCCTGCTTTCATAAGGTTGCGCACCATGGATTTTCCCATGATGCCAACACCGATAAATCCAATTTTTTTCATAGTGAACTCCTCTACTTTGGACTTACAATCTTTCCTGCCACCGCGCAGCTTGCCGCTGTTTTCGGAGATGCCAGATAAATCTCGACCTTAGAAGTTCCCATACGTCCAAGGAAGTTACGGTTGTTGGTTGCAACCACACGTTCTCCGTCTGACAGAATTCCTCCGGTACGTCCACAGCAAAGTCCGCAACCCGGATGGGTAATGATCGCACCTGCCTCAGATAAAGTCGTAAGGATTCCCATATCTGCTGCCTGTTTGTAGATCTTACGGCTCGCCGGAGTCACGATCAGTTTTACAAAATCCGCAACTTTTTTGCCCTTTAACACTTCTGCTGCTGCCTGAAGATCCTCCAGACGTCCGTTTGTGCAAGAGCCGATAAATACCTGATCGATCTCGGTTCCTTCTACCTCAGATACATTTCTGATCTTGTCAACCTGTGACGGAAGGGCCATAACCGGTACAAAGTCCTCTGCTTTATAAGTGATCGTTCTCATATAAGTTGCATCCGGATCACCAACCAGACTCTTCTGATAATCATTTAATTCAATATTGCAATACTCGGCAGTTTTCTCATCCGGTGTGAAAAGTGCGCATTTTGCACCTGCTTCGATTGCCATGTTTGCCATTGTCATACGACTTGCAACTGTCATATTTTCAATGGTGCTTCCGGCAAATTCAAGTGCTCTGTAAGTAGCACCGTCTGCTCTCAAATCACCGATCAGTCGTAAGATGATATCCTTTGACATGACATTTTCCGGAAGTTCACCATCGATCACAACTTTGATCGTCTCCGGTACCTTGATCCACATCGTTCCGGTTCCAAGGATACTCGCCATCTCGGTATAACCGATACCAGATGAAAATGCTCCAACACAACCATAAGTTGTGGTATGGCTGTCGGTTCCGAATGCGATATCACCCGGTTTAACATAGCCAGCCTCTGTCATCAGCTGATGGCAGATTCCGTCACTTCTGTGTACATGTGTAAGTCCGTATTTATCTGCAAATGCATCTCCGGTACGAAAATGTCTGGTATCATCCTGCTGACTTGCCGGAACCAGATGATCATAGATCAGAACAACCTTGTCCGGATCATGCAGTTTCGTAAATCCCATTTCTTCAAATTTTTCTGCCACAAAGGGGATGAAAATATCATGAATCATCACGCGGTCAACGTTAACCGTCACAATGTCTCCCGGCTTTACGGCTTTTCCTGTATTATGTCTGATAATTTTTTCAATAATCGTCTCGCCCATTTTCTTCTCCTTTCCGGTTAATCCAGTCCATTCAGCTTGCGCATGGCTTTTACCAGACCGCCAGCCTGAATAATGCTCATCAGATTCTCCGGCAGAGAAGCAATCGGATATTCCTTGCCATTATAATCCACATGCTCATTCATCACTACCGTGATCTCGTCGCCCTCTTTCATATCATCATAAAGTTCCAGCTGTTCAATCAGAAGAAGTCCGTTGTTGATCGAATTACGGAAAAAGATCCTTGCAAATGATTTGGCGATCACACACTGCACACCCATTGCCTTGATGATCTCCGGTGCCTGTTCTCTTGACGAACCGCAACCAAAGTTCTTTCCTGCTACAATGATATCCCCCTTCTGGATCTGTCCGGCAAGTTCCGGACGAAGAGGAGAAAAGCCATACTGCTTCATATCATCGATTGTCTTGAGTGCAAGGTATTCAGTTGGAATGATGATATCGGTATCAATGTCATCTCCAAGAACCCATACACGTCCTGTAAATTTATCCATCTTATGTCACCTCGTCAAACGTAATTTCGTCTCTTACACATCACTTGCCAGTGCAATTTCTCCGGCAATGGCAGATGCTGTAACGGTTGCAGCCGATCCAAGATATACCTTGGAACTCGGATGTCCTGCACGTCCCTTAAAGTTGCGGGTTCCTGTACTGATCAGGACTTCATTTTCACCGATTACGCCCTGGCAGCTTCCCCAGCATACACTACAGTTCGGGTTCATCACGATCGCACCTGCATCCATGAAAATGTCGATCAGTCCTTCTTCCAGAGCCTGTCTGTAAATAGTCTGACTTGCCGGAACAACAAGGAATCTTACTTTTTCAGATACTTTCTTTCCTTTGATAACCTGTGCGCCTACACGGAGATCTTCGATACGTCCGTTGTTGCAGGATCCAAGGAATGCCTCATCAATCTTGATACCTCGCACGTCTTTTGCCGGCGCAAGATTGTCTACAAAATCCGGTTTTGCAACAACCGGCTCTACCTTGGATAAGTCAAATGTATATTCTCTTACATAATGCGCATCCGGATCGCTGTGATATACAGCCTTTGGCTCGCGTCCATGCTCTTTTAAATATTCCATTGCCACATCATCAACTTCAAAAATACCGGTCTTAGCTCCGGCTTCTACTGCCATATTGCAAAGTGCGATACGGTCACTGATTGTCAGAGTCTTCGCGCCCTCTCCGGTAAATTCCATCACCTGATAGTTACATCCGTTGGCTCCGACTTCACCGATGATGGTGAGGATCAGATCTCTCGCATATACACCTTCCGGCAGCTTTCCAACCAGGTTGAATTTCACAGTCTCCGGTACCATTACCCAGGAAGTTCCTGTTACCATACCGTAAAGGAAGTCTGTACATCCAACACCGGTTCCGAATGCACCAAGTGCACCGTAAGAACAGGTATGGCTGTCTGCACCAAAGATCAGTTCTCCCGGACGAACATAATTTTCCATCATAATCTGGTGGCATACACCTTTCCCTTCCCAGAAATCAATGTGGTTTGCCTTTGCAAAATCACGCATCTTCTTCTGGGATGCGGCTGTCTTCGGACAGTCAGACGGTACGTTATGATCTACGATAAATACCAGCTTGCCTGTATCTGCAATATGTGGATTTTTTAATTTATTATTATACATATCAACGGTAAGATGTGTAGTTCCGTCATTACTCATCAGACGATCCAGTTCTACTGTATGGATGTCACCCGGCTTTACGCTTTCCACACCGGCTGCCGCTGCAATGATCTTTTCAGCAATTGTCATTCCCATCGTCTATTCCTCCTCACGGTTCAGAGACGCAATAAGTCCGCCCTGATTCAAAATATTCTGCATATATTCCGGCAGTTTTGTGCAGGAATAAACCTTTCCATTTGCCTCAGCGGTTCCTTCCAGCATATGAAGCTCCATCTGATCTCCGGTCTTTACTTCATCCGGAAGGTCTTTACAGACAATAGCAGGAAGTCCGATATTGATAGCATTTCTATAAAAAATTCTTGCAAATGATTTTGCGATAACAGCTTTTACACCTAACGCTTTTAACACACCCGGAGCCTGCTCTCTGGAAGATCCACATCCAAAGTTCTCTCCTCCGACCACGAAATCTCCCGGTTTTACCTTCTGTGCAAAATCCGGATCCAGAGATTCAAATGCGTGGCTCTTCATCTCCTCAAGATTCGGCAGCAACAGATACTGGGATGCGATGATCTGGTCTGTATCCAGATCGTTATGAAATTTAAAAATAGTCCCTTTTTCCATAAAGCATATTCCTTTCTGTATACACATGATTCCTTTATTTTAAGGCTTTTCCGGCATTTCCGCAAGGGAATATTTTAACAGGCTAACGTTGTACTTTATTCAATTCCTATTTTTCATAGGTTCCCTTGCAAATGATTTTTTCTTTTTGCATAAAGATTTTTCCACCTGCAATATAACTGTCAAGCTTCAGGTCATTGTCCCACAAAAGCAGATCTGCATCGGCTCCTTTTTGTATTGTCCCTTTCTTACCCTGCAATCCCAGTGCCTCCGCTACATGTGATGTCATATATGGAAGTGCATCTTCCAGCTTCATATCAAGCTCATGTACCATATACAGAAGTTCTTCCCGCAGCGCATCTACTGAGGAAACACCGATTTCCAACAGGCTTCCGTCTTCTCTGTATTTTGACCAGCTTCCGTGTCCGTCGGAGCTGATGGTAATATGCTCTGTCGGGATTCCCTTTTCTTTTGCTTCTAAAATGCATCCGCCCGGACAAAAGTCCTCACTGATGCCACAGGTGAGATCGATGTATCCACCCTTTTCAAGCAACTGATAGCCCTCTTCCAGAAGACCTTTTCTGCGGTTCACATGAGTCGGACGGAAAATCTTGATCGGAATCATACTCTTTTCCAAAGCTTCAAACACCGGCGACAATCCAGCATCTGCATCTCCCATATGCAGCACCACGATTCCAGGTTTTCCGCTTAACATACCTGCCGTTCTGGTCTTGCTCGCAAGTTGGATCAGTTCACTTTCCGTCACATTCGGTGCCCGATGATCTGAAATGGCAAGTTTCACGCCAAGTACTTTTTCAACAAACATAATATCCCGATCTACCTCTCCGGTAATAGTCGGACTTGGATATCCATATGCACCGGTAAGCATATACGCACTTACCCCTTCTTCGCATAAAGCCTGTACTTTTGCGTAAAGATTTTCAACACTCCTTGTAAGTCCGTCCGTTCCAAGAAGTCCTACAACCGTTGTAATTCCGCCTTTTACCAGTTCTGACAGCTGAAGTTCCGGTGTACGGGTATGAAAGCTTCCTTCCCCACCGCCTCCGGTAACATGAACATGCTGATCAATAAACCCCGGTGTAAGAATTCTTTCCTCTGCATCAATAACTTCACATGCGATCGGAAAATCCTCGATCTTATCTTCAATACATTCAATTTTTCCCCCACATACTAAAAGATCCTTTTTTCCAACATACTCCGGTGCATAAACTTTTGCATTTTTAATAAGTAACATTTCTTTCCTCCTCTTTATGACATTCTTTTATTTTCATACATTAATTTGTCTGCCTGATGAATTGTCTCTTAATTTTATCTTTCTATATTATCCTGCTTCTTCAGCAATTCCAAAAGCTCTTTTTCAGGAAGCGGCTTGGAAAAATAATAGCCCTGAATCATCTCGACTCCCCAGCTGCTGATCTGTTCCATTTCTTCCTGTGTTTCCACCCCTTCGGAAACAATATGATAATTCATTTTATGAAATGTTTCTACAACACTTTCATAGAAAATTGCCCGTTTCTCATCCCTGCAGATATCAAAAAGCAGAGATCTGTCAACCTTGATCACAGAAAACGGAAGCCTCATTACCGTATTCAGATTCGCATATCCGGAACCAAAATCATCCAGACACAAACCAATGCCAGCGGCCGTAAATTCCTCCGCAACTCTTCTTAGACCCGCATTGCATTCAGTCGCAACCGTTTCCGTGATTTCAAACTGTATCCAGTTATGTGGAATCTTATAAGCATCCATAATCCGGATAAAATGTCTGCTACAGTCATTTCTCATCAGATCCAGAGAAGACAGGTTCACTTTTACATTCAGAAGATGCCTCATCAGGTATCGGTTTTCTCCTAAAAATCTGCAGACACGACTAAACTGTAGATCTGTGATCTGTTCGATCATATGATTTTTTTCTGCAATCTGAATAAATACATCTGGTGCGATCCAGCCAAGCTCCGGATGCTGAAGGCGACTTAGCGCTTCCAGTGTGATAAAGCATTTTTCCGTGTAGAGTAAACCGGCTGATAGTATATCTCGAACAGATCCTCTGTAATCGCCTTATGCAAATACTGTTCTACCCGTTTATTATAAAGGAAACCATTCATCGTCTGATAATCATCCTGTATCACCTCTGTCAGACCATTTTTCGCAGATAAGGCTTCCAGATATTCAGCATATTCTAGAATAAGCCCGCTGTCTCCGAGTTTCTGCGCATTCATGATCCCGCTTATGATCACAGGCATCGTAATAATTTTATTGTTGACATTCAGCTTACTGTTTCCATCAAACATTCTCTTCAGCTGCGTAAGATAATATTCATATTCTTCAAGTGAACCGGTGAGTATCATAAAACTCTTTCCCGTTGTACGAAATGCTTTTTTCCCGCACATCTCACCAAGTTTTCTTGCTGTCAGCTTTAAGATTGAATTACCGCCCTGTACCCCTGCGATTTTATTAATGTGCTTCAATTGATAAAGATACACCGTAATAATGTGAAATGATTTTCCCGCACTGATCAGCTCATTGCTTTTTCTGACCAGATACAGATGATTATATAATCCGGTAAGTGTATCGATATTTGCATGAGGATTGTTGATCGTAATAAATAGTACCAGAATTCCCAGACTCATACCAAACCCTGTTGTAAGAAGCGGATGATATAAAAGCTGGATCACCACTCCCGCACCGGATATCAACAGGATTTCCAGCAGACTCTTCACTTTTTGATAGCCCAGTTTTTTCCGCCATATGACAATAAGGATCAAGGCTGCTGCCATATGACAAAGTGCACTGTAATACATCAGCATATACCATGGACCTTTCATATAGCCTGCCGGTATATCAAAATAAAACAGCTTTTCCGTGAACGGGTTTGTCAGAATCATCCCCATCAGAATGAATGTCGGCACACCTGATAAAAACATCTTTTTTGCCGAAATGATCTTATTATCATGTAATGTCTGAATATAACAAATCACCGTAAACGGCAGCAATGCCTGAAGCAGATAAAAGATCGTTGTTGCAAGCATTGCAGCAATTTCACAATTACTATTTGGAAAAGAAATATAATAATTACTGGCAAGTTCCGCAACCACATCTAAAATACCGATGATGGCAAAGGAAAGGAATACCTGATTATTCAGATCCTCTGCTCTTTTCTGTCCCAGAAAATACCATAAAACCAGCAACAATATAACCATTGCCGCAATAAGAAAATCTATATTATAAGTCATATTTATCCTCCGCCGGTTTTTATTTATTTGAACAAAGCATATCGTCTGCCTGCTGTTTCCAGTCACTGAACGAAAGAAGACTACCATTCTTTTTTCTCAGATAACTATACCCGAACTTCAGCCGCACAGGCTGTCTGTTTCCACATTCTTCTTCCATCTCTTCTTTTATAAAATGCTCCCATTCTTCCGGTGTCTTTTGCGGGTTTTTTACGATAATCGCAAACTCACCACCATCAACACGAAAACTTACTGCCTGCTGTTCCAGAACACTCCTTTCTGCACTCTGGATGCTTCTTGCCGTTCGGATAACCGTTTCATCACCCATCTGCCTTCCAGACATATCATTAATCTTCTTCAGTTCTGCAATTTTCACAAACAACAATAATACATTTTCAAGTAAAATCGCACCCTCCTGGATCTCTTCAATATACATCTCAAATGATTTCCGGTTTTTCATATCTGTCATCCGGTCTTCCAAGGACATTCTCCTATAAACCTCCTGTTCCAGGCAAAACTGAATGTTGTTGGATACTTTACAAAGCAATCCCCAAAACAAAACAGCAATATAAAGAAGAATGCCAAACTGGAAAATAGATTCATACCAGTAAATGGATAATACCCAGTACAGTACCAGTGCGATTACACCGCTTATCCCTAATACACCAAATGCCTTTAGACAGAGATTTACTTCCTTCTCCTGCGTTTTCCGATACTCTTTCCACAAAAGAAGAATCATAGACACAACCCCCGTAAATAATAAAAGATGTGTGATAAATAGCATGTCTATAAAAGGAATCCTAAACAGAAAATACAAGAATCCCTGTAAAACAGCATTTGCATAAAGAAGAAAAATCCAGATCTGCGGTATCCATCTTACACTTTCACTCACTGTATTTTGTACAAATAACAGCATGGGAACAGGCATCGTCATAAACGCATAAAAGGATATCAGTGTTCCTGCTGCGTTCTGACTTCCATACATCTGATAAATCCCTGAATCAAAAATGCACCACAGACTGCATAGAATCAAAAACAGTGCTACATTTAAAAATCTCTTTTCTACAATTTGTCTGTGTCTGGTATATAAAAAGACAATCACCGAGACGAGACCGAGACCAGTCATTCCCAAAATCATCAGTATCGAAAAAAATGATCCTAGCAGATGCTGCCTAAAAATAAAACAAAACTCTCCGATCATCGGGGCATACACATATAGTCTGGCATTCTTTTTAGTTTCATAGCTGATTGATAACACTTCCTGCCCGATTTTCTCCGGCAAAGAAATATCTGCCCATATTTTCCCTTTCATCTGCCTGTTTTTTTCAAATCTGTTATCCTTATATTGGTAGAGAAGCCGGTCTCCTATGCAGACTTTCAGCTGATCCTGTATTCCTCGGATCGACAAGATTTTTCCCTTATCAGCCTCTGATAACATATCATTGTAAAGAATGATCTGCCCATCTTTATCCGCTGTAACAAAACACGGCAATTTGAGCTCCGTCTTTTTCCCATCCTTCAGCTGATACCATCCATTGCTGAAGGTGTACAACTCGCCCCTTTCCGACTCCGTACCCGGCTGATACAGTATTCTGACAAAAATAAGCAACAATGTCACAATGAGCATAATGCAGAATGCTTCAATTTTTTTCCATTTCTTTCCTTTTTTCATTTCCCTCATCTCCTATGCATTCTGCCGGAAGCTTTTCTACATAGAAAATGTAATTTCCTATGTAAAAAAGTCACCTGTATAACGCAGGTGACTAAAATTTAAGCCGAATAGCTTTTTTCACTTACTCTATTAACCTATCCGCATCTTCTTATTGCAACCGGCTGACATAGCGTACTGCCTTAGTCCCTTTGGCTTTGCGTCACAGTTTTTCAACAGCTTTGCCCCTATAAACATAATTCAAGTATAGCATATTCAAGATGACGAAACAATATTTTAATTATTATAATAATCTATAGTTTTACACATAATCCATAACAAGAAACATCGGATACTTTCTGATATATTTTTCCATCTGCTCAATGGCTCCCGAAAGCTGATTTTCAATATATTTTCTGTTATTTTTTGATGTAGGAAGCACATTCTTCACATACCGCATTTTTATATATGGTATATTATATTTGTATACCAAAAAATCTGGAAACAATTGTTTCCAGATTTCTCCTAGAGGCGCCAACCAGATTTGAACTGGTGATAGAGGTGTTGCAGACCTTTGCCTTACCACTTGGCTATGGCGCCAGATGACTCCGACGGGAATCGAACCCGTGTTACCGCCGTGAAAGGGCGAT
>NZ_JAQFCE010000036.1:0-29016 GCF_027690675.1 Bariatricus sp. TF06-38A
GGTAACATTAGAACGCTCCCCAATTTGGGGAATGCTTTGTTGTCACCATTAGCATTTTTCAGAATAGATTCGAACTGAAAGTTGTTTTTTATTTTTTCCCTTTGGGGAATGCCTCGGCTTTCTCTTAGGAGGCGAACCCTCTATCCTACTGAGGTACTGAGACGTATTTAATTTTCATGGAGCAATTTTCAAATTTATTTCATAAATCGCTTCCGAAAGGGGATTGCTCCACCTGACCCTTAGGAGGCGAGTGCTCTATCCAGCTGAGCTATATGGACACATGCCGCAACCCCTTGATTTTACTGGGTTTCTGGGATTTTTCCCTTCGGCCATATATAAGATTATCAACTCTTTTTCGAGTTGTCAATCTACAGATTTTTTCGATTTGGTAACATTAGAACGCTCCCCAATTTGGGGAATGCTTTGTTGTCACCCTTAGCATTTTTCAGAATAGATTCGAACTGAAAGTTGTTTTTCATTTTTTCCCTTTGGGGAATGCCTCGGCTTTCTCTTAGGAGACGATTCTTATATTCATTTGACTAATAGAACATATACATATATCATACCGTTTGAACATGAAAATGTCAAATGCTTTTCTAAGAGGATGATCATGGTGAGGTAACAGAGCGGGATCTGATATGTGAAATAGCTTTTACAGGACTTTTTTATGTAAAGCCGAATGTTCTGAAACGCATATACAAAAAAGCACGACTAATTTTCAATTAAAAGAAATTTGGTCATGCTTTTTATATAAGTCAAAAATCTTTCCTAAAAATTAATATGCCCCTGCAGCCAGATCTGTGCCTTCAGCCGTCTTCCAACTGCCGGTTCGCCAATCACCTTTTCAACCGGTACGCATACATCAAATTGAAGCTCATTGGTTTCAACTGTAAGAACATAAAGTTTTTTCCCGGTAAGAAGATTTTCGATGGTATCGATATTCAGAATCTCACCAAGGATCGCATACTGGTCACATTCAAGACCAGCTGGCATAAAATGCGTATCGACAATACTGTAAATATCTTCCCCGCGAATTCTTTTTGATACTGCGGCATAGGTGTCGATGTCGTCAAGCGTAAGGCTTTCAATGGCATCGGGATTCCCTTCCTTTGCTGCGCTCATAAGCATCATCCGGTTGCGGAGATCTTTCGCTCTCTTGTCCGCAGCACCTGCATCCTTTGTGACCGGAAGCAAAATTTTCCCACTTAAGGCAAGACCAGAAAAGGTTATAGAGATTGAACTTTTGTTCAGACCACCGCGAGTGGCTTCTTTTATGTATTCCATTCCGTTCTGGATATGGAAAATGATACTGCAGCCGAGCTTTACATCTTCGCAGACACCAATATAGGTCGGTGAGGATGCTTTCTGTTCTACTGCAATATCAGCATAAGAGCTGACTCCACTGCCTGAAAAATATGGGAAATAGCATTCTCTGCGGAATTCTTCATCATTTTCATCGATAAAGCCGCAGGAAGAAATGCCAATCCCGTTGCCGTATTCCCTGCGAAGCTCACAGAGATCTGTGTACTCGTCCAGGGCAATACGGTCATATCCGGAAAATTTCTTTTCGGATTCAAGAAGAATCTGATACCATTCGCGTTCAGATGCGATATCGTGGAATCCGATAGCGTTTAAATATTTATGCAAAATTTACCTCGTTTTCTATCTGATTTCAGACTTACCGCCCATGTATGGACGAAGTACTTCAGGAATGCGGACAGAACCGTCTGCCTGAAGATTGTTCTCGAGAAATGCGATCAGCATTCTCGGAGGAGCTACTACTGTGTTGTTCAGTGTGTGTGCGAAATATTTGTTTCCGTCACTTCCTTTTACACGGATGCCAAGACGTCTTGCCTGTGCATCACCAAGGTTAGAACAGCTTCCTACTTCAAAGTATTTCTTCTGTCTTGGAGACCATGCCTCTACGTCACAAGATTTTACTTTAAGGTCGGCAAGGTCACCTGAACAGCATTCCAGTGTACGAACCGGGATATCAAGAGAACGGAACAGATCAACAGTGTTTTTCCATAATTTATCATACCATTCTTTGCTTTCTTCTGGTTTGCATACAACGATCATTTCCTGTTTTTCAAACTGATGGATTCTGTATACACCACGTTCTTCGATTCCATGAGCTCCTTTTTCTTTACGGAAGCATGGAGAATAAGAAGTCAGTGTCTTTGGAAGTTCAGCTTCATCAAGCATGGTATCGATGAATTTACCGATCATAGAATGCTCGCTTGTTCCGATCAGATATAAGTCTTCGCCTTCAATTTTGTACATCATAGAATCCATTTCGGCAAAGCTCATAACACCTGTAACAACGTTGCTTCTGATCATGAAAGGTGGGATACAGTATGTGAATCCACGATCGATCATAAAGTCACGTGCATAAGAGATAACTGCTGAGTGAAGACGTGCAATATCTCCCATCAGATAATAGAAACCATTTCCGGCAACCTTTCCTGCACTTTCAAGATCGATTCCGTTGAATTTTTCCATAATTTCTGTATGGTATGGGATTTCAAAGTCCGGAACAACCGGTTCGCCAAATTTTTCAATTTCAACATTCTGGCTGTCGTCTTTACCGATCGGTACAGATGGATCGATGATATTTGGGATAACCATCATATCTTTTTTGATTTTTGCTTCAACTTCTTTTTCTTCGGCAGAAAGTTCTTCCATACGGGCAGCGTTTTCCTGAACTCTTTTCTTAAGCTCTTCTGCTTTCTCTTTTTCGCCATGAGCCATGCATGCACCGATTTCTTTGGAAACTTTATTTTTCTCAGCACGGAGTGCTTCTACTTCGCCTTTGATTTCACGGTTTCTCTTGTCAAGTTCGATTACTTCATCTACAAGTGGAAGCTTTTCATCCTGGAATTTTTTCTTGATGTTTTCTTTTACAACATCCGGGTTCTGTCTTAAAAATTTAATATCTAACATAACTGTTCTCCTGTCTTATTTCTTTATTTTTATTACTGTGGTTTGATCGCATCCTGTACATCCGGATCATACATTTCCTGGTAAACGGCCTGATCTAGTGATTCGGCCTCTTCTTCAGAGAGCTCAATGTAACTTTCACCACGCACAATTTCTTTTATATAAGTGTAACAGCCATCTCTGCTGTGCATGGAATTGAGGATCCATCCATTGTTATCATTGTCAAGCATTGTGAGGGCGAAGCTGAGTTTTCCACCCATTTCACCGAAAGCATCGTATTTGACAATACCTACTTTCTGGTAGCTGCTTCGCAACGCGCGATACAATATGCGGATGTCCGCTTTGTTTTCGTGGGCAATGTTGGAAAGCTCGTCGAGTTCATCGAATCTTGCACTGAAACTTTCTTCGAGCGTTTTACCGTCCTGTCCGCGCATGAATACATTATAGCTTGATTTCATACGGTTGTATTTCATATTAACATTAATATAAAGAAGAAACATCAATATGATCAGCATGATAAGAAAAAGAAATATATACGCCGGATCAATTCCAATTGATTTCAGAATTTTACTTTCCATATATTATTTTCCTTCCTGTATTGACATCAACAATTCAAATATACGTTCCAGATCGTTGTCCGAATAATATTCAATTTCAATTTTGCCTTTTCCGTTGGCTTTATGATTGACATGGACTTTGGAACCGATGATTGACTTTATACGTTCCTCCAGATCTTCATATACAAATGCATTCTGGATAACAGGCTTTTCTTTTTCTTTTTTTGGCTTCTTTAGTTCTTTGACAAGTTTTTCGGTATCCCGGACACTGAGCTTTTCATCAAATACTTTATTGGCAAGAATATATTGCTGCTCTTTATCCTCGATTGCAAGAAGAGCACGTGCATGTCCGGTTGAAATCATATCATCGATGATCATCTGCTGTACTCTCTCGTCCAGCTTTAGAAGACGCATAGAGTTTGTAACAGCAGTTCTGCTCTTTGAAACGCGCTCAGCTACCTCATCCTGCTTCAGACGGAATTCATTTAGCAAGCGTTTGTATGCCTGCGCTTCTTCGATTGGATTCAGATTTTCGCGCTGAATATTTTCAATAAGAGAAATCTCAACGATTTCCTGATCTGTGTATTCTTTAATGATAACAGGAATCTCTTTGATACCGGCCTGCTTTGCTGCACGCCAGCGACGCTCGCCGGCGATGATTTCGTAGTAATCGTTCCGTTTCTGAACAATCAGAGGTTGTAGGATTCCAAACTGTTTGATTGAATCGGCAAGTTCCAAGAGAGCATCTTCCTCAAAATGTTTTCTCGGCTGGTCACGGTTTGGCTCCACATCATTGATCTTCATCATAATTGGTCCGGCATTCACTACTTCTTTTTTAACCGGTGCAGTATGTTTCGCGGTTTTATTTTCTTTGATTAAACTATCCAGACCTTTTCCAAGTCCGCCTCGTTTTGCTGTCATGCTTACTCTTCTCCTTTATGAATTACTTCATCTGCTAATAACATATAACTTTCAGCTCCTGTTGAACGAGGATCATATAAGTTGATTGGTAAGCCATGACTTGGGGCTTCTGCAAGTCGTATATTACGTGGAATGATAGTTTTGTAAATTGTCTGATCAAGATTATCTTTTACATTTTCAACAACTTGAAGAGAAAGATTGGTTCTGGCATCATACATGGTAAATACAACGCCTTCCATTTCAAGGTTTTCGTTCAATCTTTCTTTTACAAGCTCGATTGTTTTAATCAGCTGGCTCAATCCTTCAAGTGCATAGTATTCACACTGAATTGGAACCAATACGGTATCGGCTGTAGTCATTGAATTGATTGTCAACATACTAAGTGAAGGTGGGCAGTCGATAATGACGTAATCGTAATTACTTCTTATCTTAAGCACCTCATCTCTTAATATGTATTCTTTGTTCTCGGTATCGAGCAACTCTATTTCAGCGCCAGACAGATCAATGTTTGCGGGAATTACGTCGAGATTTTCAATTGCTTCTTTGCATAACACCTGATCCATAGTGGCTTCGCCGATTAAAAGATCATATACAGTATAGTCAACATTATCTTTATCTATACCAAGACCGCTGGACATATTTCCCTGTGGATCCATGTCGATTGCGAGAACTTTCTGCCCTTTTGCCGCTAAACACGAGGATAAATTGATCGCTGTTGTAGTTTTCCCAACACCACCCTTTTGGTTGGCAACGGCAATTATTCGTCCCATTGCAATTACCTCCTTTCTAATAGTGTGCAAATATATATGAAGTTTTATTTACATCTAGGTATAATTGTAACACTAAACTTTATCTAAATCTACTAAATGTTTCACGTGAAACATTTATTTTGGCATTTTTTATAAATAAGGGGATTTTTCGCGCGAAACATTCTACACAAAGTGAAATGTGAAAATGTATAAAAACATTCGTAATCCGCTCATTTTTCCTTGAAAAAATGGCTACTTACTCATTCTTTTGCGGGTCAAGAGGTCAAAAATCCTCTTACAAGCAAGCTCACATCGGCTTTCTGACCTTTTGCCCATGGTATCGTCATATTTTGGATATATTAAAATATATTTGGCTATGAGCAGCTGGAAAAAGAGAAAACAAAATGTTTCACGTGAAACATTTTGTCGAAAACCAAGGAACAATAACATGATGAAAATCTTTAAACTGTAAGGAGATTATGGTATACTTATCTATAAGCCGCAAGGTGAAAAATTACACAAAACAGATACTATTTGCGAGTATGATCTTGCTGAATCGGGGCAAAAATGATTCGGAGAAAGGACAATTAACGATGAAAAATAAATTGAAAAGTTGTGCGATTTTAGCAACACTTGGTGCGATTACAATCCATCTGATAAATAAAACACTTATAGAAATGGCAACAAAAGACAGCTTGTTAAACTCATCAGAGGGAAATTATTATGACTGGAGATTTGGAAAAATCTATTATAGAAAACAGGGAAATGGTAAACCACTACTGCTACTTCATGATTTGGATGCAGAAAGCTCTGGCGTAGAATGGAAAAAAGTAGCGGCAATTCTTGCAGAAAAGCATACTGTTTATACCGTGGATCTGCTAGGCTGTGGACGATCTGAAAAACCAAATATTACTTATACTAATTTCCTTTATGTGCAAATGCTGACGGATTTTATTAAACATATCATTGGCGAAAAGGCAGATGTTGTGGCTACGGGAGAATCAGCTGCTATTGCAGTTATGGCATGCGGAAATGATGAAAACGTGATTGGAAAGATTTGTATGGTGAATCCACTGTCACTTACGGAACTTGCAAAATGTCCGAATAAGAGAACCAAGACGCTGAAGTTCCTTATCGAAATACCGATTATTGGTACGCTGCTGTACAACATTATTCATTCAAGAGAAGCAATTGATGAAAAATTTGTGGATAAGTATCTGTATGACGAAGATGCGATAGATTATCAGATGACGAAGATATACCATGAATCTGCTCATAATGAAAACGCACATTCAAAATATTTGTTTGCAAGCATCAAAGGTGGATATACAAAGACAAATATTTATCATTGTATTCGCAAGGCGACAAATAGTATCTGCATTATCTCTGGACAATATGATGAAAACAGTATTGAGATTGCTAAACAATATCAGAAGCATGTACCTGCTATAGAATGCATGTGCATAAAGGATACGAGACATCTTCCACAAATTGAACAACCGGAAGGATTCGCAGAACAGCTGGATATCCTTTTCTCTGCTGAATAATATAAAGTATGTTCAGGTACACATTATAGCCAAATGCGGGATGTACACTTCGGTGTACATCCCGCATTTGGCTATATATGGCTCTTGATCAACTTTTGCGATTATCTAATAGCAAACAGAACTGGTACTTAACTGGTACTTATTCTACTCATGAACACCATGAAAACCGACATGCAACTCTGGAAAATTTCTATGGAAATTGTCTTTCTCTGAAAAACAAAACAGAAGGATGATTATTGGGCTTTTTGCAGAAATAATCAAGTTAAATGAAAATAAGAAAATCAGATTTTAAGCGGGTAAAAAATTGAACTTACCCGCTTTTTGAAATAGGAAAACAAATTTCTGGCAGAACTGCATACAAAAAAATAAAAATACATTTTCAAAGCATACAAAAATTGAACTATCAAAAATACAAAATAGAATAAACTACAACAATTAAAATTGAACTATTATAAAAAGAACTAATAGCAGAAGTTCAAGATAAAGAAAAAATAGTTCAATTTCCATTGCGGCATATACAGACTACAGGCATGTACAGCTGTTTATCCGTGGATAGGTTCTTTGGAAGGAAGTCCTGCTTTTCGAGGAAACTTCTTCCCGGTAGGCTTGATTTTTTTGATCTTTACAAATGAACGGCTGATATCACTGCCTGGAAGCTGGAATACAACTGGTTTATTTTGTGTACCTCCAAGGACATGTACTGCGGTTTTTGCAGCGGAAAGTTCATCGACAATATCACCGGATTTGTAAGAAACAAAGAATCCACCCACTGTTACATAAGGGAGGCAGTATTCGGATAATGTAGATAAATTGGCCACTGCACGTGAAACACAGAGGTCAAACTGTTCCCTGTAGTCTGCCTGACGGGCAAAATCTTCTGCTCTGCCGTGGATTGTATGGATATCCGTAAGATTTAACTCTTCAATCACACTGTCAAGGAAACGGATTCTCTTATTTAAAGAGTCAAGCAACGTGATTTTCAGGTGCGGAAAGGCGATTTTTAAAGGAATTCCGGGGAATCCGGCGCCTGTTCCTATATCGATCACGGTTTGAACTTTACTGATATCCAGGGCCTTTACTAAGGCAAGGCTGTCGACAAAATGTTTTTCGTTTACTTCTTCGTACTCGGTGATACCGGTGAGATTCATAACCTTGTTCCATTCCACCAGCATTTCGTAATATTTATCAAACTGATTAAACTGGGTCTGCGTTAATGCGATACCTAATTCTGCAAGCTGTTGCTCAAATTTTTTACTCATATTGCTCCTTTTGCCCCTAAAAGTACACATCTTTGCGGAAAATAAACAGTAATTTACACTGTTTTGCACCAAATAGGTACACAATTTCTGAGAAGATAGCACCTTAAAGGTACACGATAAAATGATAATGTTTTTAAATAAATACAATCATGCACCTAAAAGGTATACGAAAAGATGAAAAAACATACTTTTTGCCCTATAAAGTACACGATAAAACCATTTCTTTGAAAATAGATGTGTACTTTTTGGGTGATGCCCTCAAAAGTACACATCTATATAAAGGGAAAAACAGAAACCAGAAATAATGGATTCTGTAATATCCCAAAAAAGATCAAAATACAGGTCTGGTTATCTGGTGGTCTAATGTCCTAGATATACCAGTAATACAGAAATATCGGCAGGTGAGACACCGGAAATACGGGATGCCTGACCGATGGAAAGCGGTCGGAACTGCTTTAATTTCTGCACAGCTTCGATTCGCAGGCTCGGAACAGCATCGTAATCGATATCTGCCGGTATTTTCCTGGTTTCAAGCTTTTTAAACTGTTCTACCTGTTTTAACTGGCGCTTGATATAGCCTTCATATTTGATGTTGATATCAATTTGTTCCATAATCTCTCGGCTGAAGCTTTCTGTTCGCATATGGTCGATAGGTTCGAGAAGCTCATAATTGAGCTCAGGACGCTTAATAAGCTCAGCAAGTGTAGATCCTGAAGTAAGAGGCGTACTGCCGCAATTTGTGAGAAAATCCGTGATTTCCTGGGAAGTTCCAACGTTGGTATGCTCGAGCCTGTGGATCTCCTTGCGGATGATTTCTTCTTTGTCTAACAACATCTGGTATCTCTCGTCTGAAATAAGCCCTATTTTGTGCCCTATTTCGGTTAGTCTCTGATCGGCGTTGTCCTGGCGCAGGAGTAACCGGTATTCGGCACGTGAAGTCATCATACGATATGGTTCGTGGCTTTCTTTTGTAACCAGATCATCGATCAGAACACCGATATAAGCCTGGGAACGGTCTAAAATTAACTGTTCTCTTCCAAGAACCTCCAGTGCGGCATTGATTCCGGCAATAAGTCCCTGAGCGGCTGCTTCTTCATATCCCGAACTTCCGTTGAACTGACCACCGCTGAACAAACCATGAATGGATTTGAACTCAAGTGTCGGATGAAGCTGTCTTGCATCGATACAGTCATATTCAATTGCGTAAGCATTTTTAACTATTTTTGCGTGTTCAAGACCAGGCACGCTTCTGTACATTTCATATTGAACATCCTCTGGAAGTGAACTTGACATTCCGCCGATGTACATTTCATTGGTTTCCAGACCTTCTGGTTCAATGAACACCTGATGCCGTTCTTTATCGGCAAATTTTACAATTTTGTCCTCAATAGACGGACAATAGCGTGGTCCGGTGCCTTCGATCATACCGGAATAAAGTGGGGAACGATCCAGGTTTTTGCGGATGATCTCATGGGTTGTAGGATTGGTATAGGTAAGCCAGCAGGAAGCCTGCTCAATCTGCACATCTTCTGGATCCGTTGTGAACGAAAAAGGTACGACCCTCTCGTCGCCGAATTGCTCTTCCATTTTGCTGAAATCAATGCTGCGCTTGTCGATACGTGCCGGTGTACCGGTTTTGAAGCGGTACATCTTAATACCAAGCTCCTTCAGACAGTCGGTCAGATAATTTGCTGCCTGCAGCCCGTTTGGACCGGTATGCGTGCTGACATCACCGTAAATGCATCTTGCCTTCAGGTAGGTTCCGGTACACAGTACAACGGCCTTGCAGCGGTATATAGCGCCAGAATAGGTCTGAACGCCCGTTACAGAACCATCTTCCACAAGGATATTGACGACTTCACCTTGCCGGATCTCCAGGTTATCCTGGTTTTCCAGTGTCTGTCGCATGGTATTGCTGTATTTGTTCTTATCTGCCTGGGCGCGCAGGGAATGAACGGCAGGCCCTTTAGATTTATTCAGCATCTTTGACTGAATAAATGTCTTGTCGATGTTCTTTCCCATTTCACCGCCGAGCGCATCCAGCTCACGTACCAGGTGCCCCTTTGAGGTACCGCCGATATTCGGGTTGCATGGCATCATGGCGATACTTTCTACACTTACGGTGAAAACAATCGTTTTCAGACCGAGTCTTGCGCAGGCAAGGGCAGCTTCGCAGCCGGCATGTCCCGCACCAACTACAACGATGTCGTATGCGTCTTTATTTTCCCATACAGAATTTGCTGAATATTTCATTTACTAAATCTTCTCCTATCGTCTCTCCGGTAATGCTTCCCAGAGATTCATATGCATCCATTAAGTCAATTGTGAAAAAGTCTTCCGGCATCTGGTTTTCGATGCTCTCTTCTACCTTTTTCAGGCTGGAAAGTGCATCGGCAAGAGCTGTTTTGTGCCGGATATTGGTGATATAAACCTCATCGTTAAATGAGATATCACCGTGATAAAACATCTCTTTTAAAGTAGATTCCAGTTCATGGATCCCGGTCTCCTCTTTTGCGGAAATATCGATCATTGGCTTAGTTATCAACGTTTCTAATGCCTTTTTATCAACAACTGTGGATAAGTCACTCTTATTCAGTAGTATCACAGCTTTCTTATCCCGGATCATCTCGATGATCTCGTGATCATTTTCATCAAGAGGTCTGGATGCATCGACCACATAGATGATCAGATCGGCTTTTTCTGCATTTTCTTTTGCTTTATCCACACCGATCTTCTCTACGATATCAGAGGTATCGCGGATTCCGGCGGTATCCATGATGTTTAAAGAAACGCCCTGAAGCTGGATATTTTCCTCCAGAACATCTCTTGTGGTTCCGGCAATCTCGGTTACGATTGCCTTTTCTTCGCCTACCAGAACGTTCATCAGAGAGGATTTCCCGGCGTTCGGTTTCCCGACGATAACCGTCTTGATGCCTTCTTTGATGATACGTCCGTCATCGGCAGTATCCAGAAGACACTGGATTTTCTGCTGCAGATCCTTTACGACGCCCAGGAGACTGTCACCATATCCGTCTACGCTGATATGCTCTGGATCATCCAGTGCACTTTCGATAAAAGCGGTATGGTAAAGGATTACTTCACGGATTTCTTTAATCTTATTGTGGACAGAGCCTTTCAACTGGTTTACCGAGCTTTGTAGTGCATAGTCATTCTTGGAGCTGATGATATCGATCACGGCTTCGGCCTGTGATAGATCCATTCGGCCGTTCAGAAAAGCCCTTTTGGAAAATTCACCCGGTTCAGCAGGTCTTGCACCGTATTTGATCACGGTTTCAAGTATCTTTCTTGTGACAAATACACCGCCGTGACAGTCGATTTCCACAGTATCTTCACCGGTGTAGCTGTGCGGCCCACGCATTAAAAGAACCAGCACTTCATCAATCGTCTGCTCTCCGTCCATGATATAGCCATAGTGAATGGTATGGCTTTTTTGTTCGGACAGAAGCTTCGGTCTTTTGCCTTTGTAAATTTTGTCAATAATAGAAAACGCATCTTCTCCGCTGAGACGCACGATTCCGATTCCGGAATTAGTCATTGCTGTGGAGATTGCTGCGATTGTGTCTGTTTTAAATCCCATTTTATTGCTTCCTTCTATACTTTTGTAATAAATGCGATGTTATCATTTTACCCCGAAAGCTGTCAAAATGGAAGTGCCTATTGTGAAGAGTAGAAAAAAACCGTGTTACTGTTCACAGTACCTGTGACCAGCAATGCATCTCGCCATTTTAAATCGCCTTTGGCGATGGGCGAGATGCCATTCAAGATAAAACGTGCATCCTCCGTGCCAATCAGCGTAGTGATTGACACGGGAGTGAACAGTAAAAAAACCGCAGCCATTAAATGACTGCGGTTTACTGTGAACGATTCAGTTATAACGGTGTATGCAACCAATTTGCGTTACTGTTTAACGGCGGTTCGGTGTTACAACAACACGTCTGTATGGTTCTTCGCCCTCGCTGTGGGTAGAAACTCTGTCATCAGCCTGCAGAGCGGAATGGATGATTCTTCTTTCATAAGGATTCATCGGCTCCAGTGAGATCGGCTTTCTGCTTCGTTTTACTTTGTAAGCGATATTCTTTGCGAGATTTTCAAGAGTCTGTTTTCTTCTCTTGCGGTAGTCTTCTGTGTCGAGTTTGACACGTACATAACCATCCTGTGACTTGTTGGCTACACGGTTGGTGAGGTACTGGAGAGAATCCAATGTCTGTCCACGCTTACCGATCAGGATACCCATGTTGTCACCGCTCATCTCAATTGCAAGAGCACCTTCTTCATCAATGGAGGATACGATAGTTACTTCGCCCATTCCCATTGCCTGAAGAACTTCCTGTAAGAATTTCTCACAGATCTTCTGTGTAGCTTCTGTTACAACGGCTACATGAAGTTCTTTCTTTTCTTCATAAACCGGAGCTGCTGCTGTTACGGCAGAGGCTGTTTCTGTTTTGTTTTCTTTTACAAATTCTTTCTTAGGCTCTTTTTTGAAGTCCTTTTTCGAATCTTTTTTGTATTCTTTGTGTTCTTTGTACTCTTTACGTTCTTTGTGTCCAACGAATTCCTTGCGGTCTTTTCGGAAATCCTTCTTGAATTCTTTTTTGATCTCTTCCGGTTTGATTTCTTCGGCTTTGATTTCTTCTGTTACAGTTTTTTTGATACGGGCACGGATAACTGCCTGACGGCTTCCGATTCCGAGGAAGCCTGCACTTCCTTTTTCAATTACGTCATATTCCATCTGATCACTTGCTACGCCAAGCTGGATAGAAGCTTCTGTGATGGCATCGTCTAAAGTTTTTGCTGATACTGTAATCTCATTCATTTGACTTGTCCCCCTATTTCTGGCCTTCGTTAAAGCGCTTTACAAGGTTTGCTTTGTCTGCAAGGCTTCCGGCCTTTGCATTTTCATTTTTCTTCTTGGCTTCTTCAAGCTTTTCTTCAAGTTCTTTTGTCTGAGCAGCTGTTCTTACCGGCTCATGAATGTTTTTCACGTTCTTATGAGCCATTTTGTTGACATTGCTTGCATCCACTTCGTTTTTGTTCTTGCGTTTTTCAGCAGCTTTTTCCATATTCTCTTTGATCAGTTCATCCATCGGAATCTTATTCAAATGTTTGTTGATAAAGAACTGCTGTACCATACGGACAACGGCACTTGCAACCCAGTAGATTCCAAGACCTGTAGGTAATGTGAAACACATAAATACAGATACAAGAGGAAGGGTAACGTTCATTGTCTTCATGGTTGAAGCCATCTGGTCAGCCTGCGGATTGTTCGTAACTGCAGTTGTCTGCTGAGAAAGCTTCACGCTCAGGTACTGGGAAAGTCCTGAAAGGACAGGAATCAGCACTGCCATGATCACAATTCCCCATGCGCCGGCTTTTACACCGTTGCTAATGAGGTTCATAGGAGTTTCCGCAATGTTAAGTCCAAGGAAGTTATTCATGGACTTTAATGTATCGACGGTGCTGTCGATCGTAGACTGCAGATCCGGAAGCTTCTTGCCGAGAGTTTCCCAGGTTGAAGTCTGGAATTTGTACAGTACGTCGATCAGTACGTTTTTATCAGAGTAATCATATTTGGAGGCGGACATAAGGATCGGTTTTGCTTCGCCGATCTTTTCCATGACCTTCTGCCATCCATCCTGTGCCATGATAGAGGTAAGAAGCGGTGTGTATACCGCTTTAACCTGCCCAACATAAGCAGGGATGTTGCGGATTACATAGTACATTGCCCAGAGAATTGGGAACTGGATAAACATACTTAAGCATCCGCCGGTCGGTGATACTCCGTATTTTTCATAAACCAATTGTGTTTCTTCCTGCATCTTCTGCATGGAAGCCTGATCATTTTTTCCTTTGTACTTCTGCTGAACCTTCTGGAGCTCAGGGTTCATTGCAGCGGACATCTTGGAAAATTTCTGTTGCTTGATGGTGAGCGGCATCAGTAAAGTGTAGATGACAATTGTCAAAAGAATAATACATACACCCAGGTTGTGAATGCCGATTAAATCCATTACCCGGTAAATACCATCCATGATCTTACCGAGCAGCCAGGCAGCCTGTCCGATGATCGGTGTGCTGACCTGTGTCATTAAAATTCCTGTCATAACCTTTCCTCCATAAACATTTCCGTCCCGGTATTTGGACGGCCTATAGGTTTAAGGCACCGGATCATATCCACCTTTGGCGAATGGATTGCATCTGAGGATTCTCCATACGGTCAGAAGGCCTCCTTTAAACGCACCGTATTTTTCAATGGCCTCCAAAGCATATTCTGAGCAGGTTGGAATGTAAATACAGTGGGTATATACCTTCATAGGTGATAAATATTTTCTGTAAAAACGAATCAAATATAATAATATCTTTTTCATAATTTCAGTGCCTCGTAGTGTATATCCGTCTTCTCGATATACTGAACTGGCTAATTGCAGTCCGAATAAATGTGATGAAGTTTGCCCAGATGGATGAGAGCGCTTTCAATCTCATGGTATGACCGGTCTTTGGCGGTCGTCCTTGCGATGATCACGATATCATATCCACATTGGAACTGTTCTTCGTGTAACCTGTAACTCTCACGGATCAGCCTTGTTAAATGATGTCTTATGATGCTGTTCCCAACTTTTTTGCTGACGGAAATTCCGACGCGGTTGCGTCCGAGATCATTCGCCAGGAGATACATTACAAGGTACTTGTTGCCATAAGGTTTTCCCTTTCTGTATACAGACTGGAAATCCCTGTTTTTCTTCAATGATTCGGAAAATTTCATACTTTATTCTCCCGATTTACATAAATTTGCATAGAAGAAAAGGCCACATATATGTGACCTATGCTGATAATACTTTTCTTCCCTTTGCTCTTCTTGCTGCAAGAACTTTTCTTCCACCTGCTGTGGCCATTCTTGCTCTGAATCCATGAACTTTCGCTCTGGAACGTTTCTTTGGCTGGAATGTCATCTTCATTGATATCCACCTCCTATCGATTCCTTCTTATATGAATAGAAGCTTATTTACGTTTTTAAGACATCGTACTTCATTATAATCAAAAAAGCTGTCTCCGTCAAGCAGTTTTAATAAAGTTTCGACCCTTATTTTAAGGAAATTATGAATAAGTTTATGGTTTTTGATTGATTCTGAAATCGTTTTAAGGTAGAATATAAGAGTATGATTATGCTTATTTTGAAGATGAATGGGGCAGGAATATGGACGTCATAAAAGAAAAATGGGAAGAGATCATTCAAAAGCTAAAAGTAGAATATTTTCTATCGAACATTTCTTTTGAAACGTGGATACGCCCGCTGGAGGTATATGAGATCAGAGGCAACACTCTGTATCTTACCGTTAATTTTAAGGCGAGCATCGAACACATTCAGAATAAATATCTTCTTCCGCTTAAAGTATGCATCGCGGAAGTTACCGGGACAGAGTATCAGATTAAGTTTATTCCCAGAGATCTGCCGCGCGAGCAGCAGCGCAGATATCTGGAGAAGACTGCGCCCGTAAAAGAGAAGACACATAAGCATAAAGAGGTAAGCCCGATAGCTGAAAAAGCGAATCTGAATCCGAAGTATACGTTTGATACCTTTGTGGTAGGAGGGAATAATAATTTTGCACATGCCGCATCACTGGCAGTTGCCGAATCTCCCGGTGAGGTTTACAATCCTCTGTTTTTATATGGTGGGGTAGGACTTGGCAAGACCCATTTGATGCATTCGATCGCACACTACATACTGGACCGGGAACCATCGAAGAAAGTCCTGTATGTGACAAGTGAGACATTTACCAATGACCTGATCACGGCGATCCGCAACGGAAAGACCGGCAACGATCTGGCGATGAATGCATTCCGCGATAAGTACCGCAATAATGACGTACTTCTGATCGATGACGTACAGTTCATTATCGGCAAAGAAAGTACACAGGAAGAATTTTTCCATACGTTCAATCATCTGCACAATGCCGGAAAGCAGATCGTCATTTCCAGCGACAAACCGCCAAAGGATATGACGACACTGGAGGCGCGTCTGCGGACAAGATTTGAATGGGGACTGATCGCAGATATTTCGGTGCCGGATTACGAGACACGTATGGCGATTCTTTATAAGAAAATAGAACTGGACCAACTGGAAAGATATCAGATTCCGGATGAGGTGATCCAGTATATTGCGATGAACATCAAGACCAATATCCGGGAACTGGAAGGCTCACTTAACAAGCTGATCGCATTATACCGGATCGGTGGAAGAAAGAACTTTGATGTTTCTCTGGCGGCAGAGGCACTGAAGGATATGATCGCACCGGACGATAGCCACAAGGTGACGCCGGAGCTGGTTCTGGATGTTGTCTCCGATCATTTTAATGTTTCCGTCTCTGAACTTAAGGGAAGTCGGAGAAATGCAAGAACGGCCGGAGCCAGACAGATCGTGATGTACCTGTGCAGGCAGATGACGGATGCGTCTCTTCAAAGTATCGGTGATCTGCTCGGAGGGCGTGACCATTCCACTGTGAACCACGGTGTGGACAAGATTGCCCGGGATGTGGAAAAAGATGAGACTTTGAGAAATACGATCGAGATCATTCAGAAGAAAATCAGCCCGCTGTAGAAAAGTTTTCCATGATCTGCCAGGGAAGAAAAAGAACTGTCCACGGACTTGTCAAAGCCTTAAATCCTTTCGGATCAAGGCCTTAAAGTACTTGTCCACAATTCAACAGACACTACTAAGATAACTACGGATTTGTTTTATATAAATATATATTTTGCGCGTCGAAAGGAGTTTTACACATTATGAAAATCAGATGTCTTAAATCAGATCTTGTGAAAGGGGTCAGCATTGTATCAAAGGCTGTTCCGACAAAGACAACCATGCCGATCCTGGAATGCATTCTGATAGATGCAACTACAGATATTATCAAACTTACAGCGAACGATATGGAGCTTGGGATCGAGACTGTGATCAGAGGGCAGATCGATGAGAAGGGAATGATCGCACTGGATGCGAGGATTTTCTCAGATATCGTAAGAAAGCTTCCTGATAATGAAATCGTGATTGAAAGTGGAGTGAACTTTCAGACGCTCATTACCTGTGAAAAAGCAAAATTCAATATTTCCGGTAAATCCGGTGAAGATTTTTCTTATCTGCCGTATATTGAGAGAGAAAATCCGGTTTCCATTTCCCAGTTCACACTGAAAGAAGTGATCCGCCAGACCATTTTCTCAATTGCAGACAACGACAGCAACAAACTGATGACAGGAGAACTCTTCGATATGAACGGGGATATTCTGAAAGTGGTATCCCTTGACGGACACCGTATTTCCATCCGCAAGATCGAGCTGAAGGAATCTTATGAACCGAAGAAGATCGTGGTTCCGGGAAAGACCCTGATCGAAGTCAGCAAGATCCTTTCAGGTGAAGCAGACAGCGAAGTGAGACTGTATTTCACAGCCAACCACATTGTATTTGAATTTGATGATACCGTTGTAGTATCCAGACTGATTGAAGGAGAATATTTCCGTATCGAGCAGATGCTGTCCAATGATTATGAGACAAAGGTAAGAATCAATAAAAGAGAACTCCTGAACTGTATTGACCGTGCAACTCTTCTTGTAAAAGAAGGTGATAAGAAGCCGATCATCATCAACATTCAGGATGAAATGATGGAACTTAAGATCAAGTCAGAGAAGGGTACGATGGATGAAGAGATTATGATCACTAAAGAGGGAAAAGACCTCTTGATCGGCTTCAATCCAAAGTTCCTCATTGACGCACTTCGTGTCATTGATGACGAAGAAGTAGATCTTTACTTTATGAATGCAAAGGCTCCTTGCTTTATCAAGGATGAAGGAGAAAGCTATGTATACCTGATTCTTCCGGTGAACTTCAGTGGAGCAGTATAGGAATTTAGAGAGGACAAAAATTATGGAGACAATCAAACTCAGAGATGAATTTATCAAGCTTGGTCAGGCACTGAAAGCAGCAGGTCTTGTAGGATCCGGTGTGGAAGCCAAGGAAGTCATTACAGAAGGTCTGGTAAAGGTTAATGGAGAAGTAGATACCAGACGTGGTAAAAAATTATATGACGGCGACGTTGTTACATTTAACGGAGAAGAGATCAAGATTGAAAAATAGGCTGGCACAGGTATGATTATCAAATCATTAAAATTAAAAGATTACAGAAATTATGAAATATTGAATATTGAATTTGATCATGCCACGAATATTTTTTACGGTGATAATGCACAGGGCAAGACGAATATCCTGGAAGGGGTGTATTTGTCGGGAACCACGAAGTCTCACAGGGGGACGAAGGACCGGGATCTGATCCGATTCGGGCAGGATGAGGCTCATATTGAGACTGTCATTGAGAAAAATGGCGTTCCATGGCAGATCGATATGCACCTGAAGAAGAACAGTCCGAAAGGGATTGCGATTAACAAGGTCCCGATCCGGAGGGCGAGTGAGCTTTTCGGTCTGACGAATTTTGTGTTTTTCTCGCCGGAGGATCTGAACATTATTAAAAATGGTCCGGCGGAGAGGAGAAGGTTCATGGACCTGGAGCTTTCACAGCTTGATAAGGTGTATCTTAGTGACCTGGCAAATTATAACCGCACACTCAATCAGCGGAACCGTCTGCTGAAGGATGCCTATTACAGAGATGATATACTGGACACGCTGGATGTATGGGATATGCAGCTGGTTCAGTATGGAGAAAAGATTATTCAGAGAAGGCTCCGGTTTATCGAGGAGGTCAATGCGATAATCGGAGACATTCACCATAAACTGACGGGAGGCAGGGAAAGGATCGGCCTTTCGTATGAACCTGGATGCGGAGTGCTTTCACTTGAGGCGGCGCTTGAGAAGAACAGGGAGCGCGATATCAGGATGAAGAGTACCTCGGTGGGACCTCACCGGGATGATATCTGTTTTATGGCAGGTGGGATCGACATCCGCAGATTCGGATCGCAGGGGCAGCAGAGGACAGCGGCACTTTCGCTGAAACTGTCTGAGATCGAGCTGGTACGGCAGATCATAAAGGATACGCCGGTGCTGCTGCTTGACGATGTATTGTCTGAACTTGACAAACACAGGCAAAACTATTTACTGGACAGTATTCATGATATACAGACTCTGATCACCTGTACGGGACTTGACGAGTTTGTCAATCATCGATTTTCAATAAATAAAGTATTCCATGTTCAGAACGGACATGTATCAAAAGAGAATTAGGAGGATCAATATGAGTGCAGAATATGGAGCAGACCAAATCCAGATACTGGAGGGGCTGGAAGCAGTAAGAAAGAGACCTGGTATGTATATTGGCAGTACATCTTCAAGAGGACTTCACCATCTTGTCTATGAGATCGTTGACAACTCGGTGGATGAAGCGCTTGCAGGATACTGTGATCATATCCAGGTGTTCATCAATCCGGATAATTCAATTACGGTTATAGATAACGGACGTGGTATTCCGGTGGGGATCAACCACAAAGCGGGACTCCCTGCGGTAGAGGTTGTATTTACCGTGCTTCATGCCGGCGGTAAATTCGGCGGTGGAGGATACAAGGTATCCGGTGGACTTCACGGTGTAGGAGCTTCCGTTGTAAATGCGCTTTCTGACTGGCTTGAGGTTGAGATCTGCCATGAAGGGAAGGTGTACAGACAGAGATATGAAAAAGGACATGTTGTTTACAAGCTGAAGGTTGTAGACGAATGTGATCCGGAGAAGACAGGAACAAAGGTAACCTTCCTTCCGGATGAAACTATTTTCGAAGATACAGTATTTGATTATGATACGTTAAAACAGAGATTCCGTGAGATGGCGTTCCTTACCAAGGGACTTCGCATCAGCCTGACTGATCTCCGGGATGAAGAACCGAAGGAAAGAGTGTTCCACTATGAAGGCGGTATCAAGGAGTTCGTTCAGTACTTAAATCGCAGTAAGACTCCGCTTTACGAGCAGATCATCTACTGTGAAGGAACAAAAGATAATGTAGAAGTTGAAGTTGCAATGCAGCACAATGATTCTTATACAGATAACACCTATGGTTTTGTAAATAATATCACAACACCGGAAGGCGGGACCCATGTGGTCGGATTCAGAAATGCGATCACAAAGACCTTTAACGACTATGCGAGAAAGAACAAATTATTAAAAGACAGTGAGCCGAATCTTTCCGGTGAGGATATCAGGGAAGGTCTTACAGCGATCATCAGTGTTAAGATCGAGGATCCTCAGTTTGAAGGACAGACCAAGCAGAAGCTCGGTAACAGTGAAGCGAGAGGTGCGGTTGACAGTATCGTCAGCAGCCAGCTTCAGATCTTCCTTGAACAGAATCCTGCTATTGGAAAATCAATTGTTGAGAAGTCGGTTATGGCGCAGAGAGCAAGAGAGGCGGCCAGAAAGGCGAGAGATCTTACCAGAAGAAAATCCGCACTGGAAGGCATGTCACTGCCTGGAAAGCTTGCGGACTGTTCAGACAAGGATCCATCCAAGTGTGAGATCTACATCGTAGAGGGAGACTCTGCGGGAGGCTCTGCAAAGACAGCCCGTGACAGAGCGACCCAGGCGATCCTGCCACTTCGTGGAAAGATCCTGAATGTAGAGAAGGCAAGACTGGATAAGATCTACGGTAATGCCGAGATCAAGGCAATGATCACTGCATTCGGTACAGGAATCCATGATGATTTCGATATTTCCAAACTGAGATATCACAAGATCATCATCATGACCGATGCCGACGTTGATGGAGCACATATCAGTACACTGCTTCTGACATTCCTCTATCGTTTTATGCCGGAGCTGATCAAACAGGGCTATGTATATCTGGCTCAGCCGCCGCTTTACAAGCTGGAGAAGAACAAGAAAGTCTGGTATGCATACAGCGATGAAGAACTGGCGAAGATCATCAGCGAAGTCGGACGTGATCAGAACAATAAGATTCAGCGATACAAAGGTCTGGGTGAGATGGACGCAGAGCAGTTATGGGATACCACAATGGATCCGCAGCATCGAATCTTAAGAAGAGTGACAATGGACGATGAGACATCTTCCGAACTGGATCTTACCTTTACAACCCTGATGGGAGATAAAGTAGAACCAAGACGAGAATTTATCGAAGAGAATGCAAAATTTGTTAAGAACTTAGATATATAGGAGAATACCAATGGAAGATAATATTTTTGATAAAGTTCATGAAGTGGATATGAAAAAAACCATGGAAGAGTTCTATATCGATTATGCCATGAGTGTTATTGCTTCTCGTGCGCTTCCGGATGTAAGAGACGGTCTGAAACCTGTTCAGAGACGTATTCTTTATTCGATGATCGAGTTGAACAACGGTCCTGATAAGCCGCACCGTAAATGCGCGCGTATCGTCGGTGATACCATGGGTAAATATCACCCGCATGGTGACAGTTCTATTTACGGAGCCCTCGTTAATATGGCACAGGACTGGTCTACCCGTTACATTCTTGTAGACGGTCACGGCAACTTCGGTTCTGTGGACGGTGACGGTGCTGCCGCAATGCGATATACCGAGGCAAGACTTAGTAAGATTTCGATGGAAATGACAGCGGATATCAATAAAGATACCGTTGATTTTGCACCGAACTTTGACGAGACAGAAAAAGAACCGACCGTACTTCCGTCAAGATTCCCGAACCTTCTGGTAAACGGAACTTCCGGTATTGCGGTAGGTATGGCAACCAATATTCCACCGCACAACTTAAGAGAAGTCATCGGTGCGGTTGTGAAAATTATTGATGACCAGATTGAAGATAAAGATGAGACCACGATCGAAGAGATCATGGAGATCATCAAAGGACCTGATTTCCCGACGGGAGCAACAATCCTTGGAACAAGAGGAATCGAAGAGGCTTACCGTACAGGACGTGGAAAGATCCGTGTGCGTGCGGTATCCAATATCGAGCCAATGCAGAATGGAAAGCACAGAATCGTAGTAACCGAGCTTCCGTATATGGTCAACAAAGCCCGCCTGATCGAGAAGATCGCGGAGCTTGTAAGAGATAAGAAGATTGATGGAATCACAGACCTGAGCGACCAGTCAAGCCGTGAAGGTATGCGTGTCTGCATCGAATTGAGAAGAGATGTGAACCCGAATGTCGTTCTGAACCAGCTTTACAAGCATACACAGCTGCAGGATACATTTGGTGTGATCATGCTTGCATTGGTCAATAATGAGCCGAAGGTTATGAGCCTTCTGGAAATCCTGAACCATTATCTGAAACATCAGGAAGACGTTGTGACCAGACGTACCAAATACGAGCTGAATAAGGCAGAAGAACGTGCACACATCTTGGAAGGTCTGCTGATCGCCCTGGATAACATTGATGAGGTCATTAAGATCATCCGTGGATCCAAGACCGTACAGATTGCGAAAGCAGAGTTGATGAGCCGCTTTAACTTAAGTGATGCACAGTCCCAGGCTATCGTGGATATGCGTCTGAGAGCTCTGACCGGTCTGGAAAGAGAGAAGCTGGAAACAGAGTATGCAGAGCTTGAGAAGAAGATCGCAGAGTACAAGGCGATCCTCGCAGACAGAAAGCTTCTGCTTGGCGTAATTAAGAAAGAAATCCTTGTGATCTCTGAAAAATACGGAGATGACAGAAGAACAGCCATCGGATTTGATGAATACGACATTTCTACAGAGGATCTGATCCCGAGAGAAGATGTAGTGATCACCATGACCAAGATGGGATACATTAAGAGAATGAGCAACGATACTTTCAAGAGCCAGAATCGTGGCGGCAAGGGTATCAAGGGTATGCAGACTCTGGATGAAGACTATGTAGAAGAGCTGTTCATGACCAATACTCACCAGTATATTATGTTCTTTACCAATACCGGACGCTGCTATCGCCTGAAGGGATATGAGATTCCGGAAGCAGGAAGAACTTCCCGAGGTACAGCAATTATCAACATCCTTCAGCTTCAGCCGGATGAGAAGATCACAGCAATGATTCCGATCAAGGATTTCAAGGAAGGTGACTATCTGTTCATGGCAACCAAGAAAGGTCTTGTTAAGAAGACGCCGATCCTGGATTACGCAAATGTAAGAAAGACAGGACTTGCTGCGATCACACTCCGTGAGGATGATGAACTGATCGAAGTTAAGATTACGGATGATGAAAGAGATGTTATTCTCGTTACGCAGTATGGTCAATGCATCCGTTTCCATGAATCTGATGTACGTTCAACCGGAAGGACCTCTATGGGCGTTCGTGGTATGAATTTAAGTGACCGTGATGAAGTTGTTGCAATGCAGCTTGATGCGCAGGGTGAAGAGCTTCTGATCGTATCTGAAAAGGGTATGGGCAAGAGAACCCGCATGGAAGAATTCACAGCCCAGAACCGTGGTGGAAAAGGCGTGAAGTGCTATAAGATCACAGAGAAGACCGGAAATGTAGTCGGTGCGAAGGCAGTAGGTCCGGATGATGAGATTATGATCATCAACACAGATGGTATCGTGATCCGTATGGAATGTGCGGGGATTTCCGTACTCGGAAGAATCACATCCGGTGTTAAACTGATCAATCTGAAGGAACACGAAGAAGTTGCAAGTATCGCAAAGGTACGCAGGGCTTCAGGTGAACTGGAGGAGAACGCAGAAGAGACTGCAGAAGAAGCAAATACAGAAGCAACTGCTGAGACGGTTGTAGAAGAGCAGACAGAAGAATAAAGATCTGAGCGAAAGTAGAAATACAGAAGCAGGATAAATCATAAAGAGACTGGACAGGGAATATGCAAATGCCTTGTCTGGTCTCTTGCTTTGTTTTGTGAGGCTGCATGGAAAGAAATGTTATGGCATGGCTTGCGTTTGCTCTGGTAAAAGCCGGATTAAAAAAACAAAGAAGCCCGGAAACGCTGCAGCAAACAGGCTTTCCGGACTTTGTAGAGGGGGCTAAATTATTATTTTGCCAGACTTCAAATATTCTGGCAGACGCCGTGCATCTTACTGTGCAACAGCTCCGAGTCTTTTGCGGATTTCAGGTCCGATGATCATGGCGATCACCATCTTGATAAGGTCCGCCGGGATAAATGGAATGACACATACTGCAAGGGCAGCAGATACAGTGTAACCTGCCTGAATACAGAACCATGCAGTTCCGAATGCATAGCAGATTGCGGTTCCAACGATCATTCCAAGAATCTGGATCCATCTCTGACTGAATTTGTCAATTACAATACCGGCAATGATTGCCATTGGGATGAAACCAATGATATATCCGCCAGTTGGTCCGGCAAGCTTTCCGATTCCTCCGGTGAATCCGGAAAATACAGGAAGTCCCACAAGTCCGAGAAGAAGATAAAGGATATAGCTGATCGTTCCTTTCTTCCAATCCAGAAGATAGAGAGAAAGATAAATTGCAAAGTTGGTAAGTGAAATCGGCACCGGTCCGATCGGTATGGAAAGCGGTGCAAGAATGCAGGTGACAGCGGTCATAAGAGCTGTTACCGCCATTGCATAAGTATTGGTTGTACGAAGTGTCTGTGTGTTTCCCTGAGTCATGTTATGTACTCTCCTTTTAGAATGTTAATAATGTTCGGCGTGTCAATAAATTAAGCAGATTCGATCTCATATGTAAAACCGGCATCCGTAATCGTCCGGATCGTATCTTTGATTCCCTGACCATCTGCGGTCAGATAACCGGAAGCGAAGATGGAATCTACAACGCTGAGAAGCTTCTTTTCTTCACCTTTAAAATAAACCTCACGTCCGGCAGCACAACGGATATCTGACTGCGGAACCAGAAGTCTTGCAAGGCAGAGAACCTTCATGCAATACTCAGTTGTGAGTTCGGAAATATCGGCATCACCGAGCGGAGTTCCCGGAATTGGCAACAGGAAGTTGATCGGCAGAGCTTCCGGCTGGATCTCACGAAGCTCCAGAAGCATATCAACAACATCCTCTTTGCTTTCGCCCATTCCAATGATTCCGCCACTGCAGATTTCAAATCCAAGTCTCTGAAGCATTTTGATATTCTGAACGCGCTGCTCAAAAGTATGGGTAGAACAGATGTGACTGTAGTAAGCCCGGCTGCTGTTCAGGTTGTGGTTGATCCGGTCGAGTCCGGCTTCTTTTAACATTAGAGCCTGTTTTTCAGTAAGAAATCCGATGGAACAGCAAAGGTGAGTTCCGTCTTCCTTCATCTTGCGGATCTTAGAAGCCAGTTCTTCAATCTCTTCGTCGGTGAATTTCATACCGCTGAGTCCGATGCAGTGTCTGGAAAGATGATGTTCATTTACAAAATCATTATCTTTATATAACTTCTCATCAGCTACCCACTTATATTTGTCGATATCGGCTTTTGAACGACAGGATTGTGCACAGTAAGCGCAGTCCTGTGAGCAGTTACCGCTGCGGGCATTGGTAAGAATATGAATACTTACATGATTGCCCTTATATTTTCTGCGCAGTTTTTCAGCTTGTGCAATGAGCTGATCGAGTTCTTCGTCCGGTGTATTCAGGATTGCAATCGCATCTTCTCGTGAAAGCACCGGATCTGTAGTTGTTTCAATTTCAGAAATCATAAGTAAACCTTCCTTGGTAAAAAATATCAAATACATTTCACACTTTACCATGCAAAAGAAAGAATGTCAACTTAAAATTTTATAAGGTTAACAATTAGAGGCAATACTGGTTTATTTGAAGATGATTACATTGCAGATGAAAAAAAACCATAGTATAATAAAAATCAGATTATGAAATGCAGGAGGAAAAACCAATGCGTACATTGAACGTGGAAGAGATTTCAAAGAATATCAAAGAAATGTGCATTGAAGCGAACCATTTTCTTTCAAAAGATATGGACATTGCGATGAAAAATGCAGTTTCAACAGAGAAGTCACCACTGGGGAAAAAGATATTAAGCCAGCTTCAGGATAATCTGAAGATCGCCGGAAAAGATATGATCCCAATCTGCCAGGATACTGGAATGGCAGTCGTATTTCTTGAGATCGGACAGGATGTACATTTCGAAGGCGGCAACCTGGAAGATGCGGTAAATGAAGGGATCCGTCGGGGTTATGTTGACGGATATCTGAGAAAATCCGTTGTGAAAGATCCGATTCTCAGAGAGAATACAAAAGATAATACACCGGGAATCATTCATTATAAAATTGTTCCGGGCGATCAGGTGAAGATCAAGGTCGCACCAAAAGGCTTTGGAAGCGAAAATATGAGCCGTGTATTTATGCTGAAACCGGCAGACGGAATCGAAGGAGTAAAGGAAGCAGTTCTTACGGCAGTAAAAGATGCCGGCCCGAATGCCTGTCCTCCGATGGTTGTCGGCGTGGGAATCGGCGGCACATTTGAAAAATGCGCACTGATGGCAAAAGAAGCACTTACAAGAGAAGTCGGAAGCCATTCAGACATTCCATATGTAAAAGAACTGGAAGAAGAATTACTGGAGCGGATCAACAAGATTGGAATCGGACCGGGCGGACTTGGGGGAAGTACAACCGCGCTGGCTGTCAATGTCAACACTTATCCGACTCATATTGCCGGACTTCCGGTAGCTGTAAATATTTGCTGTCATGTTAACCGCCATGTGATCCGCACTATTTAATTTACCGGGGGGGATCCTGAAAAGACTTTCTGTGCCGAAGATATGTACTCGTGCGAAGATGAAGCATGTTACAAATGGTTTCTGCCCGGTGAGAGGATGTGTAATATTTAAAGGAAAATGAAAAGAGGATAATTATGAATACAAATGTAGACGTAGACGCAATGCGAAAAGATGCGGTTGAGATTTTTCAGAAAGGGTTCGCCTGTTCAGAGTCGGTGATCTATGCGATCAAAAAGGGTTTTGATCTTGATCTGTCAGATGATGCAATCGCTATGTCATCCGGATTCCCGTGGGGGCTCGGAGATGGTGGCTGTATTTGTGGTGCGCTTGCAGGAGCAACCATGTGCATCGGCTATTTTTTCGGAAGAAGAACACCTGGAGATGAAGCCTTTTTGAAATGCCAGCGGCTGACGAAAGAGTTTCACGACGCATTTAAAGAACATTGCGGAGCAACCTGCTGTCGTGTGCTGACAAGAGGAAAAGAAAAAAATTCTCCGGAGAGAAAAGCGCAGTGCATTAGTTTTGTAGACTTTACAGTTGAGAAACTGGCTGAAATTATTTTAAGAGAATTATAAGACTCCTGTTAGCGATTAAAAACGCCGCAGCAGAATACAGAAAAAGAATCAGGAAGGAAAAGGATATGGAAAGACATATTACAGTTCCAGTAGCAAAGGAAGAAATACAGGATTTAAGAGCAGGAGATTATGTATATCTTACGGGAGTTATTTATACCGCCCGTGATGCTGCTCATAAAAGAATGGATGAAGTGCTTTCAGAAGGAAAAGAGCTTCCACTTGATATTAAGAATCAGATGATTTATTATATGGGACCATCTCCGGCGAGAGAAGGAAGACCGATCGGCTCAGCAGGACCGACAACAGCAAGCAGGATGGACAAATATGCACCACGCCTTCTGGATCTGGGGCTTGGCGGAATGATAGGAAAAGGGAAAAGAAGTCAGGCTGTCCAGGATGCAATCGTGAGAAATAAAGCAGTTTATTTTGCAGCAGTCGGAGGAGCAGGCGCGCTTCTTTCAAAATGTATCAAAAGAGCAGATGTGATCGCATATGATGATCTTGGCACAGAAGCGATCCGCCGCCTGGAGATCGAAGACCTTCCGGCAATTGTTGTGATCGACTCCGAGGGCAATAATTTATACGAGACAGCCGTCAAAGAGTATGCGGAGGAATAGGGAATGAATTGCGTGAAAAGAATTGCACTTATGGTAATTCGGAATATTCTGCTTGTTCCGTTTATGTGGTGCAAGCTGTGTTACTATGCCGCGCACGTAGACAAGTATCCGGAGATCACCCGATATAAGCTTCTGAAATATATTGTCAAAAGAGCCAATAAAGGCGGAAATGTAACAATCGAAGCATATGGAAAAGAAAATATCCCCAAAGAGGGAGGGTTTATGTTTTTTCCGAATCATCAAGGGCTTTATGACGTACTCGCAATTGTTGATGCCTGCCCGCGTCCGTTTTCGGTGGTGGCAAAAAAAGAAGTGGCAAATGTTCCACTTCTCAAGCAGACATTTAAATGTATGAAGGCCTACATGATCGACCGCGAAGATATCCGTCAGTCTATGCAAGTGATCATGGATGTTACAGAGGAAGTAAAGAAAGGAAGAAACTATCTGATCTTTGCAGAAGGAACCCGCTCGAAGATGGGGAACAAGCTTCTTGAGTTTAAAGGTGGAAGCTTCAAGGCGGCAACAAAAGCGAAATGCCCGATCATACCGATTGCGTTGATCGATTCTTTTAAACCGTTTGATACAAATAGTATCGCACCGGTAACGGTACAGGTACATTTCCTGGAACCGATTTATTATGAAGAATATCAAAATATGAAGACGACAGAGATCGCAAAAGAAGTAAAAAGAAGAATAGAAGAAACCATATCTGAATATGAACCAAAGGAAGCATAAAATAAAGATAAGGTAAAAAGGACAGACTCTTTGCTAGATATAGTGAAAAAGAGTCTGCTTCTTCTATATATAGATAATTAGAAAACAAACTTAAAAAAAGAAAAAAATAATCGAAAAAACCGTTGACAGAAAAAGGGTTCTTAGGTATAATTATCAATGCGCTGTGAAGTTACATTAAAAGTATGTAAACACGCAGTTAAATACAGACCTTGGATCGGGCTGAGGAGAAATACTCAAGAGGCCGAAGAGGCGCCCCTGCTAAGGGTGTAGGTCGGGCAACCGGCGCGAGGGTTCGAATCCCTCTTTCTCCGTTTTGTTTGAAAATAACTTTTGAAAAAACTTCAAAAAAGTTATTGACAAGCAAGAAGATATATGATAATATATCAGAGTTGCTGTTTGAGAGATTCAAAAAAAGCGACAAAAAATAATTTAAAAAAGTTGTTGACAAACATGAAACACTTTGATATAATATAAAAGCTGTCGCATGAAACGGCAACAACAAAAAAGAACATTGATAACTG
>NZ_JAQFCE010000037.1:0-215 GCF_027690675.1 Bariatricus sp. TF06-38A
TATACAGAAAAAATGTGAGGGGAAATCAATACGGACGTAAGGAAGAACTGTATGAATACGAAGACTGTAGTGGATGTCCATATGCAGAGAAATGTAAGAAAACAGATAAGAATCGAACCGTTCGGATCAATCAGGAATTAACTTCCATGCATCAGGAGGTAATCGAAAACCTAGAAAGTATCCACGGTGCGTTATTACGAATGAACCGTTCGATA
>NZ_JAQFCE010000037.1:225-28455 GCF_027690675.1 Bariatricus sp. TF06-38A
GGATGCGAAAAAACTCAATCGAGTTTTTTCACATCCCCGAAAAATTTATATTTTTTCAATTGTCTACTTGACGGGGAGCAGTTCATTTATCTACTGTAACAGCCTCGTTTAACATATCTTTATGATAGGCTTATTGTAATAATTCTTTGTTTTACTGTCAATACTTTTGATTCGCTTCACAGAATCTTCATTTTTAGCATATAGGACGGACGCATGCCTTAACCGCCAGCACATTTTTGTGGATCTGGCTCTGCCGCGCTGATTCCCTTTTCCTGATTCAGGCGAAGATCAAGCGGTCCGTCTGCACGGAAAGAAAAACCACGCTTCAGATTGTCGATCTGCATGAACGATCCCCCGAAATCTGCAAGAATAAAATCAAATCCACCGGCTTCTTTTGCAATCTCATCGATTGTACAGAAATTCTGAAGTTTGACCGTCAGAATGTCCTCTCCAAAGCTCTGCTCTGCCAGACGCTTACGAGGCTATGCAGATTCCTCCTGATCCACATCTGTTGCATACATATGACCTTCACCATGCAGGCATTCCAGCCGGAGTATTTCCCTTATATCGTGCTCTTCGTTTGTGTGGTGTCTGTGTTTCCTGTTCCATTTCGTTCTCCCTGCCTATTTTTTATAAAAATCATTAGAGTCATATTCGCATGTCAGCGTTTTAACAGGAATTTTTCTATTTTTATCTTCGATTTTTTCTACAATCATCTCTCCGGCAAGTTTTCCCATTTCTTTCATTGGCTCATATACCACTGAAATCCTGTGCATGAAGCGATTTGCAAAATCAGAATCCACAAAACCACCTACTGCAATTTCCTCGCCGAGTTTCAGATTTCTATCCTCCACATAGTTCAGTACACTGTGAGTCATTGCCGTATTTGTGGCTATAATTGCCGTACATCCGGCCTCTACCAATTCGTCAGCTACATCATAGGTGTCTTTTTTTCGGTCAATATATCGAACATACTGTTCTGTCTCCGGTATCTCATATTGTTTCAAAATCTGCTGGTATACTTTTACCCTTTCATAAGTCGGACTAATCTGTGGCAATCCAACCAGAAAACCAATCTTTCTGAAACCATTTTGGATCATTTCTTCCAGCATCTTTGCAGTTGCCTCCTGACAGTCAAGAATAACACTGTCATAATTTCTGTCCGGGAGCACCCGATCCATAAATATCATTGGGAATTTGTCCGGTATCTGCCTCTTTATTGTCTGAAAATCTTCTGATGTAGAAGCAATTACAATCCCATCTACGACCCCCGAAGCCAGATTTCTCAGTGCCTGTTTTTCCATCTTGAGGCAGTCCCTTGTATTGGAAATGACCAGATTGTATCCCTGCTTTGATATCACATCATCTACATCTTCAATAAGTGCAGCAAAAACAGAGTTTGTAATATCCGGTACAACAAGTCCTATCATCATTTTTTTTCCGGTACGAAAAGTCCTGCCAGACGCATCTGGTGAATACCCCAATTCTTCTACTGCATCCATGACTTTTTTTCTGGTCTCTTCGGATACAAAACGTGTATGATTCAACACATGCGACACTGTAGATATAGAAACATTGGCTTTTTGAGCCACATCTGTAATCTTTGCTTTCATATACATTCACTCTCTGTTTCTGTTAATTTTATATGGACTATATGATTTCCTGTCAGACTATATGGTATAAAATCAACCTTTTCATCATCCAGTATAACACATTCGACAGTTCCAGTTCCACTTATTTTAACAGTTAATTTTGCCGATTGATAATTCAGATTCTGTATTTCAATCTCTTTAAATATTTCTGGAACACACGGATTAAATCTCATGCCCTGTTCATCATAACTAATTCCGAAAACACCATATAAAATCTGAGCTGCAAACCCGCAAGCATGCCAAAGTTGTCCGGGCCATCTCCAGGATTTTCCTGTATCCGCTTCAAGAACTTCATGGAAATTTTTATGCAAAACAGCTGTTCTCATCTGCTGTGCAATCATAGTCAGCAATAATTCTTTATTCTGCGATTCAGCCGCAGCAGAAGCAAATCCTGATTCCCACACCGGCCAGACTGGTCCTACAAAATGATTATGCTCTTTGCGATGAGGAAACAAACGTATTCCATATGGAGTCATTGCAGTATGTATTCCACTGTTCAGGATTTCTCTTTTCTGCTCCGGTGTTGCAATATGGAACTTATCCCACAGAGCGGCTTCCTCACCGGAAGTCTCCCATATCTGATTTTCATATGCTTCACTGCCTTTTGGACCACTTGTAAAGTATCCTGCCTCATCATTCCAGTATTCTTCACGGATTTTTTCACATAATTGTTCGGAAATCTTACTCCATTTTTTGGATTTTTCATTTTCTCCATGCAAAAGCTTTTCTATTTTGGCCATAGAATCATATGCTTTCATATAATAACATTCACTGCCAAGTGAATATCCTGCATTTTCCGGTTCAGGGAACGCATCATTAGAAGTAGACTGTTCTGCACGTACAAGACCTTTTTCCTCATTATATCTGTTTTCAATTTCTGTCATTGTTTCTAACAGTGTTTCATATCCCTCTTCAAGTGCACTTCTGTCACCTGTAGCCAGATAATAATCCCACAATCCAACAGCCCCCATTGCCGGTCCGTCACTTCCATTGTCAAATCCTTTTTTTACAGCATACAAGAGTGAGCGTCCTGCTGTTTCCGGATCGATCAGGTTTCCGCCACGCATTGCTATATGTACAGAGTCTCTGAGCCAGACTCCAAACCCTTCACCTTTGCACTGAAAGAGTCCTGCCTGCCACAGATGCTCCTGCCCAGGGAGTGCATAGCCACCATTCGTACAACGATCGAAGACTGTCATCGCCAGATTCCATGTTGCTGAAAGAATATCTGAAGCAGATTTCAGTGTCGGATATTTTTTCAGTGACAGATCTGCGGTCCACTTATCAGTTCTCCATGACTTTCTTGTCATGTCGCCCCATTTCGTTTTTCTCCACTGAAATTCTTCAAGAATCCTGTCTGCTGACACAATTTCCTCCGGACTGATGATATAAGCATCTGGTCTACCATAACAGCTGTCTTCAACATGGTTATCGAAAACTTTGAATTTATCATTTGCGAAAATAAGCCTGTCCTCTTTCTTTTTTCTTCGCAATGCTTCTGTCGCATCTTTACTGTATGCCAGTCCTCTGAGTCCATATACAACAATCTCAGTCTCTGTATCTTTATCCGTTTCTACTTGAATATGTGGATCATTGTCTTCGCCTACTCGGATTTTCCCAAGATTTCCACTAATATCAATAACACTGATTTCTTTTGCTTTATTAGTCAGATTATTTAGCAGTACCAATACTTTGTTATCTGCGATTATTTCCGTCAGATACTGATCAAATATAGTGACAAAAGACAGTTTCTTATCGCATTTTATTTCCATCTGATACTTTCCACATGTAAGCACTTTTTTCTCAGAATTCCAGCAAAGTTTTTGATATGGAAGTTGAATTTCAACCTGTTTTTCACTGTTTATTTCCATGTTAAATATGGCTTCATAAGCATGTGCAAAAATATCATCGGGAGACATGTCTGCCTCTTTGATTTTTATATTCGGCCATGTATCCGGTGCTATACGAAATCTCAGTGCACAATCCAAATTTGATGTTTTTTCGCTAAATTCACGCTTCCAGATCCTGTGAGAAGAAATATCTGTACAAAATTCCCCGTTTTCTCCCGAAATATAGGGAATCGTGATGTAGTTCTGCATACCATCAGACTCTGTCAATGCGTAAACCACTTTTTTATCATCGTATCCAAAGCAATAGATTTGCCTGATATCACCATAAATGTTTACATTTTCACACTTCGAAAGATCATTTTCTGCAATAAATTTTTCTGCAGATTCTGAATTAAAAAAAGTATTTGTTTCTGCATCTAGACAGCAGATTTCACTCTTTCCGTACTCTTCTGCTTCATATTCTACCTGCAGTTTCGTCTGAGCATAACCCATTTTTCTGAGTTCTGTAATACAGCTGTTCTGTCTGAAATAATGTACTGACTTTTCCAGAGCTGCCCTGTATTCTTCTTCATACCGCCTGCTTCCATAACTTTCTCTGATTTTCACAAGTTTTCCCTCCTATTTGATGCCAGACATTTTTATACTGTTCTGCAGGTGACTTTGCAAAAGAAGTGATATCAAGAATACCGGAAGGCATGCAAGCATTGCACTTGCAATAACCACATTCCACTTAGTATTATAGCCGCCTACCATGTTAGCAAGATAAACCATAACTGTTCGATATTCCGGTTTCTTATTTACAATCAACGGCCACAGGTAATTGTTCCAGTTCCCCAGGAAAAAAGCAATACTCAGTGGGATAATAATTGGTCGTGAAAGCGGAAATATGATTGTAAAAAACATTCTGTATGTAGAACATCCGTCGAGTTTTGCAGCCTCTTCAAGATCCGCAGGGAAACTCATATAAAACTGTCTGAACAGAAATATACCATAAGCATTAAACAATGCCGGTAACAGAATTCCAGCATAACTGTTTGTAATTCCTAATTGTTTACATATCATAAACAAAGGTACAAGAATAGACGATACCGGAATCATCAAAGTACTGATGATCACTGTAAACATTGGCTTTTTCCCCGGAAAATTCATTCTTGCAAATGCGTATCCACACATTGAATGAAGAATTAAAGCAATAATCGTAACTGCTACTGCAATAAGGAATGAATTACCGATTGCAACAAGAAAATCCGGTGTTATCGCTGATTTTATACTTTCAAAAGAAGGAGATGCTGTGATCAGTGATCCTACAAAAACAGTTTTTTCATTTCTGAAACTTACCATAAATAAAATGTAAATCGGAAACAACATTACAATTCCCAATATTATAAGAATTACTGCAAGTATGTTATTTGTTTTTTTCTTCATATCATCATTCCTCCTTTCCATTTATTTTTAACATAATAACGGCAAGCACTGTCAAAATTAGAAACATTACAACTGACAATCCGGCTCCATATCCAGCCTTCATCATTTCAAATGACTGTTTGTATATATACAGACTGGCAACTTCTGTCGATTTTGCCGGTCCACCCCCGGTCATTACCATGATAAGATCCAGACACTGGAACGATGCAATCACTGATGTGATCAGTACAAAAACGCTGGTTGGCTTTAATAGCGGAAACGTTATCTTCCAGAAAGTCTGCCAGGAATTTGCTCCATCCAGTTTTGCTGCTTCATAATAGCTGTAAGGTATATCTTTTATTGCTGATAGAAAAAGAATAATATTATAACCCAGATTAATCCATATCAAAACAACTGCAATGCAAACCATTGCCTGAGAAGTAGATCCCAGAAACTTTTCTCCTTTCAGTCCAAAGGCCTTCAGAAATACATTGATAAATCCACTTCTGTCCATATAAAGAAACATCCACAGACAGCTTGCAATTACAGATGTGATAGAATATGGAAGCAGAAAAGCTGTTTTTACAAATCCGGCAGCTTTTTCGTTTTTGACATAGTTAATCAAAACTGCAAATAATATTGATAATATAAATAATGCCGGAACATACAGTAAAGTTAATTTAAAAGTTCTTCCCAGAGACTGCCACCATTCAGAGTCACTAAACATTGTGACATAATTCTGTATTCCGATAAATTGCTTAATGTTAGCGAAGTTCCAGTCATATAGGCTCATATAAAATGAATATATGATTGGTATGATAATAAAAACCAGAAGACCAATAAAATCAGGAAGAACAAATGTATATGTTACAAACATCTGTTTCAATTTTTTACCGGACATTTTTCCTTTCTGCTTCATAATTCTACCTCTTGATTTAATATTTTAGTTTAATGCCTCAATCTGTTCCTGTGCCAACTGTGCCGCATCCGCTCCTGAACTTCCGCCAAACATCACAGACTGCAATGTATCTCCCATAATATCAGTTACTTCAGATGAATACTGTGGTTCAGGTCTTGCCGTATCATAAAATTCGGTGAATATTGCCTTCATGCCTTCCTGAAAAAGTTCTTTATTTTCTTCAATTACAGACTGGCGCGCCGGATATGCAAATTTGGCTTCTGTACACCATTTTGTGACATAAGTTGTATCATCACTTCCAAAGCACCAGAAAATAAAGTCAGCTGCTGCATCAACATCTTTGCTCTGGCTGGAAACTGCCATCATCTGACCTCCTGCAACAGTTACAGGATCTTTTCCCTTCGGTGACGGAAGTGGTACAACTCCAATATTATGCCCATCTTTGTTGTATTCTTCTGCTGCATTTATCATATATGTTCCGCCAATCTGCATAGCTGCGACGCCATTTGCAACATTATCAATACTCCATGGTCCGTTCTGTAATGATGACGGGCAGTATTCATTCTGATAAAATGAACCCCAGAAATCAAGAGCATCTGCCATGCTGTCTTTGCCGGCCGTTACATTTCCATCAGCATCATAAATGTCTGCATCATCCATCCACATAAATGGCCACCAGTTAAACAACGTATATGCTGTTTTTTCTACCGGAAGAACAATTCCGTATCTGTCTTTTGTTGTGAGTTTTTCAGCTGCACTTTTCAGTTCTTCCCATGTTTTCGGTGGTTCAATACCTTCTTCTTCAAGTGCATCTGCATCATAAAACAGTCCAAGGGTTTCACACTCAAATGGCAGTGTATAGATTTTTCCGTCATCTCCGCTTGCCGCTTCAAGAAACGACGGAAGAATATCTTTTTTCAGATCATCCGTATAATAAGAAGAAAGATCTGCAAGCATTTCCGCATCCGAGAATTTTTTAAAAGTCGCCGGTTCCACCCAGAGGATATCAGGGCATTCGCCATTTGCATATGCGGTTGTCACAAGTGTTGTCGTATAATCTGTCTGATTGACACTTGAATATTCAACCTTGACTTTATCCTGTGACTGATTATATGCATTTACCATATCCTGAATAACATCTGCCTCAGTTCCTGTATGGAAATCCCAGAAAGTAAGTTTTTCTTTATCGCCCTCTGAAGAATCCTCTTCACCGGTATTATTTTCTGTTCCTTTTTTTCCAGCTACTGCACTGTCATCTGATGTACTGTCTGAACTGCTTCCACATCCGGTAAATACCGCTGCTGTCATACTCAAAACCATAATCATTGATAAAAATTTTTTTAAATTCATAAAAAGCCCCTCCTTTTGCTACACACGTGCTTATTTATTTTTCTTTATCAAATTCTTTCTTTACTTTATGTGCCAGTTCTTTGTTTCCAGTTTCTGACGGTGCTGTTCTTGCTGCATTGAGTCTGATCTGTTCAGCCTTTTCAACTTTAAATTTTTCCATTCTTTCATTTCTGCTTCTGTAAGCTTCCTGCATCTCCGGTGTAAGTTCTACCTGATGAGCCGGTTTCGGAATATCAAAAGTTCTCTTAAGCGGAATTCTCTCTTCTACCGGCTGAATCGTTACTGAAGTAACAGGAGCTGCCTGATACCAGTACGCTGTGCATGACCAGTCATCTGACAGATGATTTGCATGACCATGTTCCATGCTGATCTGAATATGCTTTTTAAAATGGATCGGATCTGTAAGATGGAATCTATAGGATACCTGATAACCTTTTGTATCTCCGTCATGCATAATCGTACCATTATAAGGTGACTGATTTCTCTGCATTCCCCATGCATGGTTAAAATAATCCTCTGCACCAGTTCCATTAATACTTGGTTCTTCTTCATCATCAATCAAAATCATGTCATCGCCTTCGCCCCACCAGCTGCCCTGGAAATGAAGCACAGAAAGATTACAACCAACATAATGACCACGGCCTTTTGTATCCAGCATCAGGAAATTCTCTTTACCGTCAAAATTAGGAACACTGTTTACTTCCGGAGAGTTTACGCAAAGATCATTTCCCCAGCCACTGCATGGCATATCACGTCTCCATGCTGCCTGAAAATAAGCAATATCCGGAGTCTCTTCGTGATAAAGTTCATAATCAATATGGAAAAACAATCCAAGCGGTCTTTCATTTTCATTGATAACTTCTATTTTGGCCCGTTTGTTAAACGGCATCGGAAAATAGCAGTTCATGGAAGCCGTTCCACCAAAAGTCAGTTCCTCACACGGTCTTGAAGATACATTAAAAGGAATTGACGAAAAACTTGACGGCATAGAATGACCAATACAGAAGAAATCTCCCAGCGGTGCCAGCACACTGGGACCATCAAAATCATCCCAGGTCATACGAATCAGGACCTTACGGTAATAATCCGGATCATTGATTTCCCAGTTAACGCCTTCCGCATTTTCCATTTCAGTTACCGGTGCAACAGAGCCACTTAAAACCGGATGCTGAATAGACGGTCCGAGAATTTCTCTGCAAAAAGTCGTTACCCAGATATGATTGATGCAACCTGGTCCTTCAACGTCCGCCATAACCGCTGTATCCCCTGCATTTACAAGCCAGTAATCTTTATTTCTGCCACTCTGATCCCAGCTTGAAGCTCTGGCAGTTCTTGCATCTGCTACTGTTGTAAGATTTTTTAAAAAAGACATATTATTTTTCTGCATTTTTTCTCCTCCTGATTGAACTTTCTGTAGATAAACGTTTGCGCAAACGTTTTTATGTATTTAGTATATCATTCACTTTGAAATTGTCAATTAGTATTTTTTAACAATATTAATTCTCAAATTTCGTTAATGTTTTTTTTGCATTCATTATTTAAAAATTAATTTTTACATGTCTCCCATTCCTCCACCGGATCGAGAGCGTATATTGTTTCTTTGTTTTCCTGATTAAATACTCCTCATTATCTTCATGATAACGAAGTTCCGGATTTTCATCTCTTGTCCTCTTTATTTTCTCTTGTAAAAAAGATGTATTAATGACATAAGAAGGGCATACCAGACTGTCATCCAATCCAAGCCTTCTGAATCTGTTTGGTAAATCATCAAACTGAAGGTCAAATACTTCTTTGATTTTGCCACAAAGCTTTTCATTTTCACTTTGTATAGCATATTCATACAAAGATACCAACACTGCTTTATATGGTGCTTGAAATGTCGACATATCCGCAGTTATTGGCTGAGAAATTCGGGCACGAAAAAAAGCCCCGGTAGTTTTTCTTAACTACTGAGGCTTTCGTCTCTTTCTTGTATTCAGTTATCTATGCCCTCTTTCATCAGCATAATCATTGTATCAGGATAAAGTTCACAAAGTATCCGCAATACGTTCCCATAAGTTCATGATATTAGTGGAATCGCGCACATTTTAGTACAGAATGTTCAATACAATACTGTTATCAAACATTTCATTCCCCTGCCTATTGTAATTTCCCATATTCTTCATCACTTACCGGTTCAAGCCATTCATTAGAACCATTTTCGCCCGGAACCTCTATTGCCAGATGAGAAAACCATTCATCCGGTGCAGCACCATGCCAGTGTTTAACACCTATAGGAATATTGATGCAGTCACCTGGCTTCATTTCTACAGCTTCTTTACCTTCTACCTGATAATATCCTCTTCCGGCAACGCATACCAGAATCTGTCCGCCTCCACTTTTTGCATGATGGATATGCCAGTTATTTCTGCATCCTGGTTCGAATGTCACATTGAAAATTCCAACCTGAGAAGTAGAAATCGGTGCAAGAAAACTTCTGCCCGAAAAATACTGTGCAAAGCCATCGTTTGGTGCACCAATTGGAAATACCATCTTTTTTGCATGCGCCCGCATCGCTTCCTCTTCGTATGACAAATCTCCTTCGCCTGTTTCCCACACTTCCTTTGCAAGATTAAAAACAGCCCATGCTTTTGGCCAACCTGCATAAAATGCGACATGTGTGATCACTGCAGCAATCTCTTTTTGTGTTACACCATGATTTTTTGCATTTTGAAGATGATATTTTAAAGAAGAATCCGTAATTCCGGAAGCCATCAGAGCAACCACTGTAATAATGCTTCTTGTTTTTACGTCGATGTCCTGGTTATTCCAGTTTTCGCCGAAAAGTACATCATCATTAAAATGTGCAAATTCCGGTGCGAATTCACCAAGTGTATTTCTCCCTGCTGTCTGTACTATTTTTCCCATATTCTGTATACCTCCATAACGCTGTTATTTATAAAGAGTTTACCCATTCAGTGATTTCCTGTTTCGTTCCACAATTTAACAGTCTGCCTTCTGTAATAACTGCGTCTGATGCAGATGACTGCAATTCTTTCACAGTGTTCCCAAATCCACTTCCTCCGGATGTTGCAAAAAGCACAATCTTTTTACCACTGAAATCGTAAGTTTCTAAAAATGTATTGATGATTGTCGGAGCCACATACCACCAGATTGGGAATCCCAGAAGGATCTCGTCATAAGAACTCATATCCATCTCTTTTTTCATAATCGCCGGTCTATATTTTTTATCACTCATTTCCACACTGCTTCTGGATTTTTTATTCATCCAGTCAAGATCAAGCTTTGTATATGGAACTTTCGGCTCAATCTCAAACAAATCCGCTTTTGCTTCCTCTGCGATCATCTGTGCTACTTTTTTTGTTGTTCCGCTTGCACTGAAAAATGCCACTAATTTTTTACTCATAATAAAAAGCCCCTTTCTATACGTATTTTTCACAAAAAAATAGATGTATAAGATTTACATTCATCTTACACATCTATTTTAAGCTCTATCGCTTCATTATGTCTAATGCTTATATTGAATTTTGTTTTATGCCTGAAAAGCATTAATCTCCTCGATCATTTTACGTACTGCCAAAGAATATGGGATATTCCGTCGCCAGGCAATCACCGTACTGGTCATGATTTCAGGAGAAATTCTTCGCTGTACAAGAATATCCTCTCGCCAATACTTTGCAGCACCCTCAATTGAAATTGGATACCCCAGTCCATTTGCCGCCATAACTCCGGCATTCGTTCCAAGATTACTCGTAAAAGCAATCTGTAATTTTGAAAAGTCTTTCCCAAACCAGTTGGCAAGTTCACTTTGAACGTTCATTCTTTCCGGCAGGATCAAGGGCTTTCCAATAAGATCTTCTTTTTTTATAAACTCTTTTTCTGCCAGTGGATCATCCGGCCGCATTCCGACACACCAGTGATCGCAATCTGTGATCCGGATATAATCCAGCCCTTCGGTGTCCACCGGCTCCATGAATAATGCAATATCTACAAGTCCTTTGTTCATCATCTCATACACTGCATCTGCTGTTGCAGTATGCAATACAATCTGAACCAGCGGATATTTTTCTTTATATGTTTTACATATCTTCGCCAATGTCTCCACTGCTGCAAATTCACCGCATCCAATGGTTATCGTGCTCTCTACAACCTCTTCTTTTCCTTTCAGTTCCTCAAGCGTCCTTTCCTCAAGATTAAGAATCTCCAAGGCACGCCTTTTTAATAAAATTCCTTCATCAGTGAGCGATATTTTCTTCCCGTTTCGAATAAATAATGTTATTCCCAGGTCCTCTTCAAATGCCGCCATTTGTCTGGATAGCGTTGGCTGGGTAATATGCAATTGTTCTGCTGCTTTTGTAAAGCTCTGTTCTTTTGCTACTGTTAAAAAATAGCGTAATAATCTTAATTCCATATCTTTATATTCCTACAAATTTTTCTTGTAACCATTCTATCATATTGCGTCCCAGGCATCATCTATATCTTTACCTTTAATAATAAATCGCACACAAATCAATTATATCAAGAAGTAAATTATACTGCTTCTTTGCTGTATCGTTCATTTCATGATTCATCGGTGCGTTCTGTGAATACAACGTTGCTTCCGAAAGCTTTGATGGTGCTGAATGATATAACATCAAGTCTTCTACATGAATTTTCATTCTATTTCTGATATATCAAATTCAATCGCTTTCATTAAAATCTTACTCTGTGGCATCTTTTATTTCTATTATATTTAACATTCTACCGCCACCTTGATCACGCCGTTCCTCTTATTTTCAAAAAGTTCATAGGCTTCTTCGATTCTGCTAAGTGGATAGGTGTGTGTGATCAGTGGTTCCGTGTTGATCTTACCTTCCGCGATCAGTCTCAGCGTTTCTTCACAATCACAACCGTCTACTCCTCCTGTTTTAAAAGTCAGATTCTTTCCATACATATCCGGCAGAGGTAACGTCTGGGCTTTATCGTAAAGTGCCACCACCGTCACGATTGCATTTGGCCTTGCGCATTCCCATGCAAGACGGAAAGTAGATTCTGCTCCTGCAACTTCAAGAACAACATCCGCTCCACCATGCTCGCTGTTTGCCTGAACAAAATCAAAACATTCTTCCGGCGAAACTGTAAGAACTTCCGGATAATGTTCCCTGATAAAGTGCATACGCTTTTCGTCTTTTTCACACATGATGATCCGCTTCGGATTTTTCAGCATAACAGACAGTAAGGTACAGATACCTGTAGGACCGGCTCCAATGATCAGCACCGTGTCATCCTCAGTGATCTCGGAAATACGTGCTGCCCAGTAACCGGTGGCAAGTACATCTCCTACAAATAACGCCTGTCTGTCCGTAACTTTATCCGGAATCTTATTCAGCCCCTGATCTGCAAATGGTACGCGGACATATTCTGCCTGACCGCCATCGATACGGCATCCAAGAGCCCAGCCGCCATTTTCATCGGTACAGTTATTCACATAACCTTTCTTGCAGAAAAAACATTCTCCACAAAAAGTTTCTACATTTACCGTCACCCGGTCTCCTGGCTTCACATTCTTCACAGCAGTTCCGACTTCTTCCACAATTCCAACCATCTCATGACCGACTGTAATCCCCGGCACTGCCCGTGGAACGCTTCCATGCTTAATGTGCAGGTCACTGGAACAAATGCTGGCAAGTGTCACCTTTACAATGGCATCTCTTTCATGCATCAGCACAGGCTTTGGCTTTTCCATTAATTCAAATTTTCCTTTTGAAACATAAGTATAAGTCTGCATTCTTTTCCCCATCACTTTCTATAATAATTTATCCAGAATTTCCGCTGCTGATCTATTACCGAATACGCCATTGCCAAATAACAACCAAGATAAGAAGGTGCACCGGATAAAACGCATAACAGAAATACTTGAACCACTTGCTATGGTACCCCTGCTCTCCATGATATAACCAGATTGGAATCAGTGCCAACAGTGCAAAGCTCTGCTGTGCAATCTCAAAATAATGTCCCAGAATCGTTACCGGATAATACAGATTCCCCAGCATAACTACATTCAAATAATACAGCCCGACAAGCTGTGCCGCAAAAGAAATCCAGGTTTTCTTGCGAAAAAAATAAAAAAGCAATACCGTCAGTATTCCTGCAGCATTGTAATCTACCATGGTTACGGTTCCAAGCAGAAAATCCATCAAAAGCACGAGGCAAACCACAAAAAACGATATCCATTTCTTTTGTTTCTTCTTTGCCTTTTCAATGATCTGTATCGATAACACCCCTAATAAAAAAGTCCATAGTACATTTTGATGAAACGGGTAAAATACAGAACTTCCCATAATCAGGTTAAATGGTATTTCTGAAATTATGGCAAATAGAAAAAGACGCAGCATGTATTTTTTCACATTCGAAGTATAATAGCATCCTTCTGCGATCATAAATGCGAAAATCGGAAAAGCAAGTCTTCCTACGCATGTCATCCATTCCTGTGCTGGAAATAGTGTCGCCCACAAATGATCACATAACATAAACAGCATTGCCAGAATATGTAGTGTAAACGAATCAATTCCTCTTTTTTTCTCCATAGGTTCTTCTCCATCTATCCAGGCATAGATATCTGCCTTTTATTCTTTTCTTTTCATTATATTATGGAGCATTATCCAACGTCAATCAACTCTTGCGTCCTAATCTATCACTAATTCAGCCAGAACTCAAATACTCAACGCATTCTACTCATAAGGGGTGTTCGTTTCTAAATGGGAACGAGGCATATGCCTGCCGGACGTGTCAATTTATATGGAATTGTGCAGCATACTTAGAATCAGCATTAATGAATTTCTTGCAGGTGAAGATATCGGTGCTGAAAATGTAATTGAAAAATCAGACAGCAATCTTATTCAGATTACAAAAGAGAGTAAAAAGAAACAAAAAAATTTAAAAAAATTATATTACCGCAGTTGATCAGACAAGTACTGAGATGAAAACAGCAGAATTATTATCCGGAACAGACGGCGCATATCTTTTTCATTATTTTACAAAAGATGAATTTAAAACACTCACCATTTATGTATCTGAATATCAGTCTGGGACACTGATCAGTAAAAGTAAAGTGGCTGATTTGGACTATGACGGAATCGATTCCCCTTCCAGAGGCGTCATTGCTGTTGTGCCGGATTTTGAATCTTTTAAGGTAAAATTAATTGTAGCAGATGATTATGCAAAATATTCTACATATTGTCCTAAAAGCTTAAAACTATCGTTCTCTAATCTTCCTGACATTACGATTCATTAGGTGTCTTCCAATATGTCTATAAACAAATGCTTTAAAGGCTGAAATTTCTTGATGATGTTCCTTCAACAGTTCATCTGGACAATCATAAACACCAAAATCCTGATTGATTCCCTCGCTCTGAATATAAGTATTGTTCCTATCAAACTCAATAATGAGATTTCTGAAATCCTTGACTGCTACTCCATAACCGCAAAATGCACCTGTACATTCCGAATTTTGTTCCTGTAACTTCTTTATGTAGGTTTTATCCAAAATGAAAGCTTCCAGTTCGTACCACTGATTTTCGAAATTAATTTCTACCCAGCTATGGAAAATACTTTTGGGAGCATTACGGTAAACAAACCCGGTCATAGCCCCTTTCTGCAATCTTTTATCAATCGTAAAACCATGTACTCTGCATGGAATATTGCAGGCACGTAAAAGTGCCATAAATAAAGTTCCTTTTGTATTACATTGTCCATAACCATCTGCAAGTACTTTTGAAGCTGAAATTCCGTCATCAATATTATATCCAAATAAAACATCATCTCTTACATAGTTGTAGATTGCCTTAATCCTTTCAAATTCACCCATTTCCTTCCATTTCATATTTTGAATAAGTTTTTGAATTGCCGGATTAGAAAAGTCAACCATTCGTGTTTCCCTAAGATACTTATCTTTCATTTCCTATCGCCTTTCCCATAGGTTTTCTCACAACACAATGCATTCGCATACCTTTACGAATTTCAAATTTTTCTACTTTTAATCCTGCTTTTTTGCAACATTTTATGACCACATCTCTTGTTGGCACTTGGACATCTCCATGTCCGCATATATTTGCCAACGGCATTTCCAATGTATTCATTAGCCATACCAATACTTTATTGTCACTGGTCACATCTCTCAGTATCAATCTTCCATTTGGGCGAAGACATCTTTTCACACTGTCAAAAAATGCCTGTGGATCCGGATAATGATGGAAGCTCATAGAACAAATAATTGCATCAAATGAATCCTTTTCAAAAGGAAAGTTCTCACAGTCTCCTACAACAAATGTTGCATTTGAAATATTTTTCTTTTTTGCCTGTTCAATCATGGCAGGAGTCAGATCCAGTCCTGTATAATGTCGATCTGGATATTTTTCTGCTAATAAAGAAATCATCGGAGCAGGCCCACAGCCTGCATCTAATAAATCTCTAAATGGCTCCTTCTCTAATTCTTCCAGAATATCCGGATAATCTTTCTTGCACATTTCGTAAATACCAGCATAGCTACTTTCATATCTTCCTGCTGCTTTTGTAAACTCTTTAATTGACAATTTTTTATATTCTTCATTTTTCATGCTTTTTTCTCCAATCACTGTGCCTTTTTCGCCTTGCATCCGCATTTCTTCATTTTTTTCATATAAGCATAAAACTGCTTATGCAATTCCCTCATTTCATCTGGTGCCTTCATAGCATGTTGATACATAAATTTATCTCCAAAACTACTTCCAAATGTAACTGCCAGCATAATCGTCAGAAATGACAATGGCAAAAAGCGAAAAATATTCATTTTCCATGGTGACAGTTTACCCTTTTGTTTTCGCAAAAAGTTAAAATTTCTTTTCAGCCTTTCCGCTGTTTTCCTCATAATTTTCCATTCTTTTTCCACTTTCTCCGGATCGTCTGATTCATAATACGCATCCGCAATCGGTACCACCATAGCAAGATGACAAAGCTGCCATAGATGCATATCCGTTACTTTCTGGTATGGTATATGAGCATGCCTCAATATCTCTGAAAACTGCTTAGTTCTTTCGGATTTATTTCCTGATATTTCTGCAAATGTTGTCGGCTGAATCAACCTTGGAGTGAGTGCTGCATCAAGGATACCATCATCATTTATACTTCCGCCTGCTCCTGGAAAAGCCGGTAATATTCTTCCTTTTCCGACAATGTCTTCCCATTTATTGTAACTGTCCAGTGAATTTATCATTGTAATAATCGTATTACTTTTATTATTTTTCAATTCAATCAGTGCTTCATACAGCTGGTTTTCCCGGACAGTAAGCAAGACAAAATCATAAATATCATCGTTTGGTAGTTCTCCAAGAATCCTAATTTCTGCCTTTATTACTTCCTGATTTTTCTTATATAGCAATCCATTATTTCTTAAAGCCTCAAATCTTTTTCCTCTGGCATAAATACTTGTATCATAACCGGCTTCTGCAAATAAAGCTGCATACAAGGAGCCGATCACACCAGCACCATAAATCAATATTCTCATAAGAATCATTCCTCTCCTCTTACCCCAGTGCCACATCCAAGATCATCATCAAAGTAAATCCAAGTGCAAAGAAAAGCGTACCGATATTCGAGTTCTGTCCCTGAGACATTTCCGGAATTAGTTCTTCAACCACGACATATAACATGGCTCCTGCTGCAAAGCTGAGTAAATATGGTAATGCCGGGATTACCAGCTGTGCGACAAGAATCGTCATTACTGCTCCAATCGGTTCAACGACTCCTGAAAGTACACCTCCCAGAAATGCCTTTCTCTTACTTTCACCCTCTGCCCTAAGCGGCATGGATATAATCGCTCCTTCTGGAAAATTCTGGATAGCAATTCCAAGTGATAAAGCAAGTGCACTTGTTGCTGTAATCTGTGCATTTTCAGCAAGAAATCCAGCATACATTACACCAACTGCCATACCTTCAGGGATGTTATGTAATGTAACTGCCAACACCATCATCGTAGTACGGCCAAGTTTGCTTTTCGGTCCCTCTGCCTGATCACTTCCAACATGAAGATGTGGAATCAAATGATCAAGTGCGCGTAAAAACAATATACCAATCCAGAACCCAACAACTGCCGGAACAAACGATAAAGTTCCCATATTCTCAGATTGTTTAATTGCCGGAATCAGAAGACTCCAGATTGAAGCAGCAACCATTATACCTGCTGCAAACCCTGCAAGTGCACGTTGCAGTAACTTGCTAAGTGTTTTTCTCATAAAAAACACGCATGCTGCACCTAGCGTTGTTCCAACAAACGGAATCAGTATACCTTCAAAAATATTTATTCGCATTATATTTTCCTTCCATATATGCTCGAAAAAATTCATTGGCAAAAATAATTATCTTCAGCGGTATAGTATTAGTTCTATAGCTTATTGATTATATTGCCTAATACCTAATATATGTTATTCTATAATCTTTCATACTTTCATTGTGTTAGTTTTAACTAACCATCTAGTATAAAGAAAACCGTGCAAAAAGCAAACTGTAATTTTACACGGTTCTCTTATGCTTAAGTATATCACTTACGTAATCATATAACAATATATTTCTTTCAACAATTTACAAAACTGGGCGGTGGAATTTACTCTTTCACACAATGATGTTATGGTTGTATTTCCTTCTGACAGCAGTACTGTAAAAATATCATATCTTCCAAAGGTGTAAATTCTACGTTTTTGCATTCGACTCTACGATTGCTGCATCAATCTTCTGAAAACGTTCTGTCAAATCTCTTTCCTCCTTCGTGTCATCTAATGCAATACGGTTACCATTACAGAATTATTTTCCCAAGCTGCCAGAATGCCACCGCACTCGCCGCTGCCACATTCAGCGAATCAACACCATGTGTCATCGGAATTTTAACCGTATAATCACATAACGCTATTGTCTCGTTTTCCAGTCCTTCACCTTCATTTCCAAGAATAACTGCCAACTTTTCTTCCTTCATCAGTTCCGAATCATCGATGCTGACCGAATCATCAGTCAGCGCAAGTGCTGCCGTCTTATAGCCAAGCTTTTTCAATTCTGCAATCGCCTGTTTTGGCCAGATTACTTCCCGCTTGCACCGCATTTCATTGCTATCCCGGATAAATGTCCACGGAATCTGAAATACGGTTCCCATACTCACCCTGGAAGCCCGTCTGTAAAGCGGATCACTGCATCCCGGACTCAGAAGTACCGCCTCCATATTAAGAGCCGCTGCAGACCGGAAAATTGCTCCTACATTTGTCGGATTCTGCACATTTTCAAGAATCGCGATTCTGTTTATCCCATCGCACAGATCCTGAAATTTTCGAAGCGGTTTCCGTCTCATTGCGCAAAGCATTCCTCTGGTCAGTTTGAAGCCTGTCAATTTAGTCAGCACCTCAAAATCCGCTGTAAAAATCGATACTTTCGTATCATCAAATCTGTTCATAATCTGGATTGTTTCTTCATTCTCTTCCATCTGCTTCTTTTCAACAAGAACAGACAATGGCTCATAACCTGCATCCAACGCTCTGCCGATCACCTTCGGACTTTCCGCAATGAACATTCCCTCTTCTGGGTGATCTTTATTCAGAAGCCGTGCTTCTGTGCACCTGGCATAAATATCCAATTCCGGCGCATTAAAGTCTTTGATTTCTATTACGTTCAGCATTTCTTTTCCCCTGTTTTCATCCGTATATTTAATCTGAGCACCTTTTACAGGCCTTCGCGATACACCTTATTGATCGTTGCCTGCGCATGTTCCAATTCTTTTTTCTGGATAATTGCGTTCCGATCGCTTAGAATTGCCAGCATCTCATCCACCACATCTTCCGGTCGCGGATCTGATATGCGGTACAGATAGCCGAGCATTCTTGTTGCTGTATAATCTGTGTTCATCTGTTTATAAGCAATTTCCCTGCAAAGGCTGTCTGGATAGCCTTTCTGTTGCAGTGCTTTGTATAGTTCATCCTGTTTTGATTGTGCCATAAATTATTCTCCAATATAATGCTTTTTATTATTCTTCTCTTAAAAATATTGATTCCAACAATCTGCATCCCGCTGCCGTCTTAAAAATACGGGATTTCGCATTTTCAATCGACACTTTTGAAAAATTACTCTCACTTGCATTTACAAGAAAATCTGCCTCTATTAAAATCTGATAATCTATCCCATCTATATTGGTGTATGTATGATGATGTGTGACCAGCCAGATAATACGCTCCACTTTCTGTCCTGATACAGGCATTCCTTCAAAAAACTCCTTTACCAGCGGTTCACTTTCAAGTTCCTGATTTTTACCATTTGTGTTTCCATATTTTTCACGGCAAAGTGGACAGGATATATCATGCACCACAGCTGCAAGTTCAAGAATTCCCTGTGTGTTTTCATCCACACTTTCCTGCTCCCCTATCGTCTTTGCATACGCCCATACTTTCAGGAAATGTTCGATATCTCTCAAATTCCCCTGATAAAAATCAATCATTTTTTCAATGGCAACTGCTGTTATTTTAGATTTTTCGTCTTTCATTGCATTCTTCCTCCCGACTTCTTCTGATTTATCTTTTATAACTATAGCACACTTTTCATTCGCAAATCTATTTTTTGTATTCTAGTCTTGCACCTGCTAGAGCGCGCCCATGGAACACACAAATGGAGCTCTAACTTTTTACAGTTAATTCTCTATTTGCTTCGCTTGTCCTGCTGCTGAAGATAAAACATTGCCTTTTGAGTTTCAATCTCCGCTTTCAGTTCTTCTTTTGTCGGCAAATATAATTTGTACTTGGAAGCAAATTTTTCAATGTACTTAGAGTATATGAAATTTGAGCTTTATCTTGTAGTTACGAATATCCGCATAAATAGAAAAAGCCCTTTGAAAAAAGAATTTTCTCCTCTCTCAAAAGGCAAGTTAAAAAATTAATATCTATGTGTTATAATGTTCCACTATATTTCGAACGAAAAAATATCAAAATTTCAGATATTTTTTACCTTACCAGCCAGAATCCTCACACAATCATTACGCTTTCCTCGGGAGAGAGCTTTGCAACTACAATCCCGATAAAAGAACTTATGCTCTACTTGCCGGAAGAAGATTTTCTAAATATCTCAAAGGGCGTTGTTCTTCGAAAAAATCAAATTGTTCATATATCCGACGAAGGACTTTATACAATGACTGATGGTGCTGTCTTTCAAGGCAGAAAACGTAATCTGAGTCAGCACAAACAAATCCGTAAGGCACTTGGTTTAAATGCGCAGAACTATTCGGAGGTTTCAGAAGACAGCTCACTTCAATTATTTAATAGCTGTAGCTTTCTCAATGATATGCCACTTGCTTTTTGTATTATTGAACTTGTATTTGATGCGGAGGGACATGGAGTAGACTTTGTATTTCGTTACTGTAATGATGAAATGGCTGTTGTTGAGGGCATTCCCGTTTCAGAAATGTTGAATCGTTCCTTTTATGAAGTCTTTGAAAATGGAGATAAAAAATGGCTTGTTACTTATGCGGATGTGGCGTTAAACGGCAATAAACATATCCTGCAGGATTATAGTCCGGAAATCGACAAGACTCTGACCATCTACTGTTTTCAACCTGCCAGCGGATATTGTGCATGTGTATTGATTCCGTCTTAGTGTTCTGCTATTTGGCGTATGCGATTACAAAATTATTTTTCTGTAAACAAAAAAGTGCGGAAGTCCTTGATTTTGATATGCTCCCCATATGGTAGACAATGGAAATATCCAAAAATCTATCATATGAGGAGCATATTTTTATGTCTAGGAAACAGTATAGTAAGGAGTTGAAACTTGAGCTCGTAAAAAAACACCTTGAGGATGGAATCTCTTATTGGAAATTAGGTAAAGAGTATGGAATTGAGGCTAGTATTATCCGCAGGTGGGGTCATAAATACGAAACATTTGGAGAAGACGGTCTAGAAAAGCAAAATGCTGATTTATGTAATTACTCTGCAGAATTTAAGAAGAAGATTGTTCTTGAATATCTTGGAGGCAATATAACGAGTCAGGATTTAGCTGCAAAATACAAAATTCATGCACCAAGTACTGTTCGTACATGGATTAAGCAGTATAATAACCATGAAGATTTAACAAATTCCAGAAAAGAAGGTGTATATCTCATGGCTAAAAACGGTGCTAGAAAAAATACAACCCTTGAAGAAAGAATAAACATTGTCGAAGAATGCATAAACACGGGATGTAATTATGCTTCTACAGCGAATAAATATGGTTGCTCCTACGGACAAGTTTATGCATGGGTTAGAAAATATAAAGATAAAGGAATCGAAGGATTATATGATCGACGAGGTAAGAACAAAGCGATTTCTCAATTATCAGATATTGAAAAGTTGAAAGCTGAAAACCGACTACTAAAAGCTCAAACACAGCAGCAACAAATGGAGATTGATTTCTTAAAAAAACTCGACGAAATAGAGAGGAGATGAACCTGACCAAGACACGCAATACAACAAAATACCTTGCAATCAAAGAATTATCTGATGAAAATAAGACATACTCAATATCGGCGTTATGCGAGTTTGCTGGAATAGCTAGATCAGCCTATTATAAATGGCTAGGTCATGTAAATAGTGATAATGATAATCTTAATGAACGCATAGCCGATACCATTACAAAGATTCATGATGAACATCCAGATATGGGTTATAGACGTATAAGGGATACTCTAGCACATGATTATAAAATAGCTGTTAATGACAAACGTGTTTTAAGGATTTGCCGCAAAAAGAAAATCCAGTCATATATAAAGCATCGGTATAATTGTTGTACTAAACCTGCATCTGATCCAGCTTATGTTGCCGAAAATATCCTTAATAGAGAATTTAAATCGGACATGATAAATCAGAAATGGGTAACAGATGTATCAGAATTCAAATATGGTGTTGGAGAAGACGATAAAAAAGGTAAACTATATTTAAGCGTAATACTTGATTTATGCGATAGGAGACCTGTCGCTTTTGTATATAGCACCAGAAATGATAACCCTCTTGTTTTTGATACATTTGACAAAGCTGTGGCAGCGAATCCAGGAGCTACACCACTATTTCATAGTGATCGAGGCTATCAGTATACTTCGAAAGCATTTAGGCGGCGAATTTTAGCTGCTGGAATGACACAAAGTATGTCTCGCGTGGCAAGATGTATCGATAATGGTCCTATGGAAGGATTCTGGGGACTAATGAAGCAAGAAATGTATTATGGCAAAAAGTATAAAACAAAAGAAGAATTAATGCTTGCCATAGAGAAATACATAGATTATTACACAAACAAAAGAGTTCAACGAAATCTTGGGGTGCTTACACCACTGGAATTCCATGAACAAAAACTAGAAAACGTTGCATAAACAACCCGGTACATAAACTGTACCGGGGAAGAAAAAATTTTCGTTATTTAATTTGTCTACTTGACGGGTAGCACACCATTTTTTAAGGGTTTCCGCATCTTGAATTATCTTTTATTTTTCTGAACCAGGCAATTTTTTTATTTGAACAAATCGGGCAGCGTATATTCACCTTTTGGAATCTTAGCTGTTCTATGATACTCTTTTATTACTTCCACAAGAATCCCGGAATTAGAAAAATAATTAAACACGTAATCATATGATTTTACGTCAGACATTCTAAGATTTTCCTTGCAAAAATCACTTGGTTTTTTCCCTGACTTTTTGAATTCTTTATACCGATTTTCAGCAACCAGTAGTCTTTCTGGCTTCCTATCCATTTATAATCTTGTTGTTTACTGATGCTTCAAGTATAATAAAATCTATAAAGGAAATACACGCACAGCATGTGGACTTAATGCCTGATAATCCTCATGTTCGCGATATACAGGGAGGTTATTCTCATGGGGAAACAATCTACGAGAGAAAATAAGACAATTTATCAGATTTGCCGGGAAAAAGCCGGTCTCACCAGATCAGAAGCCAGTGAAAAAATGACTGCTGTTTCTGATTCTAAAATTGAAAAGTTTGAATATGAAATGCAGGAACCCACACCTTACGATATCATCCAGATGGCTGATGCTTACAAGCGCCCGGATCTCTGCAATTATTACTGCTCTCATAAATGCGAAATCGGTCATCGTTATGTCCCGGAGGTCGAAGTTTCTGATTTATCCAATATAATCCTGGAAACCATTGCCAGTCTGAATGAGATTAATCCTCTTACCACACGTCTGATCCAGATTGCCCGTGACGGTAAGATCAGCGATGATGAGATCAAGGATTTTGCTTTTATCAGTAACAAACTGGATGAAATTTCTTTGGCAATAGATTCCCTGAATCTCTGGGTTGATAAAACAGCCGGAGAGCAGGGACTAAACATCGAATTGCTCAGAGAAGAAAAAAAGAAACAGAAATAAGTATGAAAAACAAGGCAGCGAACCTATTTATGGTCCACTGCCTCTTTCCTTTACATATACTGTAACTGGTTTATGATGTATTCCGTTCTGCGGATAGCTTCTTCCACCTGATGTCTGGCATTATTGATTCGATCCTGCACCATCCAATCCACAACAAATCCATCAAAAAAATAATCTGCAAAGGATAAGAAATCTCCAGTATTGATGTTCAGATTACAAGCCATGTTCACATCATTTAATTCCCTACTGAAATTACGAAGATCATATTTCGCCTGTTCCATATTTTGTCTGGCCTGATCCATCTTGGAGTGTTTCAACATCGTAGAAAAGAATCCACCGCCAAACATATCCACCAGTCCCCAATTTTTTGCACTGTTCAGGTTTTCTTTTGCTGTCCGAAGACTACTTAACGCTCGTTGTCCTGCTTCAATCGCTTCTCGTTTCTCTTTTTCTATATCATATCCCATAATTTCTTCCCTCCTCGTATTTTTATGAGTTAGATGATATAAGTGCAATGATTCCGCCGATGATCAACAATGGAAATGCAATATAAATCAGTCCACCAACAACCATTCCTATCAAAATCACCGGAAAAAATACAACTGTACAGAGCAACTTTAAGATTCCCCAGGATGCTTTTACACCAAATATAAAAAATTTTCCAATAAACCAGATCATGCATATAGTAAATAGTAACGATAACATATTCTACTCCTTCTGACTCCTGTTATGATTTGAATCATTCATTTTTTTGATTGTTTACTTGATACAAACTCAGATGTATTTCTCACACCGATTTTACTACTGAATTCTGGGTTCTTCTCTATTTTTTCAATCATCCGAATTAACCTTATTCTCTGTGCTGTATCCATCTGCTCACCTCATTCTGACAGTTCTCCCTTTTGATATTGTCAGTATAACCGGATAACTTTTCAAAATATATACCTAATACAAAGAATTGAACATATGTAATTCTCAATTTTCGAGGAATATTTAAAAAGGCCCAGAGGGAATTGTTCCCTTCTGAGCCTATTGGTTATATAGCAGTATTTTTCATATTTGCTCTGATTTACTTTTTTTGTAATTTCTTCTCTGGAAATCTTCGAACCAAAGTGCATTCCTCGTTGCTTACACATATACGCTTTCATTGTTTCTATATTCTCATCAGCACTTCCTGACTCAAGTGAGCACATTTGCGAATTGTTTTCCTCATTATTTACATGCCACACTTCCAGAGCAGAAATTTGCATATGTTTTATGCAGAACTATTGTTCCATTTGAAAACTTAATATCAATATCATTTGCAGAACCATATCTAACTATTTTAGCTTTCATTCCATTTCTCATTATCTTCTCTGTCCATAACCGTTCATTTTTCAAAGTACGCCTCAGTTGCGGAATCCCAGGTTTACCTATAGCTCCGTGAATAAAATCCTCATATTTTCTATCTTTCACAATAGTGCCATCTTTAAATTTAACGGTGATATGATTTGCATCTTTTACTTCAATAATCTCCACCTCCTCATTACCTCTGTTTTGAATTTTTTTATCCCCTATATGATTTCTTGCATAACAGGAAGGTACTGCTACACTATCTGTACTAAATCTTTCCCATCTTGTTTTTACTATTTCTCCATTATCAAACTTCACTTTGATATCATTACTCAAATTATATTCAATCACTTCTGCCATCATCCCGTTCTTCATTTGTTTTCGTAAATTTAATCTTTGATTCTTTTTTGCCAGACTTGTATCTTTGGGATGTGAAATATTTCCTTTAACAAAACTTTGATAACATTTATGATATACAATTTCTCCATCCTCGAACTGTACAGTGATATTTCGACAACTAGACATTTTAATGATTTCTGCAACCATACCATTATTCATTTTTTTCTTTTCATATAAATGAATCGTTGCACGTTTATTATTTGATACATATTCCTTTATTGTACGTTTATCTTTCTCAAAGTTTATAAACTTATCATCCTTTTTGAGAACATCTCTGACAAAACTTTTCAGGCAACATTCCAATGAAGCTGACATAAATCTACTATCCTCTAAAATATAGTCTCTTCCACTAACACCAGAACATCCCGGTTCTCTAAAACGATAAAGTTTTATTCCCAACTTTTCAACTATTTTATTCTTTCCTTCATCATCTTTATTTTTAGTATGAGAATATTCACCATCATACTCAATCGCTATTTTCAGCTTATCATTATATAAATCAAGCTCTTTCCCTTCTAAACCAACTCTGTCAGAACGCTTTGAACGTTGTGGAATTCGAACAAACCCCAATGACTCTAAATAAAATCTTAATACCAATTCATTTTGTGATACATTTCCTCCAGGAATTGTAGGATGTGCAATACTACCGATACAAAAATCCCGCCAGGATACTCCCGTTCTTTTTCCTCCATCTTCAAACAAAATATCCATATCATGACTCCCCCTGTATTCAATAACCTCAGCAGTCAATCCATTATTCATTACCTTTTTCTCGCCAATTCGCTCTTCTCTATTTCTTGGAGCTTTAAAATGTTTTTCATAGTTGAAGTTTCCCTCAATAAAGTATCTCCAATTTTTTAACTTCATTTCTTTCCCATCACAAAATCTGATTATAAAATTTTCACAAGTACTATAACTTACAACTTGTGCCCTCTTTCCATCCCTGGATGTACTCTCTACCCCTATTCTTTCACTTGCTTTTGTTATGTATTTTCTCATTTACACGCCTGCATTCTAATTTGATAAGTGTTTCTTTCTAAAATCAAAAAATCCTGTTCTGTACACCAAAACATTATTTTTTGACTTCCTTTATTATATTTTTCTATATAAAGAAATTCCCAGAATACTTACTGCTATCACAATAAGAAATTTTCCAAATCCTGATATTGTATATTCTAGACCTCTCATACAAATAATCTATCTTCTCCTAAATATTTTTCTAGTCATTGCAATATAAAATTGCTTATACAGTCTCTCCCTTAAGAGTCCTGGTATTCTGGATAATATACAGAGCGACTGATATGACCATCATTATAGCGCACAAACCAATCAACAGATCTGATACCATAGGTGTAATGTGGAACCATATAATATGCACCGCTGCAGTTCCATATAATAAAAAGGTTACTATCTTTCCATGCCAGTCTGCACCGTGTACTTTTCCTGTCTTTCGTATCACAAGACATCCACTGACTGCCATATACAGCTCCTTACCTGCCATTATTACGATTAAAAGAAGCATATGCGGAAACCGAGTAAACAGACAGATTAACATCGCTGCCTGTGTCAGCTTATCAGCCACCAGATCAAGTATTTTTCCTAAATTACTAATCCTATGGAATCTTCTTGCGATATATCCATCAGCAAGATCCGTAAAACCAGACAGCAATAAGATTTCACCAGCTAACAGAGGATTTTTCTTTACACAATAACTCCATATAATTACCGGAATCAGACAAAGCCGAAAAAAAGAAAGAAGATTAGGAACCGTAATAATTCTATTCAAATTTTCTTCCTGATTCACTTCACTCTGCATGTACGGTCACATCACTTTCCTTTTTTTTAGACATAAACCAATAAAATATAACACAAAATGCTAAAGCAAACACAACACCAAAAACATTTTGAATCACTCTAAGACTAACCGCTCCTTGTAGTCCATAAGTCTCTGCAGCAATGGCTAAAGCACCAAATGTGTTAAATACTGCCTGCCAGCCATATTGTGCTGAAAGTCCTACACCGATTCCACCAAGAATTCCTATATATGCATAGATTGACGAAGGAAGCAGAAAATATAATACTGTAAAACATATAACACCTGCAATATTTCCGACAATCCTTTTACGGACTCTGTAGTGCATATCTTCCATAAACGGCAAAATCGCGGACATGGCCGCAATACCAGCCCACATTGCACGTGGCATATTACAAAGTTCTGCAATGCAAAGGACAATCGGTACGCATAAAATCTGACATATCTGCCATTTTGTTCTGGAAGAAGTGATATCAAATTCTTGTATCAGATCTTTCAGATTTCTTTTATAAGTTCTGTTTTTATGATTTCGATAAAATACGAAGCAGGTAAGTGCTGCACCTAAAGCCATTCCGACTAATCGCATCTGATAGCTTTTTCCCGTAACATCATAACCATATAGCAGCAGATACCCAAGAACCAATGTAGATTGATTAAACATGAATGGATTATGGCATCCGAACAGAATCAACACAGCCAGTGCCGCAATATTTAACAGCATTCCCAATACCGGTGAAAACTGATTTGCTAAATGCGGACATACAGTCATAATTACAAAGAACAAAGCCAAAAGCATCGTAGATTGTCCGGTGTGGATCCCCAGATCCGCATTTCTAAACACCATGAGACATAATAAGACCACTACACCTACAATGCTGTTCTCATTTCCAAATAGGATGCTGAAAATACTAACAAAGAAAAAACAAAATGCCAATGTAACAGCTATCTTCACCAGATATACCCACATATGATATAATTTTTCTTTTAGTGTTTCACTCTTTTTCAACAGGTTTTTAGAACCTGCCTGATTTAACTGCAACTCCTGATAAAATGTCATATAAATTCTCCCATCTTCTACTACAATATATTTATGGTTAATATCCCTTACAGCCAGTAAGG
>NZ_JAQFCE010000038.1:0-27803 GCF_027690675.1 Bariatricus sp. TF06-38A
ATAAGAAAAAGGACGCATGAAAAAACTTTCGTTTTTTCACACGCCCTCGCTGTGGATGGAAGGATTGTTTGTTCAGAATTGAAATTAATTCTTATTGTGTTTACTTTTATTCTGGCTTATATGTTATGAGTGATTTTGTTTTGGTATAGACACACATAACGGTTGAATAAAGCTTAAAGCCAGGTATCATTTTAAATTGTCTGCAGCGCCAAGGGCGTCGGATCACGGTGTGGATTTGGCGGTATATGGCGGCGTGTTACAGCCTGTTAATGAAAAAAAGAGAAAAGTGTGATCGGATTTCGTACCCCAAGTACGAAACTTCGAAGACTCCTGAGATGGAAAATCATCAGATTTTCCGTCGAATGAGTCTGGTATCACACTTTTCTCTTTCTTTTCATGTTACAGGCTGTTCACGCCAGAGTCCACCGCCAAATCCACACCGTGATCCGACGCCCGTCCCTGCAGCCAAATTTTCAATTAAATATTCTCAATTCTCTTGATCGCTTCCAACGTATTCTCGTAACTTCCAAATGCTGTCAGGCGGAAGTATCCTTCCCCGCTCGGTCCAAATCCTGATCCCGGAGTTCCAACTACATTTGCTTTTTCAAGAAGGAAATCAAAGAATTCCCATGAAGTCATGTTATCCGGCGTCTTTAACCATACATATGGTGAGTTCACTGCTCCGGATACCGTGTATCCGGCATTCTTCAGACCTTCATAAATCGTTCTTGCATTCTTCTGATAGTATGCGATCTGCTCTTTGATCTGTGCTTTTCCGGCCTCTGTATAAACAGCAGCTCCGGCTTTCTGTACAATATAAGGTGCTCCATTGTATTTTGTTCCGTGACGTCTTGCCCACAGCGAATGAAGCATCACATCTCCACACTTAAGGTCTTTCGGAATAATCGTTGCGCCAAGACGTACTCCTGTAAATCCGGCATTCTTAGAAAAACTTCTAAGTTCGATTGCACAGGTTCTTGCTCCTTCACATTCAAAAATACTGTGTGGTACATCTTCCTCTGTGATATATGCTTCATATGCAGCATCATAAATGATCACTGCCCCGTTTTTATTTGCATAATCTACCCATTTCTGGAGTTCATCTTTTGTGATAGCCGCTCCGGTCGGATTGTTCGGGAAGCATAAATAGATCATATCCGGTACTTCTTTTGGCAGTTCCGGTACAAATCCATTTTCTGCTGTACAAGGCATGTAGATTACATTGCTCCATGTTTCTGTCTTTGGATCGTAAATTCCGGTACGTCCTGCCATTACGTTTGTATCCACATATACAGGATATACCGGGTCTCCTACTGCGATTCTGCAGTCAGGTCCAAAGATCTCCTGGATATTTCCAGAATCACTCTTTGCTCCGTCTGAGATAAAGATCTCATCTGCAGCAATATCACATCCTCTTGCCTGGAAATCATTCTTTGCGATCGCGCTTCTTAAGAATTCATATCCAAGATCCGGTGCATATCCGTGGAATGTCTCTGCGTGTGCCATCTCATCAACTGCACTGTGAAGCGCTTCGATGATCGCAGGTGCAAGCGGCTGTGTTACATCACCGATTCCCAAACGGATGATCGGTGCATCCGGATTCGCTGCTGAGAACGCTGCAACTTTTTTGGCAATATTGGAAAACAGATAGCTTCCCGGTAACTTTAAGTAGTTTTCATTTACACTGTACATATGTCGTCTCCTTTGTGATTTGATCTTTATAGTACACCATCAAATACTTTAACCGCAGGTCCCACCAAAAATACATGATTCACCTTACGGTCCCATCTGACAGATAACTCTCCACCTAATAATTTAACGATTACTTCCTCATCTGTCAAGTCATTCAGCACAGAAGCCACAACTGCTGCACATGCTCCGGTTCCGCAGGCAAGCGTTTCACCAACACCCCTCTCCCACACACGAATCTCCATCCGGTCCCTCGCAGTCACATGACAAAACTCGATATTTGCCCTCTCCGGAAATCTCGGATGAAATTCTAACTCCCTTCCTGTCTCTTCCAGAGAAATCCCGTTTATCTCTTCTAAAAAGATTACCGCATGCGGATTTCCCATCGAAATCCCGGTCATGCGGTAGTTCTTCTTCTGTACCTCAATCGGATCATTGATCACCAGATCCTTTTCGCTCAGGATTGGAATGCTGTGTGCGTTCAGTCTTGGAACACCCATATCTACCATAGCACCGCAGGCTTTCCCATCCTGAATCTGAAGGTGCATGTTACGAATTCCGGATTTCGTCTCGATACTGAGCGTTTCCTTTCCGGTAAGTCTGTAATCATATACATATTTTCCCAGGCATCGGATGCCATTGCCGCACATCCCGGCAACAGAGCCATCCGAATTGTATATCTCCATTTTAAAATCAGACACCTTTGACGGACATATCAGAATCAGACCATCCGCTCCGATCCCGTAATGCCTGTCACAAAGTGTTCTTGCAAATCCAGGTGGATCTTCCACCCTTTCTCTGAAGCAGTTTATACACACATAATCATTTCCAAGACCATGCATTTTTGTAAAGATCATATATCCTGCCTCTTTAATCTCCTTTATTCCGCCATAATACTAAGTACCATCTGAGCTGTCTCCACCATATTGACACCGCTCTCCATACTACATTTCTGCAGATAGCGATGCGCTTCTTCCTCCGTCATATTATTACGTTCCATCAGAAGACTCTTTGCCTCTTTTACAAGTGCCTGCTGCTCCGGATTCCGGTTCTTAAGCTCTGCTCTTCTTTTCTTTCTCCGCCTGCCAATCGATTGTGCCATCATCTCGATCGTGTTCATCAGATCAAATACCTTAAATGGCATCGACAGGCTGATCACTCCCGGCGTCCTGTCACTGCATTTCTCCGGCGATGCGATCAAAAGCATCTCAATCGTACTCGGCAGATAATCTCTCAATTCATTATATAACATATCTGTCATTTTATAACCACAAACTACAATTCCATCATCCAGATTATCTGCCAATTGAACCGCCTGTGCTCCGGTTACCCCCACACCAATCACGTCAAATCCATTTCGTACCAGTATATTGCGAATATTGGTTGCAATCTCCTTTTTTGGAAATACAACAATAATACTGCTCATAATACCAGCCTCCTGCCTTTAGAATTGGAAAGTTTCTTTAGAATTTCTGTAAGTACTCATTAATTTCCCATTCTGTAACCTGAGTGCGGTATTCTCTGTATTCTGCACGCTTTGACTCGATCAGCTTCTGTGACAGTTCTTCTCCCAGTACTTCCTGCATAAACTGATCTTTCTGGAATTCTGTGATTGCTTCTCTTAAGCTTGCCGGAAGCTCCTCAATTCCAAGTGTATTTTTCACCACATCTGTCATTTCGTAAATATTCTCATCTACACTCTCCGGCGGCAGGATCTTGTTTTTAATTCCTTCCATTCCGGCAGCCAGACATACGGCAAGTGCCAGATATGGATTTGCTGCCCCGTCCGGACTTCTGAGTTCGACTCTTGTGCTTTCCCCTGATACCCGTGGAATACGGATCAGAGGAGTCCGGTTATTCGCTGACCAGGCAATATATACCGGTGCCTCATATCCGGGAACCAGTCTCTTATAGGAATTCACGATCGGATTTGTGATAAAGCTGATCGCTTTGATATGTTTCATAAGTCCGCCGATAAAATAGTAAGCCTCCTTGCTCAGACCATTCGGATCTTTTTCATCTGCAAAAACATTCTTTCCATCTCTTGACAGAGACATATTCAGATGCATTCCTGAGCCATGGATACCATCCTTTGGCTTTGGCATAAATGTAGCATGAAGCCCGTGTCTTTTTGCGATTGTTTTGGTAACAAGCTTAAATGTCATGATATTGTCTGCTGCATCCAACGCCTCTGTATATTCCAGATCGATCTCATGCTGTGCCGGTGCCATCTCGTGATGAGATGCCTCCACACCGTACCCCATATCTTCCATTGTAAGAACAATATCACGTCTTGCATTCTCTCCCTGGTCCAAAGGTCCCAGATCAAAATATCCTGCACGTTCATTGGAAATCGTCGTCGGATTTCCCGCATCATCCGTCTCAAACAGGAAAAATTCGCATTCCGGTCCTACGTTAAAGTCATATCCCATCTCTTTTGTCTCGGAAAGTACCTTCTTAAGAACATGTCTCGGATCGCTTTCGTAAGCTGTTCCATCCGGTCTGTAAATATCGCAGATAAATCTTGCAACCTTTCCCTGCTGCGGCCGCCACGGAAAAATTTCAAATGTATTCAGATCCGGGTGCAGATACATATCCGATTCTTCGATTCTGGCAAATCCTTCTATCGAAGATCCATCAAACATACATTTATTATCCAGTGCTCTCTTAAGCTGGCTTACTGTAATCGCTACATTCTTCATTGTTCCGAAAATATCGGTGAACTGCAGCCTGATAAATCCCACGTCTTCTTCCTCGACAAGATTCAGGATATCTTCTCTCGTATAATTTTTCATATTCATACAAATCCTCCCGTTTTTACTACTCATAAATAAAATGATGATACCAGGGTCAAAAGGTCAGAAAGCCGATGCAAGCTTGCTTGCAAGAGGATTTTTTACCTTTTCCAACATCAGGTGATGTACATTCGCCAAATGCAGATCCGTTGTGCAAGCACAAATCTGCACTTGGCTCATCGTATCCACAAAAAGGGCGTTCTCAATCCATTTTGAAAACGCCCTTGTTTGTTATATTATAATTTTCGTCTGAATATTTGTCAATACTCTTAGTCTTCTACGAGTGCTGCTGTAATGATTGCCATAGAATAAACTTCTTCTGCATTGCATCCACGGGACAGGTCGTTGATCGGTGCATTAAGACCAAGAAGGATCGGTCCGTATGCATCAAAGTTACCAAGTCTCTGTGCGATCTTATATCCGATGTTACCTGCGTTGATATCCGGGAAGATAAATGTATTTGCCTGACCTGCTACTTCACTGTTCGGGCATTTTGTTCTTGCAACACGCGGAGATACAGCTGCATCAAACTGAAGCTCTCCTTCGATCGGAAGTGAAGGATACAGTTCTTTTGCTTTTGCTGCTGCATTACGCATCTTATCTACATCTTCACCCTTTCCAGATCCAAGTGTAGAGTAGCTTAAGAATGCAACCTTTGGATCGATACCAAAGTGTTTACCACATTCTGCAACTTCCCATGCGATTTCTGCAAGCTGATCCTCTGTTGGTTTGAGATTAATCGCGCAGTCACCCATAGCAAGAACTTCGTTCTCACCTGTAGCTGACGGACGAACCAAAATGAAGCAGGAAGATACACAGCTTGATCCCGGTTTGGTCTTGATCAGCTGAAGTGCCGGACGTACGGTATCTGCTGTAGAGTAAGTAGCTCCTCCAAGAAGTGCGTCTGCAACTCCCATCTTAACCAGCATGGTTCCAAAATAGTTGTTGCTCTTAAGTGTCTTTGCTGCCTGCTCCGGTGTAACACCTTTGCTCTTACGAAGTTCGCAGAACAGTTCTACCATCTCGTCAAATCTCTCATAATCATCCGGATCAATGATCTCTCCGCCACGGATGTTGTATCCATACTTTTCAGCTGCTTCTAATACTGCTTCTTTATTTCCAACAAGAATTGGTGTAAGGAAGCTTCCTGCTAAAAGACGGGAAGCTGCCTCAAGAATTCTTTCATCTGTTCCTTCTGTAAAAACGATAGTTTTTGGGCTCTCTTTCAGAGCATGAATCATCATGCCGAAGCCTTTCATATTGTCCATTATATTGCCTCCTTATTTCGTGTGTTCGATACTTTCACATATACTTTACCACGTTTTTTTGGGATTGCAATCTAATTAAATTTTTAACAAGGATTGTATTTAAAAATAACCAAAAACCGGCGTTTTTTCCTTATTTACGGTATCCTTTATAGCCTTTCAGATTGTTGGCAAGAGCCATAACGATCGTATCTACATCATCTACCATCAGTTTTACACGTTCCGGAATCTGCTCTTCCTCTATCCCGTTTTCATATACATCTTTGAAATAGCCTTCAAAGAGCATGCATACCATCCGGTTTAATTTTACTGCATTGTCATATGTAATACCACCAACATTGATACACCGCTTGCACATCTCAAAATCACGTGCCAGAAAGCTTGGTGTCTGAAGCATATTGTAGAAAAAACGGTTAACATTTACAATATCTTCCGGAAACATTTCATAATATTCCCGCATTGCTTCTTTGAGTTTTACATTGTTATACTCAAAAAATAACAGATTATATGCTTCCGGATTATGAAATGCCTCCGTTGCATAACAATCCCACACACCTACATATACCTGCCACATATTCTTCCAGGATTTCTCAGCCTCATTCAGCCTGTCTATGTAACCGGTTAAAATTCTGAGTTCTGCATAGTATAAAAGTTCAGACACATTATCAAAGTACCTGTACAGACTTGCTGATGAGCACCCCATCTCCTTGGCAATCCTGCGGATAGATACTGCCTGAATCCCTTCTTGCTGAATGATCTCATGTGCTTTCTGGATATAATCCCTTCTGGATAATCCTTTAAAATAATTGCTGCTCGTACTCTGCTTCTGTTCTTCCATAGTTGCCTCTCATTTTCCATGTGAATCTCTACACAGATTGTATCCGGCACTCTTCCATACCGAATTCAACCATTTTTTAATTTTAGTCATATTACTTTTTATTATACATGATTCTGTTTTTGATATAAAATAGAAAAAAGCTATAATATTTCATAGCTTTTTTCTATACATTATACCTTTATTTTCCAAATTGTAAACAGTTTTTTAACAATGAAAAATAAGCTCCATTTTTGTACCTTTTCCTTCTTCACTTTCCACATGGATTTCTGCGTTATGCAAAAGTGCTCCATGCTTTACAATTGAAAGACCCAGACCTGTTCCACCGGTCTCTCTGGAATGGCTCTTATCCACCCGGTAAAAACGCTCAAAAATACGATCCTGATGCTCTTTTGGGATTCCGATTCCGGTATCCTGGACAATGACTTTTTTCCCATTCAGTGTATTTCCAACCCAGATATTTACTTTTCCATTTTCTTTATTGTATTTGATCGCATTTTCACAGATGTTGTAGATCATCTCATCCAGGATCTGACGGATTCCAAAACATTCCACATGTTCTCCTACCACTTCAACCTGTATTCTGCGTTTTTCTGCCTGAAGTGCCAGACGGCTCACAATCTCCCTTGTCATCTGATACAGATCCACATTCTCTTTTTCAAGCTCCACACTGCCCTCATCCAGCTTTGACAGCTTGATAATATCACCGACCAGGGTGATCATCCTGCTTGCCTCTTTATAGATCCGTTCACTGAATCCCTGCATATCTTCCGATTTTACAAGACCGTTCATCATAATTTCTGCATATCCCGAAATCGAGGTCAGAGGAGTCTTCAGCTCATGGGAAACATTTGCAGAGAATTCTCTCCTCATCTGTTCAATTGCTGCTTTTTCTTTATTCTGCCTGTCAATTCTTTCAAGCAGCGGATGCAACTCTTCATATACATCATTTTCCAGTGGTTCTTCCAGATCCAGATTATTAATCGGTGCAATCAGTCTTTTCACCTGATGCCTTGTCATAAACCATGCAACACATGCCATCATGACCCCGATCGCAATCATATACGGTAAGATCATAAATGCTGTATTCCAGACCGTATCCATGCCTCTTGACACACGCAGGACAGAGCTATCATCCATCTTCAACGCATAATAGTACATCTCCTGTCCTTTGCTGTCTGACATACGGATATCCTGCCCACTGCCATTTGCCAATGCCTCTTTGAATTCTTTTCTTGATTTGTGGTTTGCCAGCGTTTCCTGATCATTTCCGGTATCATAAAGTACTTTTCCGTCTTTATCGATCCATGTTACCCTGGTGCGCTTACTGACCTTATCCATGGTGCCAAAATATTCTTCTCCGGATATTTCTATTGCCGCCCGGATATATCCTGCCTCCTGAACCAGTTCACTGCGCCGGATATCCAGCGCCTGCCGGTAAATAACCAGAGTAACCAGAATATACGAGATCAGTAGTGACATCGTAACCACAAAAATCATACTTTTCTGGATTCTATTTCGCATCGATCTCTCCTATACGGTATCCAACTCCACGGACAGTCTCAATATATTCTCCTGCCTGTCCCAGCTTCTGGCGCAGGGTTCTTACATGGACATCTACCGTTCTGGTCTCACCGTCAAAATCATATCCCCAGATTTCTTCCAGTAATTTATCTCTTGTCAGAACAATATTCTGATTCTCCATAAGTTTTCTCAACAGCTCATATTCTTTCAATGTTAATGCTACCGGTTCTCCCGCTACCGTTACTTCATGCTTTTTACGGTCCATGCGGATCTCACCCAGCACATAGGTATCATCCTCTTCTTTTTTCGATGTCCGTCTGAGTACTGCACGGATTCTGGATACCAGTTCCATCATTCCAAATGGTTTGGTCACATAATCATCTGCTCCCGCATCCAGTCCCATGACCTTGTCATATTCTGCACCCTTTGCCGTAACCATGATGACCGGAATATCTTTGGTTCTCCCGGAAGTCTTCAGCTTCTTCAGGATCTCCATTCCATCTTCTCCAGGGAGCATGATATCAAGCAAAATCAGCTCTGGCAGTTCCTCTGCCAGAGCTTCAAAGAATGATGTGCCTTCTTCAAATCCACGGGCCTCAAATCCCGTAGTCTCAAGTGTATATACTACTAATTCCCGGATGTTCGCTTCATCCTCCACACAAAAAATCATTCTCGTTCTCCTTTAATTTCTTTTAGATTGCAGTTCCGCCTGCATGAATACCTGTAATTGAAAATTCAACCCACTCTGCAATATTTGTTGCATGATCTCCGATCCTCTCCAGATATTTTGCGATCATGATCAGGTCGATCGCCTCATCTCCGGCACTTCCTTTGTGATCGGAAATAAATTTTATCAGATCTCCTTTTACCAGATCAAAAAGATCATCTACCTCATCATCTGCATCCATGACTTTTCTTGCAAGCTCCAGATCTTTCTGTACATAGGCAGATACACTGTCTCTTACCATCTTTACAGTCGCCTCTGCCATCCGGTTAATATCCTTCAGATTCTTTTCCTCTGTTGATTTTGTTGCGATCACAATATCTGCAATATCCGCAGTCTGATCTCCGATACGTTCCATATCCGTGATCATCTTAAGTGATGCCGAGATCCTTCGCAGATCCCGCGCTACCGGCTGTTGCTGAAGCAAAAGCTTCAGGCAGAGATTTTCAATTTCTTTTTCCATCTGATCGATCTCGCTGTCTGCTGTAATGACAGCCTTTGCTCTGGCAATATCATGTCCTTCCAGAGCTCCTGTTGCTTCCTCGATTGCCGTCTCGCAAAGTTCTCCCATATGGATAAGCATCTCATTAAGTTCTTCCAGCTGTCTGTCAAATCTGTTCCGCATTTAACCAAACCTCCCTGTAATATAATCTTCTGTCCTCTTATCGGACGGAATCGAGAATAATTTTTCAGTATCATTATATTCTACAACTTCTCCAAGAAGGAAAAATGCGGTATTGTCCGACACTCGGACTGCCTGCTGCATATTATGTGTTACCATAACGATAGTATAATCTTTTTTCAGTTCCATCGCAAGGTCTTCTATCTTGGATGTTGAGATCGGATCCAGTGCGGAAGTCGGTTCATCCATCAGAAGTACTTCCGGTTCTACTGCAAGTGCACGTGCAATGCAAAGTCTCTGCTGCTGTCCACCGGACATGCCAAGTGCACTCTTTTTCAGACGGTCCTTACACTCGTCCCAGATAGCTGCATTACGCAGTGATTTTTCTACAATATCATCCAGTTTTGCCTTTGAACGGATTCCATGCGTTCTCGGTCCATAAGCAATATTATCATAAATGCTCATCGGGAATGGATTTGGTTTCTGGAATACCATTCCGACTCTTTTTCTCAGGACATTTACGTCCATTCCTTTAAAAATATTCTGTCCGTCCAGAAGGACTTCGCCGTCAATCCTGCATCCTTCTACCAGATCATTCATACGGTTGATCGACTTGAGAAGTGTGGATTTACCACAACCACTCGGTCCGATGAACGCGGTGATCTTATTTGGCTCGATCTCAAGGTTAATGTTTTTCAGCGCCTTGAAATCGCCATAATATAAATCAAGATTTTTTACACTTATCTTTGACATTTTCTTTTCCTCTCTATGCTTTCGTCAGTTTCTTCGCAACCACACCGGAAAGGGTGTTGATCGCAACAACCAGTACAAGCAAAATAACAGCTGTCGCATACGCCTGGTTCATATACAGCCCTTCGCTTGACAGCATATACATATGGATTGCCAGTGTCCGACCGGAACCAAGTACATTCTTTGGCACCTGTGCAACCGTTCCTGCTGTATAAATCAGTGCTGCCGTCTCTCCTACGATACGTCCAATGGCAAGGATCACACCTGCAAGGATTCCAGGAACTGCCGATGGAAGCACGATACGGAATACGGTACGGAGCTTTCCGGCTCCAAGTCCAAAGCTTCCTTCTCTGTAAGAATCCGGAACTGCTTTAAGTGCTTCTTCTGTCTGGCGCATGATCAGCGGAAGAATCATGATCGATAAAGTAAATGCACCTGCCAGAACGGAAAATCCCCATTTCAGCGTATTTACAAAGAACAGCATACCAAACAGACCATATACGATAGACGGAATGCCCGAAAGAGTCTCCGTCGTCAGGCGGATCACTTCGATAAATTTATTCCCCTTTCCTGCGTATTCCACAAGAAAGATTGCTGAAAAAATGCCAAATGGTACTGCGATCAAAAGCGAAAGCAGTGTCATAACAACCGTATTGATCAATGCCGGTATAACAGATGCATTGTCCGATGTATAATGTAATGAAAATAATGACGGTTTAATGTACGGAATTCCATTGATCAAAATATAAAAAATCAGGAACAGGAGCAATGCAAACGTGATAAATGTCGCAAGCATCACAAGAAACATCAAAATCATGGATCCCGGATGTCTCAGATAGCTTTTTATCTTATCTGTAAAATTTTCCCGGTTGATATAAACAGGTTTTTTCGTCTGATCACTCATGTTCACCCCTCCTCTTAAGCAGCGCAACACTAAAATTGATGATCAGGATAAATACAAAAAGTACAACTCCTGTGGCAATCAGCGCTTCCCTGTGAAGTCCGGTCGCATATCCCATCTCAATTACAATATTACCAGTCAGAGTACGGACACCGAGCAGAATATTATTGACCAGTCTAGGCTGGTTTCCTGCGATCATAATAACTGCCATGGTCTCACCGATCGCACGTCCGATTCCAAGTACGATTCCTGTGATCACACCGGACTTTGCCGCCGGAATCACAACTTTAAAAATACTTCTTTCCTGGGTTGCTCCAAGTGCCAGCGAGCCTTCATAGTACTGTGGTGGCACTGCACGCATTGCACTTTCTGTTGTCCCGATGATCGTTGGAAGGATCATCATACCAAGTACAATTGATGTAGTCAGGATTCCTTTTCCATCGCCGGATTTCTGAACCAGTCCCATCATTTTTAAAGTTCTTCCGAAGTCCCTGATGATCGGAACAACGATCACCATACCGAAGAAGCCATATACAACCGAAGGAATACCTGCCAGCAGTTCAGTTGCTGCTTTTAACGGTCTGTAAATTTTCTTCGGGCAATACATAGCCATAAATACCGAAGTCAGAATTCCGATCGGCACACCAAATATAATTGCTCCTGCCGTCACATAGATACTTCCGATGATCATCGGAAAAATACCAAAAAGTTCATTTCCCGGACGCCAGATATCACCGGTTATAAATTTTACAAATCCTATCTGTCTGATTGCAGGGATTCCATTTGCAAACAAGAAGATGCAAATGAGAGCTACCGCCAGCACCGAAGTGCAGGCGGCAATGAAGAACACTCCCTGCATGACTTTTTCAGTCCATGCTTTTGATTTCATTCTTTAATTTCCTCTTTTATTTATTTGGAAACTTCATCCCATGTTGTAACATCCCCAACATAGATTGATTTTACCTGATCTGCTGAAAGCTCATCTGCCGTGTTAGCTTTATTTACGATCACTGCAATACCATCTGTTGCGATTACTGTTGCTTCAAGTTCTGAAGCTTCGTCATCTTTCAGTTCTCTGGATGCCATACCGATATCATAGCTTCCTTCGATCGTAGATGTCATACCTGTTGTAGAATCTGAAGTCTGAAGCTCAATGTCTGCATTTGGGTTTACTTTCTTATATGCTTCAATCAGTTTTTCCATCAGCGGTGATACAGAAGAAGATCCACCTACTACACATTTTCCAGATGGTTTTGATCCTGCATAAGCTTCTACATCCGATACCGGAATGTATTTTTCATTTGATACGATTTCCTGTCCTTCTGTACTCATAATATATGCCATAAAATCTTTTGCAACTTCATTATCAAGATCTTTCTTTACTGCAATATTGAAAGGTCTTGACACTTTGTAAGAACCATTTTCGATATTGTCTGCTGTGGCTTCTGCTCCGTCAATCTTCAGAGCCTTTACGCTGTCATTTAAAGATCCGAGTGATACATAACCGATTGCATATTCGTCACCTGCTACAGTTGTAAGCATTACCGATGTATTATTTGTAATCTGCGCATCTGTTGTTGTCATATCTACTTTCGTTCCGTCTGACTGTTTTTCTTCTATTCCGAACAGCTCAATGAAAGCTCCTCTTGTACCGGATCCATCTTCACGGGATACAATTGTAATATCATTTGATGTATCAAAATCACTTCCGCCATCTGCGCTGCTGTTATTCGTACTGCCCTCTGCGCTCTTGTCAGATGATGATCCTCCGCATCCAACTGCCATTGTTGCTGCCATTGCTGCTACAAGTGCTACTGCCATTAATTTTCTGAATTTCATAATACTAAAATCCTCCGTTTTATGTGTTTTTATTTTTTCTTTTCTTCACGGTCTCTATCATATAAAATGGTTGTAAAATCTGAAATCCTGGCTGTGTAAAGTTTTTGTTAAATATGATTTTTTTCTGTTCGGTGTCAAAAAAGCAGGAGCAGTCAGTTAACGTTGAGTATACTCCTCAACAATCAATTGACTGCTCCTGCTTTCTTATAATTACTTTCTTGTGTTTCTTTATCGGATCATAGGATTCTCAATGATCTCCGCATCCACTTCTTCTGTTTTCTCCGGAACCGGCTTCTCACCGCCTTCTTTCAGACATTCCAGAATTGCTTCATTCAGTGACAGCATCTTGTCATCCAGTGCCGATACCATATCCGCACATTCCTTTAGTTCCCGGCTGATATACTCCGGTGCCTGTCCTTCAAACTTGTAATAAATCTTATGCTCCAGACTCGCCCAGAAATCCATCGCAATTGTCCTGATCTGGATCTCGACCTTCGTATCCACCACACTGTCCGACAGAAAGATCGGAACGGACACCAGCATGTGGTAGCTCTTGTATCCACTTTCCTTCGGATTCTTGATATAGTCTTTGATCGACAGAACCTTTAAGTCGCTCTGATTCCCGATCATCTCCGCAAGCCGGTAAATATCGGATGTAAACGAACAGATCAGACGGACTCCTGCGATATCATTGACATAGCGTACCATGTTCTCAATACTTGTCTCATATCCGTACCGCTTCAGCTTTTTCACAATACTTTCTGCTGATTTGATCCTGGTCTTGATATGCTCGATCGGATTATATCTGTGTACATGTTGAAATTCATCGTTCAGTATCTCCAGCTTCGTCCCTACTTCTTTCAATGCGGAATTGTAAAGAAACATGACGGTCTTCCAGCTGTCTACGTCATCGTAATACTTCATTGCTGACTGCATGTAATCTCCCCTTTTTATGTATACTTCCCTCCGGAATCTATCTCCCTTTTTCGTCCCGAAAGTAAAATCAGTATACCATTTTTTCTCTTTGAAATCTATACAGCCCGGGCAAGCTTCATAGTATTTTAATAAATTAGATAATCTCAATCTGACACATTTCTTTTATTTTCGCATTGCATGAATCATTTCTACAATGTCGTATCCATAACGTTCACCCGTTGCCCAGCCATACCCTTCCGGATTCTCTTTCTGCCCCAGCCACTCTACATACGGTGCGCTCCCCTTTGTCACGCAAGAGTAACGGTCATCTACACATTCCCCGGCAAGTGCTTCGTCTGTCGCATAAGCTTTCAGATGCTGGATCTGTGCCCGGATCCCGGTTCTGACATCCGGGTAGGAATTCCCCGGTACGCCTCCTCCCGTCGTCCCGATCCCGGCAAAATTATACTGGGTGATCTGCATATCCCCACCATACTGCAGCCAGCCTGTCTCCTTCATCGCCTGTGCAAATGCAACCTCCGGACGGACGCCTTCTGCCGTGGCTTCTTCATAATACATCTGTGCAAATGTCTCAATATCCGGTGCACCTCCCTGCGTCAAAACTTCTGCCGGATAAGTGCTTCCATACGCTTTAAAATAATTTACCAATTGCCAGGCGCGGATACTGCTGATCCCCATCACCGGATACTGTCCCGGCTGGATGGATGCCTCGATAGCTTCTGCCTCGGCAATTGCTTTTGCTTCGGTGCCCGATACCTGCCTCTGTTCTGTCATCTTAGTTTTTACTGTGCTGTCCTGTTTTGCTGATCCCGTGCTGTCGTTTTCGCTTTTCTCTGCCTTCTTCTGTTTTGCATTTTTTTCTGATTCTTCTATATAAGTTCTGTCGTTTCCATTTGCATTCCCAGCTTTTGACTTACCATATATCATACCAATCGATACAACTATCATACAGATTCCCAATATAACCCGGATTATAGTTTCTCGTTTTATTCTAGACATTTTTCTAATTCCCTGTCTTTTTTCTCTATTCTATTCCATGTTATTGAGAATGATTCTCTTTCTTTCATAAACTTTAGTATCAATATAGCACATCATATCATAGAATAAAATCTGTCTCCTTTACTTTCTCCCCTAAATCCGCTATACTGAAAATCACTTGATACAAAAACATTCTTTGCCTGACCGGCATTTTTCATATTTATTATAAGGAGGATTTTACCATGTTCCGCTTATGGGGAAAAGAATTTAAAGACAATCATATGATCAAAGATACCACCATCTGTGATGACAGTGACGATACAAGAACCCACAAGATTTTCAATGCTCTGGATGAGATCTGCTATGAATTTGATCTCAGCAAACCGATCTGGCTGGATGTGAATATCAACGAATTCAAGCGGCATTCCAAAGCTAGATTCTATCAGGACAGTTTCGTGGATTCAATTGATTTTGATTTTCTGGAAATCCAGGTGATTGAAGAATAGAAGAAGATTCTTCCCTGCATTTTCAGCTCTCTTTGCCACCTTGATCGCTGCCCAGAGCGCTGCTCCTGATGAAATTCCAACCGAAATTCCTTCTGTCTTTGCAGAAAGTCTTGCCGTCTCATAGGCATCCTCATCCGTCACAGTAATAATTTCATTAAATAATTCCCGCCTAACCCAAAGAAGCAGGAATCCCTGACAGCCTTACACCTGTCTGAAATTCCTGCTTCCTTTTATTTTCAATCTTAAATTTTTATTCCACTACAATCTTCACACCAAACTTCGGAAGTTTTTCTCCTTTTCCTACTGCATTCCCACTTAGCAGATCTGTTTTGCCTGCAAATTCTTCCGGAATTTCCAGCTCTTCATCCCTGAAGTTCATCACAAAATAGAAGCTCTTTCCTTCTCTGTTACGTTTCACGATCTCCAGACCGTTTCCAGCTCCTGCAACCGGTTCTGCTCCTGCATCCTCTACTGCCATGGAAAGAATCTTCGCAATTCCATCTTCTTCCATACAGGTTCCGATGTAATACAGTTTTCCTTTTCCATAACTATGTCTGGTCACTGCCGGCATGCCTGCGTAGAAATCTTCCGTATATTCGCCAAGAGACTCCGCTCCCTCCAGATGCATCAGATCACATACGATCTTACATTTGCTCCGGCTTCCGTCTTTGAACGTCACGATGTTATGCTGTTCCGGTGCAAGGGCATCGATTTCTTCCACCCAGACACCAGCCATCTCTTTTAACGGTCCCGGATATCCGCCAAGGTATACATTATCTGACTCTCCAACAATACCACTCATATAGGTTGTCACAAGAATACCGCCATTTTTCACATACTCTTCCAGTGCTTCTTTCATTCCCGGTTTTACCATATAAAGAACCGGTGCAACCACCATCTTATATTTTGAGAAATCCGCATCCACCGGAATCATACTGGTGCCAATATTTTTTTCATAGAAATAACGGTAATAGCGGTGGATCTGGTCCACATATTTGAGACTGATCGACGGGCCGCTTGTGTATTCCAAAGCCCAGTAATTATCCCAGTCAAAGATCACTCCAACTTCTGCTTCATTTACAGATCCCGGGATCAGGTCACTTAATCTTTCCAGTTCTTCACCAAGCTGCTTCACCTCGCGGAAGACTCTTGTATTTTCCGTTCCTGCATGTGCAATGACAGCACCGTGGAACTTCTCACATCCTCCCACACTGCGACGGAGCTGGAAAAACTGGATCGTATCTGCTCCGTGTGCCATGGTCTGATAGCTCTGTGCACGCATCTGTCCCGGACGCTTGAGTGAGTTATACGGCTGCCAGTTCTGCTGGCTTGGAGTCTGCTCCATCAGCATAAATGGTTTATCCTTAAGTCCACGCATCAGATCATGCTTCATGGCCACCATACTCCACGGCGTGTTATAAGATGGATAATTATCCCACGAAATAACATCTATTTCTTTCGCCCATTTGAAATAATCCAGTCCTTTAAAGGTTCCCATCATATTGGTAGTGATCGGTGTCTCTTTATCAAACTTACGGATCGCTTCTTTTTCCATCTTGAAGTTATTCAGCATTCCGTCTGAATTAAACCGGCAGTAATCAATGGAAAGACCTGCAAAAGCCGTCATATGCGGTTCTGCTGCATCTTCGATCCCATCGCCAAGTGCATCTGGTAGTACCACTTCGTCCCAGTCATAAATGGTATGTCCCCAGAATTCGGTATTCCATGCTTTGTTCAGTTCATCCAGAGTCTGATACTTCCCGCGCAGCCATACGCGGAACGCTTTTTCACAGTTTTCACAATAACATTCTCCACCGTATTCATTGCTGATATGCCAGCAGGTCACATGCGGATTGTCCCCGTAACGCTCAGCAAGTTTGCCTGCAAGACGGGATGCAAACTTCTGAAACACCGGAGAATTCGGGCATGCATTGTGGCGCTGACCAAATTTGTGATGTCTTCCCTCGTAATCCGTTCTCGCTACTTCCGGATATCTTTTTACCATCCATGCCGGAAGCGCGCCTGTTGAAGTTGCAAGCACGATATCATAGTTCTCCCGGCTCAGCATATCAATGATCTCATCCAGTTCTGTAAAATTATAGATTTCTTCTGAAGGCTGGATCTTCGCCCACGAAAATACATTGATCGTAGCACTGTTGATCCGGGCATCTTTGAAAATGCGCATATCTTCTTTCCAGACCTCTTTTCCCCACTGGTTCGGGTTATAATCTCCGCCGTATAAAATTCTCTTAAATGGTCGTTTCATAATATCTCCTTTTTCTTCTTTTTCTTTTCTGCAACTGATATTCTGTCTTGATTATACCAAAACTGGACAGTTTTACCAGTGCAAAAAGACCGGCAGTCTCAAACCGCCGGTCCTTTCGTCATATTTTATTCTCATGGCATGTGATGTAATTATGCAAGTTTTTCGCCTGTGAGCATCTCATATGCCTGCAGGTATTTTTCGATTGTCTTATCCACGATCTCCTGTGGAAGTGTCCAGTTATTATCCGGATTGGCTGTAAGCCAGTCACGTGCGAACTGCTTGTCAAATGACGGTTGTCCGTGTCCCGGTTCATAACCATCTGCCGGCCAGAATCTTGAGCTGTCCGGTGTCAGCATCTCATCACCGATCACCATGTTGCCTTCTTCATCAAGACCAAATTCAAACTTGGTATCTGCAATGATGATTCCTTTACTGAGTGCATATTCTGCGCATTTTTTATAGAGAGCGATCGTGTTGTCACGAAGCTTTTCTGCTAATTCTTTTCCTCTTCCCGGGAAATATTTTTCCAGATGATCGATACTCTGTTCAAAAGAAATATTCTCATCATGATCACCGATCTCTGCTTTTGTAGATGGTGTGTAAATCGGTTCAGGAAGTTTGTCTGATTCCTGTAATCCTTCCGGAAGTTTGATTCCGCATACAGTTCCATTCTCTTTGTAGCTCTTCCAGCCACTTCCTGTGATATAGCCACGAACGATACATTCGATCGGAAGCATGTTCAGCTTCTTGCACATCATGGATTTGCCTTCGTATTTCTCCTGCTGGAAGAATTCCGGCATATCCTTTGTATCTACAGAAATCATATGGTTCGGAAGAATATCTTCTGTCATATCGAACCAGAATTTTGACATCTGTGTCAGAACAGTACCTTTCTTAGTTACTTCATTATTCAGAATCACGTCAAAGCAGCTGATACGGTCTGTTGCAACCATGATCAGGCTGTCGCCATTGTCATAAATCTCACGTACTTTACCTTCTTTGATCGGTTTTAATTCCTGCATGTTCTTACACCTCATTGTTTTATTTTCTTGTAAACTGAGTTTTATAAAACTCTCAAAAGCGGTGCACTTTGGATACCGTATTCTCCGCATCTGCACCATATCTTGCATCCTAGATAACCGTAACACCGAACATAATGAGTGTCAAGAAAAACAGGCTTTCTTGCTTATTAGCATTTTTTATTAGCATTTATTACTTTAAAAACTGCCGGTGTTTTCTACATACTTTTTCTTCTGTTTTCCAGTTCTTTCAAAACGGTTTCTTCCTGTCTTTCAAAGCGAACATATAAAAGCATCACAATTACTCCGATGATCAGATAGAAAATCGCAACCAAAACTTAACATATTTCACACTCTTTTCTTTTGCCTACTTTTTCTTATACACATTAGACAAAAAATGGTTTTTCATTTTATGCACATTGCCTCGGTCATGTTTTTAAATCCACATTGGCATATCCGTATCCTTTTTCAGGATTTCTCAACTCTTCTATTGACTTTTGCATTTCGATGATTATACTTTATTATGATAAATCAATATCAATAATACATATTTAATATATTGTTCATGTATTATTGGTATAGCAAAAGGAAGTGAAATTTATGCAGCAAGGCATAATAGAAAAAAATCATATGGACATTCTATGGCATGATTATGCACTGAATAAAGAAGATACCATTCCTATCACAAAGGCCGGGCTAATTGAAAAAGCCTCCGTGGTCGGTAGATGTGGCATGATGCTTCTTTCCTGTGGAACCGGAGCATGGCGTGTTCGAAGCTCCATGAATACCCTTTCCAGAGAACTGGGAATCACCTGTACCGCCGACATTGGCCTGATGTCCATTGAATACACCTGTTTTGACGGTGAAAACTGTTTTTCACAGTCGCTGTGTCTGACCAATACCGGTGTTAATACTTCGAAATTGAACCGACTGGAAAACTTCATCAACGATTTCCCAACAAAGGAAAAATATCTTTCCGGTGAACAGATTCATTCTTATCTGGATGAGATTGAACGGATCCATGGCCTTTACTCTCCAGTTGCACTCGGATTTGCCGCAGCATTTGCCTGTGGGGCATTTACCTTTCTCCTTGGTGGCGGACCGGTAGAAATGCTTCTTGCTTTTTTCGGTGCCGGTATCGGCAACTTTGTAAGATGTAAACTGACTAAGCATCATTTCACATTATTCTTAGGCATTACTGCCTCTGTTGCTGCTGCCTGCCTTATCTATGCTACACTTTTAAAAACAACTGAACTGTTGTTCGGCATTTCTCTTGCTCATGAAGCCGGATATATATGCTCTATGCTTTTCATCATTCCCGGTTTTCCATTTATCACCAGCGGAATCGACCTTGCAAAACTGGATATGCGATCCGGCCTGGAACGACTTGCTTACGCAATGATCATCATTCTTGTCGCAACCTTGACCGCCTGGATCATGGCACTTATCCTTCATTTAAAGCCAAGTGATTTCCCACCTCTTTCTCTCACACTCTGGCAACATATACTATTCCGGCTTCTCGCCAGCTTCTGCGGGGTGTTCGGCTTTTCTGTTATGTTCAACAGTCCTAAAGAACTCTCTGCCACAGCCGGTATCATTGGAGCAATTGCCAATACACTCCGTCTTGAACTGGTAGACTTGGCCTCCCTGCCTCCTGCAGCCGCAGCTTTTATCGGTGCCCTGACTGCCGGAATTCTGGCTTCTGTATTAAAAAGCAAAATCGGTTACCCGAGAATTTCTCTGACTGTACCTTCTATTGTCATCATGGTACCGGGACTTTATCTTTACCGGGCAATCTATAATCTTGGAGTGATGTCTCTGCAAACCTCTGCATCCTGGTTTGCAGCTGCAATACTTATCATTCTTGCCTTGCCTCTTGGACTTATCTTTGCAAGAATTCTGACGGACAAAACATTCCGTTATTGCACGTAAAAAAGAATTTTAAATAAAAAGATGCATCTGATCTTTTTTCAACCAGATGCATCTTTTTATTTACCATATACAATTTGATCCGCTTTTTCTATATGCCTTTCCAGTCTGTCAGAAAAGTGTTCCAGCGGAAGGAAAACCCCCATTTCATCAAATCTTTTTCCTTCTTCCTGCAAGAAATCCTGTCCGTAATATACCACAGAATTTGGCAGTTCCTTTTGAAGTTCCATCATAATATCCCACACAGCTGCATAAGCTTCAGCCTCCGTCTTTTTTTCTTTTACGGTATCCGGAAGTTCATAGATCAGAAGTACTCCGTCATGCTCTCCCATCTTATATTCCTGTGTTTCCATTGTTTCTGAATCATAACAATGCCTTTTCTTATATCCATGTGCCAGATACATTTTTACTTTATCACGCTTCTGATAAACTTTTCGAAATTTTTCATATTCTTTTTCCTTTACATGAATCGGAAGATTTTCCAGAAGCTTTCCCTCTTCATCTGTCAAAAAAATAGGATTTGTCTGTCCATCCGCATTAAATTTAAACGGTATCAGAAAAGCATTTCTTAAAAGATCGAACATACTGTTTTGGCACACAGCCATGAGAAATGCAGTCAGATCTTTATTTTCATATGCATCGAATAATGCAGCGGTGAACTGCTTTGCGGGAAGATTTTCTGTCACAAACTCATCTCCGGAATCAATGGCATCATAAAAAGTTCTTTTCAGTCGCCTGCATGCCTCCGGGTTTGCAAGAATCTTGTCAAATAACATCTCGGCTTTTTCTTCTCTTGGGAAAATGGTTGCCATATCTATCCTTCCTTTACTATAAATCATACGATTATTTTTTATCCGACTATATTATAGGGTTATCCTGGTTATTAGTAAATTACATAATTCATATTGTGATCATATCAATATGACATAAATCCAATTTGTATTTTTTTAAGAATAATGCCTGATTTCTTTCTTGAATCCTTGCTCCTCTTTACATTTTCTATACACATGTTAAAATAATTTCATCAAATATTTTGAGCTACTGTGCAGAAAGGAATTTATCTATGTCAGATTATTATATTTCTCAAATCTATCCTTCTGACAAGCGAGCCAACGATGAAGTGGACGCGCTCCTTATCTCAGAAGGGATCCGCAGAGATGCTAACCTGGATTACACCTGCGGCATGTATGACGATGAGATGCACATTATCGCAACAGGAAGCTGTTTTGGCAACACCTTACGATGTTTTGCCGTAAGCCATGAACATCAGGGAGAAGGACTGATGAATTCCATCGTCTCTCATCTGATTGAATTTCAGTTTTCAAGAGGGAATACACACCTTTTTCTTTACACCAAATGTAATTCTGCCAAGTTCTTCGGTGATCTTGGATTCTATGAAATTGCCCGGATCGATGGACAGATTGTCTTCATGGAAAACCGAAAAACCGGATTTCAGAATTATCTGCGTACTTTTGCAAAAGATGCACTTCCAGAAGGATTGACTGCTGAGACTCCCACCAGAAAGATTGCTGCTCTCGTCATGAACGCCAACCCGTTTACCCTCGGACACCAGTATCTTATAGAAAAAGCGGCTGCTGAAAATGATCTGCTTCATCTCTTCATTGTCAGTGAAGATGCCAGCCTGGTTCCATTCAAGATCAGAAAACAACTCGTCATGAAAGGAACAGCACACTTGAAAAACATCTGTTATCACGACAGTGGTCCATATATTATCAGCAATACTACTTTTCCAAGCTATTTCCAGAAAGATGAGAATGCAGTGATTGAAAGCCACGCCATGCTGGACCTGACGGTATTTACGCAGATTGCAAAGGTGCTCGGTATCACTCGCCGTTACGTAGGGGAAGAGCCTACTAGCCTGGTTACCGGAATCTATAACCGGATCATGTCTGAAAAATTACCGGAACAGGGCATCGAATGTATCGTTGTCCCAAGAAAGACCTGTGAGGATACACCGATCAGCGCTTCCAATGTACGTCTTGCCCTGCAAAATGGTGACTATGATACCCTTTCGAAGCTGGTACCGCAAACCACACTGGATTATTTCAAAAGTCCGGAAGCAATTCCTGTAATCGAACGAATCAGACAACAAGAAAATGTTATTCATTATTAGGAGGATCTGCTATGAAAGGACAGGAAGTAGTATTAACCGACATGCTCGCCTGCCGCGAGCGCCGCGTTAATATACAAAATAAATATATTCAAAGATATCATTGCCCAGTGATTTCATTCTGCATGAATATTCCGGGACCTATAAAGACGAATGAACAGATCAAAAAAGCATTCCTTTCCGGAAAGGAAGCACTTTTTGCTGTATTACAAAAAGAGAACATTCCGATTCTTACCCAAACTGAGTTTGATGAGAAGACTGGAAATGAAATTATTCTTACAGTCGACTATCCGGCAGATAAAATTAAAGAACTAACAACAGAACTCGAAGAAAACCATCCCTTCGGACGTCTTTTTGATATGGATGTGATTGGAACAGACGGAGAAAAACTCTCCCGCGGCGTCTACCGCAAATGTTTGATCTGCGGCTGTCAGGCACAGGAATGTGCCCGGTCACGAAAGCATACCGTCGCTGAAATGCAGGCGAAGATCGAAGAGATGCTCTCATAACAATATTGAGAAACGGGAGAATGCATTTTCAAACAGCATTCTCCCGTTTTTTAATTTCCATCACTATATTTCTGAAAATCTCTTTACCTGCTCCGGTTTCTCCGGATGTTCTCCTATCATCTTCTCCATCCAGACCATATGGTACCAACGCCCAAATTTATAACCACACTTCCGGAATTCTCCGATCAAACGGTATCCCAGATGTTCATGGAACTGCTTGCTGTTCTTTGTCAGATATTCATCGTCTTCTTCCGGATATCCAATGCATGCATATAGATTGATGATATTCTGTGCTTTCAGTGCAGTTTCAAGTGCCTGATAAAGCAGTTTTCCAACACCACTGTGACTGCAACCCTTCTTTACATAAATCGTAGTTTCTGCCGACCAGTCATATGCAGCCCGCCCATAAAAAGCTCCTGCATATGCATAACCGATAATCTCGCTGTCTCTTACTGCCACCAGATACGGATATTTCTCCAGTGTGTGACGAATCCGTCCCGTAAACTCTTCCAGTGTCGGAACATCATATTCAAATGTAATTGCTGTGTCCGTTATATAGGGTGCATAGATATTTAAAATTTCTGCTGCGTCCGCTTCGGTTGCCGGGCGGATCTTAATTTCATTTGTATCCATTTTATGCTCCTGACTACTATATCCAATTCCTGTCAATTTCTTCTTTTAATTCACAGAACATTTTATAAAACTTCTGTTTTGCCTGCGTAATAATCCCCATTGCAATCTTTCGGTTATAAGAATGTGTTACATTATTTCTTTCTTGTAATGCAGATAACCATAGTTCTTCATCCTTTATCATACCTGCTTTATATGCTGTTCTGAGAATCATTTTCGGAGAACTTGTTGCTCCTTCTGCAAATCCATGTATCTCCAATATTTCTTTCATCATCTTCCATGACTGCTCAAATGTAATTTCATATAATCCAACCAAACCAGTTAGAACGACATTATCATACGGTTCTTCGTAATTATAAATATCCTTCATATTTTCCAATGACACACACAAATTTTCATACTTTTTCAAAAAGAATTTTCCCCTCTCTCCGTATCGATTCTCGTAAGGCGTCTTGCATATCTCTATCCAGGTCCACAATGTCAAATTCCAGCAACGTGGATGTCTCTTCATCAACATCTAATGCAAAACGATCAAAATCACCACCACTTGCCGCAATATCAATATCGCTCGTCCTCTTGAAGTCTCCCCTCGCTCTGGATCCAAAAAGAATCACACAATGTATATCATGTTTTTTTGCAAATGAAATAATTTCGTCTATAACTTCCGTTTTTATTCCTGTATTCGCAAAAGTCTGCATTTTTCCTTCCTCCCACTACCTTAACTTTAATCAGAGAAATCATTATATTTATTCTCCTACTCTTCATACATTGATTTCTCCAGATATTATTCGACTGGTAATTCCGTTTAATCTATGAAAGTTATCATACCATGAATCAAATTTCTATACAAGCAGGATTGTTTCTCTTGACACACCTTTGCCAACTGTATATACTGTATATATACAGTTATAACATTTTAAGCGAGGTGAAAACGTGAATATATTCATAGATAACAAAAGTGGTGCACCCATCTATGAACAGATTTTTACACAACTCAAATCGCAAATTATAAGTGGAACATTACCATCTGACGAAGCTCTTCCTTCCATTCGAAGCCTTGCCAAAGATCTACGAATCAGTGTCGTAACAACCAAGCGGGCTTACGATGAACTGGAAAAAGAAGGTTTTATTTACACGATTGCAGCAAAGGGCTGTTTCGTTGCTCCACTTAATACGGATCTTTTGCGTGAAACAAATCTGAAAAAAATTGAAGACTACATGGAAAAAATAGTACATCTTGCAGCTTCCTGTAATCTAAGCGAACAGGAACTTACTGAGATGCTTCATTTCATGATGGAGGAATAGCTTATGACCACATTTGAAACAAATGCTTTAGAAATAAACGATTTGAATAAGAACTATCCTGGATTTTCCCTGAATCATCTAAATCTCACTCTTCCCAGTGGATGTATCTTAGGACTCATCGGTGAAAATGGTGCCGGAAAAACTACCACCATTAAACTAATTCTGGATATCATAAAAAAAGACAGCGGTTCGATTCGAATTTTGGGAAGAGACTGCACTTCTGCTACTACTTTCTTGAAAGAAGAAATTGGCGTTGTATTAGATGAAGTTGGTTTTCAGGAATGCCTGACTCCTTTACAGATTGGACGCATTATGAAGGATATTTTCCACAACTGGGATTCTTCTCTATACGACCAATATCTCCAAAAATTTAACCTTCCAAATAAAAAAGAATTTGGTAAGTTTTCAAAAGGAATGAAGATGAAACTGGGAATTGCAGTTGCTCTCTCTCATCATCCTAAACTTCTGATCCTTGATGAAGCAACAAGTGGTCTTGATCCTGTAATGCGCGATGAAATCCTTGATATTTTCAATGATTTTACCAGAGATGAATCTCATGCAATTTTAATTTCTTCCCATATTGTAAGTGATCTGGAGAAAATTTGTGATTATGTTGCCTTTCTTCATAAAGGTAACCTTGTTCTTTTCGAAGAAAAAGACCGGCTTCTGGAAAAATACGGTATCATTCAATGTACAAAGGAACAGCTTCAGGAACTCGATCAATCTGCGGTCATCGGAGTCAAATACTCTTCTTACAATGTAGAAGCAGTAGTTCTTCGAGATCAGATTCCGGAAGGATTTAAGGTACATCCGATCAGTATAGAAGATTTGTTTATTTTTATGATAAAGGGGGTTCACTGAATATGAAAGGATTACTTCGTAAAGATCTTTATCTGATGATAAAATATTGTCGTTTATTTTTTATTCTGATTATTGTATTTTCCTTTGCCGGAGCATGGAATAACAATCTGTTTTTTGCATTATATCCTATTACAATTTCCAGCATTATCCCGGTAAACCTGCTTTCTTACGATGAAAAATCAAATTGGAGTCTCTATGCCTGTACCTTTCCCTGTAGCCGAAAAGAAATTGTATCCTCCAAATATATTTTAACAGTATGTACCCTTACACTTTCTGCCATCATTGTTGAAATTGTGCAAATAATCAACATGATTATAAGACACAACTTTTATATTTCCGGTCTTCTTACTATTTTTACAATTATCTTTATAGCCGGATTACTGCCACCTGCCTTTATGTTTCCGTTTACCTTCAAACTAGGTGCTGAGAAAGGTCGGTTTGCTTATTATATTGGATTTATTTTATTTTTCGCATTGCTTGGTTGGTTGCAATCTTTCATAAAAAATTTGCCTCTCGGACTTGCACATTTCCCTTTCCGAAGTTACTATATTTTGATTCTTCTTTTCATAGGTTTATTACTGTATATGATTTCCTGGATTCTATCTATAAAATTCTATCAGAACAGGGAATTCTAACATCATTATAGAAAGAAACAGCGGTTTACTTCCTTTTTTGTAAACCACTGTTTCTTTTTTTATTTCATGATTTTTTCCATTCTCTCTTTGATAATGTCTGCAATTTCCCATCCTGCATAACTTTCGGAGATACAATCTCTTGAAATCACACCGCCGGCTTTATCTATATGGCCACCACCGCTTCCGATTCCATTGCAGAGCTTTTCTGCCACTTCATTTGCAAGATACTCCCGATCCGCGCTTCTTATTGAAACCTGATATCCACTGTCAATATCCGTATATGCAATGCTAACTTTGGCAACATCAACCTTTATTGCCATATCACCAATGATTCCAAGCACTGATTGCTCACAATGCATTGCACTGATCAAAAGATATTGCTTCTCTTTATCAAAATATGCATGGTACAAAGCTTCTCCTGCAATCATGAGGTCCTCCAGACTCATGGATGATTTTTTTAACCGTTCCAGTTCCGGATAATCTTTGCTTAACTCATCGCGCATCGCAATGTCATGCTTCTTGTACAAATCTACATAGGAAGAAGTATCTGTATACAATCCATATAAAAATGCAATACTTAACTTTTCATTCGCCTTTACATCATATCCTTCTTCTTTCAAAAGTTCCCAGACAATTGTAGAACAGCTTTGATAAGAATAGTCAATAAAAGCATTTTCTGTTTTTTTCATGGAAGGCATATGATGATCGATCATTGCTATATTATCCGCTTCAAAACGATATACATTTCCTCTTCCATATTGCCCATCAACCAGCAGTAGAAGATCTGTCTTTGGTAACTCTTTTACGTATGCTACCGGAATCTCACAGATATCAATCATGTACAAAAGATCTTTTTTTTGGATTTCATAATCTCCACTGTAAATAATTGACACATTGATATCGTGTAGTTTTAAATATGTATACACCCCATATGCCGCAGCCAGTGCATCTGCATCTGGACTGTTATGACATTGAATACATATATTTTTGTACTTTAATAGCTGATTTAAAAACCCCATTTGTTCATGCCTCTTAAATTACTCTCATTCTTTCAGCATATTACCACATTTTTCCTTAAAGGTAAATAATTTCCTATGTAATATATGTAATAAAAAAACTGCAAACCCTTACGGTCTACAGCTCCCTTACTTTTT
>NZ_JAQFCE010000039.1:0-22035 GCF_027690675.1 Bariatricus sp. TF06-38A
ATAAGAAAAAGGACGCATGAAAAAACTTTCGTTTTTTCACACGCCCTTTGTTCTTTCTGTAGAGTTTTAAACTGTTGGTTGAATGACAAACAGCTATCATATAATTATAATTAAACCAGAAGTTGAGGAACAGATATTATTTATATGGTGTTCGAGGATTGCGGGAATTGCATAGCAATGGAGCAATCCGGTTACATCATTTATATTGTAAGCAAGAGAACAGTATGGGAGGCAAAAATCATGAAGAAAATTACATCAGCTTATGCAAACAAGATGTTGAGAAGCCTTGAGGAAGATAAAGCATTCTGGGTAAACAAGGAGGTAGCATCCAGTATCTATGTGGCAGCGGTCAATGAGGAGCCGGTCATTCCGGAATATGATTATATGACCATTGCAAATACAATTGACGAGATCGACAGGAAGATTGTTACTATCAAACATACATTGAACCTGACAAATGCCACCGCAAAAGTGCAGGTTGGCAATCAGGAGATGAGCATTGACAGCATTCTGATCCGAATGGCGCAGCTTAACAAAAGAAAAGCTGTTCTTGACGATATGCGCAAGCGGCTTCCGAAAATGCGTGTGTATAGTAATTCCTTCAGTTCATCCGGATCGGTACCGGAATATAAATATATCAACTATGATCTGGAAGTAATCCGTCAGGAATACGACCGTATTTCCAATACAATTATGGAAATGCAGATTGCACTGGATCGTTACAATCAGACAGTGTTGTTTGATGTGGATATCTAAGTAGGAATTTCCGTACAGGGTATATCTTCAACAAAGCTTATAGACGGTTGGTTATGGTTCAATGTCATCGTTTATTGGTTATTTGTTATCAGGTTATGTGTTCTTGTTCATAGAAACATTTTTGGAAAAGTATACAATTTAAATTTTTAAATCCCCCTGTAAAAAACCTGTGTCAGTTCACAGTGTAGAGGTACGGTTTCAAGCACGCAACAGCTGTGGAAGCAATTCCGCAGCTGTTTTTAAAATAAAAAAAATTGCAACCAAGAGAGTTTTAAATCAAAATATATCCGCCAGAAAAAGAATTCGCTCCATATTAAAAAGTTACCAAAAACAAGAAACTATTTTTGTGAATTTAGTTGCTTGTTTTTTTGTGCGCAAAGATGCTACAATCAAGGAAACTATTACAAGAGAAATAGTTTCCACAAGGAGATGATGATGTGTCAGATAAAAATTTAAAAGGCAATATTCTCGAAGCAACCATCAAGGCATTTCAGAAAAAAGGGTTAAAATTTACAATGGATGATCTTGCATCTCTTCTGGGAATCAGCAAAAAAACAATCTATACTGTTTTCCCTGACAAAAATTCATTGGTTCTGGAGATGGTTGATTATTGTTTTTCCTCGATCAAAGAAAGTGAACAAAAAGTTCTTCAAGATCTGAGTCTGGATACGGTTGGTAAAATCAGAGCAATTCTTGGTGTGTTACCGGAAGGGTATCGGGAGCTTGATCTCAGACAGCTTTATCAGCTAAAGGAGAGGTATCCCGAAGTTTATGAAAAAGTAAAATCCCGTCTGGAAACCGGGTGGGAGAGTACGATTTCATTACTGGAACAGGGCATCACAGAAGGAAAAATTCGAAATATCCAGATTCCAATTTTAAAAACCATGATGGAAGCCACATTAGAACAGTTTTTTCAGAGAGACGTGCTGGTCCAGAATGGAATTTCTTATCATGAGGCATTAGATGAAGTCGTATCCATTCTGATCGATGGCATTACAATCTGACAAGGGGGATTTATTATGGGAGAAGTACAGAAACTAAAAGGAAAAGAAAAGTTTGCCTACGGAATCGGGGCTGTAGGGAAAGATATGGTCTATATGCTGTCAGCGTCCTATGTCCTTTATTATTACCAGGACATCATGGGTGTCAGTGCTGTGGCAATGGGGGTGATCCTGTTTATCGCCCGAATTTTTGATGCATTTAATGATCCGATCATGGGAATCATCGTAGCAAAGACGAAAACCAGATGAGGCAAGTTCCGACCGTGGCTCTTTATCGGTACACTGACAAATGCCATTGTTTTGTATCTGATGTTTGCTGCACCGCCCTCTCTTTCAGGCAGAGGACTGGTTGCTTATGCGGCTATAACCTACATACTCTGGGGCGTAACTTATACGATGATGGACATTCCATACTGGTCCATGATTCCTGCTTTTACCGAAAGCGGAAAAGAGCGCGAAAATCTTTCTGCAATGGCACGTTCCTGTGCCGGCGTTGGTTCTGCAATTATCACGATCATCACCGTACTTTCCGTATCCACGCTTGGCAAACTGGCAGGCGGGGAAAGTGCATCGGAAATTGAACGGCTTGGATATCGCTATTTTGCACTGATCATTGCGGTTTTGTTTTTCATTTTTATTACGATTACCTGCCTTTCTATTAAAGAAAAATCTTCGGTAAATATGGAAACAGCAACGGTAAAAGAAATGTTCCGGGCACTGTTTCGCAATGACCAGGCACTGACCATGGTTGTGGCAATTGTTATGATCAATACCGCATTATATATTACATCGAATCTGGTCATTTACTTTTTCAAATATGATTTCAGTCCGGAAGCATGGCAGAGCAATTATACGCTTTTTAATACCTTTGGCGGTGCATTCCAGATCCTTGCGATGATGATTTTGTTTCCGCTGTTCCGGAAATTTATGAATACGATAAATCTTTTTTATGTCAGCTTTTCTATGGCATTTGCAGGATATCTGATCCTTCTTGTGATTGCATTCTCCGGAAGTACCGGTGTCTATCTGCTTCTGGTTCCGGCATTCCTTATTATGTCGGCAATTGGTATGCTGAATGTTATTGTGACGATTTTCCTTGCAAATACGGTAGATTACGGGGAATTGAAAAATAACCGGCGTGACGAATCGGTAATCTTTTCGATGCAGACCTTTGTGGTAAAGCTGGCATCTGGCGTGGCTGCACTTGCGGCTTCGATCGTTATTCAGATCTTCCAGATCAAGAAGGATGAAACGGCAGAAGTACTGACGGTAATCGCACCGGCTTCCAGGCTGGGACTTCGGATGTGTATGACGATCATTCCGATTCTTGTATTGCTGATCGGATTACTTGTGTTCCGAAAACATTACATATTAACAGATGAAAAGACAGAAGAAATATCCAGAACACTGGAAGAACGGAAGAGAGCATAATATTTATACCTATAATTTTATAACGAAATTTTAGTGGGACAGTTTGCGGACTGTCTCATTTTTTTACATTTGTATATAATAATATACGTCCATTTAACATTTCTTTAGCAGAAATATGATAGCACTTTCAGAAGCTGAAATGTTATGATATTTCACGGACATAAGAGCAAGAACGAAGCCACATTCGTGGCTATGAAGGAGGAAAAAGATGGCTGAAATTGCGTTAAGAAATGTCTGTAAGCAATTTGATTCCACACATTATGGTGTAAAAGATTTTACCTTAGACATTCATGATAAAGAATTTGTGATTTTCGTAGGACCTTCCGGCTGTGGAAAATCTACAACACTTAGATTGATTGCAGGACTGGAAGATATTACAGATGGAGAACTCTGGATCGACGAAGAGCTCTGCAACTATCTGGAACCAAAGGAAAGAGAGATGTCAATGGTTTTTCAGAATTATGCTTTATATCCAAACATGACTGTTTATGGAAATATTGCTTACTCACTGAAAATCCGTAAGGTTCCGAAAAAAGAAATTGATCAAAGAGTCAGAGAAGTAGCAAGAATCCTTGAGATTGAATCTCTGCTTGACAGAAAACCGGCGGCATTATCCGGCGGGCAAAAGCAGCGTGTTGCGATTGGCGCGGCAATCATAAGACAGCCAAAAGCATTTCTTATGGATGAACCACTTTCCAATCTTGATGCAAAGCTTCGGGCGCAGATGCGTGTTGAATTGCAAAAGTTACATAAACAGTTAGATACCACCATCATTTATGTTACACACGATCAGACAGAAGCAATGACGCTTGGGACAAAAATCGTTGTCATGAAAGACGGTCTGATCCAGCAGGTAGATACCCCGCAGAACATTTACGATCATCCGGTAAATAAATTTGTCGCAGGATTTGTAGGTGCACCGACCATGAATTTTATCGAATGCGAAGTGGAAAAAGAATTTGATAAGACAGTCCTGTTATTTGCAACAACAGGACCAGTAAAAAAAGTATATCCAACTGGGCGTAATGAAGAAATTCTCCGGAAAGAATACCTGGGAAAACGTGTGACCCTGGGAATCAGACCGGAAGATATCTATGAATACGAAGAAGCAAAAGCCAGCGGATTTGCAAAAAACAGTGCCGGAATACGGGAAACCGTCGTTACCAGAGAAATGCTTGGAGCAGAAGTATTCCTGTATTTTGATGAACAGCACAGAACGCATGCTGTAAGGCTGGAGCCATCCAACCAGACAAAAGTAGGTGAAACGGTAGATCTGTATTTTGATCCAAATCGGATTCACATATTTGATACAGAGACAGAGGAAAATATTCTGAATCTATATAGGAAAGGATATTAAGAATGAAAAAAGAAAAGAATCTAAAAATTACACCGTACCTTTATCTGGTGCCGAGTATTCTGATCTTTGCAGTATTTTTGTTCTACCCATTTGTAAAGACAGTTTACTTAAGCCTTTTTATGACAAACAAAATGGGACAGGCAAAAATCTTTGTAGGTCTTCAGAATTATATAGATCTGCTTAGTTCAGAATCCTTTAGAAACAGTTTAAAAGTTACATTGGTCTTTGTTGTCATCGTTGTACTCGGCGGAATGCTCCTGGGATTGATTGCTGCAGTTCTTTGTAACAAAGCTTTTCCTGGAATCCGCGTATTCAGTACCGCTTACGCGCTTCCGATGGCGATCGCATCAAGCTCGGCAGCCATGATTTTCCAGATCATGCTCCATCCGGCAGTCGGAATTGTAAATAAGCTTCTCGGACTTGATATCAACTGGCTAAACGATCCAAACACCGCACTTTACTGTGTCGCGATCCTTACCGCATGGTTAAATAGCGGAATCAATTTTCTGTATTTTTCGGCAGGACTCGGAAATATTGACGAAACCATTTATGAAAGAGCATCGGTCGACGGTGCAAGCGGGGTTCAGCAATTTTTCAGCCTGACACTTCCGGGACTGTCACCGATCATGTTTTACACCGTTGTTGTAAACATCATTCAGGCATTCCAGTCATTCGGACAGATCAAGATCCTGACAGAAGGCGGACCGAATGAATCCACAAACGTAATCGTATACTCGATTTACAGAGATGCATTCTTTAACTATCGTTTTGGAAGTGCATCCGCACAGTCTGTTATCTTATTTGTCATTATCATGCTTGTAACATTGGTGATGTTCCGCATTGAGAAGAAGGGAGTAAATTACTAATGAGTCAGTTAAATAGTATGGCAATTCCGATGGAAGGAAAATATTCAAAAAGTGAACTTCTGGAATTAAAAAATAAAATGAACGCCAAGGCACTGGCGAAAAGAAGAAGTAAGACAGCACTGCGCCTTGCGGCAAATATCATTTTCGCAATCCTTGTACTGCTTCCGCTTTTATACGCGGTCAGCATTGCGCTGATGCCATCCAATGAATTATTTACAACGGATCTGAATCTTTTTCCGAAGCATCCGACACTGCAGAACTTCAAGGAGGCATTTACAACTGTTCCGCTTCTCCGGTTCATTTTAAATTCATTTATCATGGCAGGATGTATTACCATCGGACAGATCATTTCCTGTTCCCTTGCCGCATTTGCATTTTCCTTCCTGGAATTTAAGGGAAAAGGAATCCTTTTTGCAATTGTTATGGCAACCATGATGGTTCCTGGCGAAGCAACGATCATTTCCAATTATCTGACCGTCGGAAGCTGGGGGATTCTTGATACGTATGCGGTACTGATCATTCCGTATCTGACATCGGCGATGGGAATCTTTTTGTTCCGTCAGTTCTATATGACATTCCCGATGTCCCTGTATGAATCAGCAAAACTGGACGGATGCAGTAATTTGAAATTCATTATTAAGATTCTGATCCCGCTGACCAAGTCAGCAATCGGAGCTATGGCAGTTTATACTTTTATCAATGCATGGAATATGTATATGTGGCCACTTCTTGTAACCGGTTCCAACAACATGCGAACCGTACAGATTGGTATCAGTATGCTTGACAGTGTGGATTCGCAGTCCATTACCCTGATGATCGCAGGTGTTGTCATGATCATCATTCCGTCGATTTCGATTTTCATTATCGGACAGAAGCAACTGATCCGGGGAATGTTCTCAGGAGCTGTAAAGGGTTAATTCCTATACTGGAAACGGGAAAACATTCATTCCCGATCCTATATATGTGTAAATATTACACACAATTTCATCCAATTAGAAGAGATCACAACAGGAGGAAAATTATGAAGAAAAAAACAGTTTCATTATTACTTGTAGCAGCAATGGCAGTCGGAATGCTTGCAGGATGCGGTGGTGGAAAATCTTCCATCAGCCAGGATGGCTCATCCGATGCAGCAGAAGGCAATGAAAAAGCAGAAATGGCAGATGCAAAGGATGTAGACGGAACAACCATTACTTTCTGGCATTCTATGGGTGGAGTCAATGGACAGGCAATCGATACACTTGTCAAAAAATTTAATGATGAAAATGAATATGGAATTACTGTAGAAGCACAGTATCAGGGAGAATATGATGATTCTCTGAACAAATTAAAGAGCGCACAGATCGGAAATATGGGTGCAGATCTGGTACAGGTTTATGAAATCGGTACCCGTTTTATGATCGAATCCGGTTGGACAGTGCCAATGCAGGAAATGATCGATGCAGATAATTATGATGTATCCGAGATCGAACCGAACCTTGCTGCATATTATACGATTGATAATCAATTATATTCGATGCCTTTTAACTCATCTACCCCAATTATGTATTATAATAAAGATATGTTCGACAAAGCCGGTATTACAGAAATCCCGGACAGCCTGGAAGCAATCGATGAGATTGGCGATCAGTTAATGAGCAAAGGCGGTGCCGGAGAAGTAATGTCTCTTGGTATTTACGGATGGTTCTTCGAGCAGTTTATCGGAAAACAGGGTCTGGACTATGCCAATAACGGAAATGGGCGTGAAAAGGCCGCAACAGCAGTTGACTTTGACAAAAACGGTGCAGCCAAGAATATCCTGACCGCATGGCAGAAACTCAACAAAGACGGTTATGCTCCAATCGTCGGAAAAGGCGGTGATGCAGGACTTGCAGATTTCTCAGCCGGAAAGTCCGCAATCACACTTGGTTCTACAGCTTCATTAAAACAGATCCTGCAGGATGTAAACGGAAAATTTGAAGTGGGAACTGCATATTTTCCGAAGGTATCTTCAAGTGATGAAGGCGGAGTATCCATCGGTGGAGCTTCTCTGTGGGCACTGAACAATAAAGATCCAAAGAAACTCCGTGCAACATGGGAATTCGTAAAATTCCTGATCTCTCCGGAATCACAGGCATACTGGAATGCACAGACAGGATATTTCCCGGTTACCACAAAAGCACACGATGAACAGACATTCAAAGATAATATCGCGCAGTATCCTCAGTTCCAGACAGCAATCGATCAGCTCCATGATTCTTCACCGGAATATTGCGGTGCGCTTTTAAGTGTATTCCCGGAAGCAAGAGCAACTGTTGAGTCTGAAATCGAAAGCATGCTGAATGGAAAAGAAGATGTCGACACAGCAGTACAGAAAATGTCAGATTCGATCAACAAAGCGATCACTGACTACAATACTGTAAATAATTAAAAAGAATCGAGGCAATAAACATTGAGCAAAACAAAAATATTTGCACACAGAGGTGCAAGCGGATATGCACCGGAAAACACGTTGGAAGCATTTGCACTGGCAATCACACAGGGTGCTGACGGAATCGAGCTTGACGTACAGCTTACAAAGGATGGAATCCCGGTTGTGATCCATGATGAAACCATCGACAGAGTTACAGAAAAAAAGGGATGGGTCAAGGATTATACCTTAAAAAAGTTAAAAGAGCTTACAGTACTGAAAAACAAATTCCCGGAGTATTCCGCAGCAAAGATCCCAACCCTGGAAGAAGTACTGGATGCGGTAAAAGCATCCGGTATCCAGGTCAATATTGAGCTGAAAACAGGAATTTACTGGTATCCGGAAATCGAGCAGAAGGTTGCGGATCTTGTAAAAAAAGCCGGAATGGAAGAGCGGGTGATTTATTCTTCCTTTAACCATTACAGCATCCAGCAGATGAAGAAAATTGTGCCGGAAGCAGAAACCGCTTATCTGTACAGTGATGTGATCCTGAATGTTGCAGAGTATGCGAAGAATACAAAAGTAGACGGACTGCATCCGGCAGTATATCATGTAAAAATGGCAGATTTCCTGAAAGAATATCTAGACAGCAATCTGAATGTCCGTGTCTGGACAGTCAATGAAAAAGCGGATATGAAATGGCTGATCGATGCAGGAGTAACTGCAATTATCACCAATTATCCAGACATGGCAGTGCAGATCAAAAAAGAAGCGGAAGTATAAGATCATGCTGGAAAATAAAAAACTTTTTCTGCTGGATATAGACGGTACGATCTGTAAAGGGAATCAGCTCGTTGAAGGATCCGCAGCTTTCCTAAAAGACATCAAGGCAAATGGCGGGCAGTTTGTATTTATCACAAACAATGCAACCAAGAGCATCGATGATTATATCAGATTTTTTCAGGTTCTTGGAATCCACACCGATTACACCAATTTCCTGACAGCATCCTATGTAACCATTGATTATCTGAAGAAAAATCATGCCGGAGAACTGATCTATGTGCTGGGAACCCGGTCCTTTATCCGGGAACTCAAAAAAAATAAAATCCACGTAACAAGCGATTGCGAGGATGAAGGAATTACCTGCGTTGTAGTTTCTTATGATAATCAGCTGACATATGAAAAATTATCTGATACATGTAAGCTGCTGAGTACAAAAAATGTGGATTATCTTGCAACAAATCCAGACTATGTATGTCCGATTGAATTTGGATTTGTACCAGACTGTGGCTCCATCTGTGAAATGCTTGCACATGCGGTAAAGCGAATGCCGTATTTTATTGGTAAGCCGCAGCCTGAAATGGTAGAACTTGCATTGCAGCGGAATCATTACCGGAAAGAAGAGACTTTAATCGTTGGAGACCGCCTGTATACGGATATCTTATGTGGATATCATGCCGGTGTTGAGACGGTACTGGTATTATCCGGTGAGGCAACTGAAGAAGAAGCAAAAGCATACGAACATCAGCCGGATTACGTGATGTCATCCGTTGATGAGTTGCATGAAGCATGGAGCAAAAGTATTTCTTAAATAAAAGAAAATATGTTTACTAAAACAGGGTATGTATGGCAAATGAAGCTGTACATACCCTGTCTGTATATTCAGGTCAATTCTTGATTGCACTTAAATGAAAAACTAAATTCCAGCTGTGGATTATCTCAGTAACTATGCGGGATTAAATTCTGTAATGCACCTTAACAATTCTATTTTTTTGTCTTATAATAAACCTGTAAGCACTCATGATTTATGTTTTTATGCATACTAACCGGGCATCTGAAAATAGTGTGCGAGACTAAATTCCACATGCCTTATGTGCAAGACTAAATTCTGGTGCAGTGAAATCTGCCTGTGCTTTACTATTTTATTTTATAAGTTTTGGACTAAGCATAACATCATCAGGTGCGATTGCCTTTAATCCTAATGCTTTGTGCAGTTTGTTGTCCAAGAGTAAAAGAGAGAGTTCATATGGGCTATGTCCATTAAGACTGTCTCTTTTTTCGTTGTTTATGTGATTCATCATAAGTCTGACTTTCTCGTCATTTAAATCAGCGAATGAACTCCCTTTCGGACGGATGTAGCGGATATACTCGTGGTTCTTTTCGCAGGCACCTTTTTGCCAAAAGCTGTATGGATCACAGTAAAAGACAGTCGTGCTTTTACTTCCGTCACAGAATTCCTCCATCTCTTCACGAGCTGAGAATTCTGAACCTCCATCCGTGAGGATCACCGGAAAAAGCTTTTTGAATGCATCCTGTCCTAACACTGTTTCAAGCCATACAAAGACCTCTAACACGCATTCCTGGTCTTGATATTCCAACAGGAACATAAGCATAAGATTGCAGTTGCGGAATGTAAAGGTCAAGAGGGCGCAGCTTTCGCCTTTCATTCCTTCCACGCAGTCCATTTCCACAACATTTATATCTGGATGATCTTTCATATAATTCTGGAAATTTTCGTAGTTATGACCTTGACGATAAGAACGATCTTTTGCACTGGTCTGTGTAGGTTTCTTGCGTTTCTTATAACGTACAGAACGCCTTAAGTCACCATTGCGGACATCGAATACACAATCATTGATGTAGGAGTAAAGTGTTCTTCTGGAGCAACCCAATTCTTCTGCATGAGTAGCATAAATATGACCGATGGACTGATGTTTCTCCTTGATCAATGGAACCAATAAATCATTCATGGATTGAATACTTTCCGGAGTCTAGTTAATGCCGACTCTGCAATCGACTAGCACGCTACGGTACTCATCATGGGCATATTTGGATGAATAAAACTTTCTGGGCATAAGACAATGGGTCTTTTTACCACAGCCATTACATACGTAGGGTGGTTTATTCAGTTTCTCACATTCAGCTGTCTCATATGCGGGACATATATCAGTGCAGCGAAAGGATGGTTTTCTGCAAAGCTTACAATGAATGCCACACATCTTATCACACAAGCATGTCACCTTACAGTTCTTACGATGAATACATGGCGGGTGAGTGTAACCTGAATCCGGACGTTCTTTTGTATGTGCGTGGAGACGTACTTCCTTTGATATGGTAGATGGATTTTTACCAATAATTCGTCCAATTTCAGTGAAGCTTTTATTCTCAGTAAGACCTTTCTCGATATCAACACGCTGTTCAAATGTTAAATGTTTCTGATTGCCTTTATTTTTCATAATTATCTCCAATCTGCACAGGCAGGCAATCAGCTGCAAGTACATTATACGGAGTAATGATTATCAAAGACAATATGGCAAATATGTGTGCAAAAGAAACTTCTACCTATATGGAATTTACTCTTGCATTTGGTCCAAAACCGGAATTTAGTTTTTCATTTAAGTAATTCTTGATTGCCTCTGTTTTAACTGTAAAAAACACTTGCATAGCCGAACATATGTTTGTATAATAGAAATATGAATACAGAAATGACAAATGAACATTATACAATACAGGAAAAATTACATATTCTTGCTGATGCTGCAAAGTATGATGTCGCATGTACATCAAGCGGCTCAAGCCGCCGGGGACAGAAAGGAGAACTCGGTAATGCCGTTTCATGTGGAATTTGTCACAGCTTTGCGGCAGACGGAAGATGTATTTCTTTACTTAAGATCTTAATGACCAATCATTGTGTCTACGATTGCAAATACTGCATTAACCGTGCGAGCAATGATGTAAAAAGAGCTACGTTTACTCCGGAAGAGATCTGTAATCTTACAGTCGAATTTTATAAACGGAATTATATAGAAGGACTTTTCCTAAGTTCCGGTATTTTGGAAAATCCAACCTATACGATGGAAAAGATGTGCGAGACACTGTTACTTCTCCGCACAAAATACCATTTTAACGGATACATTCATGTGAAGACGATTCCGGGGGCTTCGGATGAATTACTTGCAGCTGCCGGTTATCTGGCAGACCGTGTCAGCGTGAATCTGGAACTGCCAACTTCTGAGGGGCTTCGTAAGCTGGCACCGAACAAGACTATGCAGACAATCCTAAGTCCGATGGGAAAGGTGCAGAATACCATTGCCGCACATCGCATGGCAATCGGAAAATCATCATATATGGAAAGAAGTCGTGGAAATCAGTTCCTGCATAACGGAATTTTTTCTGATACTTCCAAACAACAGTTCCAAAAGAAACTGGAGAGCAGAGCAGCGCTACAGAGAGGAACCGATGTATCCAAGACTTCTGCACAGTCAAATCCTGCGCTATTGGATTCTTCCTTCACCTGGAATCAGGCATATCAACTTGCACCACATGATATGTCCAGATTAAAACGCAGCTTTGCACCGGCAGGACAAAGCACCCAGATGATCATCGGAGCGACAGGTGAAAGCGATTATACCTTATTACAGACCACGCAGCAGCTTTATCAGGGATTTGATCTGAAACGAGTCTTTTATTCGGCATATATCCCGCTGAATGAAGATCCTGTTCTGCCTGAGATTGGAACTCCACCGCCGCTTTTGCGTGAACACAGGCTTTATCAGGCAGACTGGCTGCTCCGGTTTTACGGATTTCAGGCAGATGAACTTTTAACCATAGAGAAACCGAATTTTAACGAACTTCTGGATCCGAAGTGTGATTGGGCATTACGCCATCTGGAATTATTTCCCGTTGAAGTAGAAACGGCAAGCTATGCAGAACTCCTCCGCGTACCCGGAGTCGGACCGAAATCAGCCAGCCGTATTGTAAATGCACGAAGATATGGAAGAATGGATTTCACAAGTCTGAAGAAAATGGGAGTTGTGCTGAAAAGAGCGCACTATTTCATCACCTGTGGCGGAAAACAGATGTATCACACACCACTTGAAGAGACTTATATCACAAGACAACTGGTCAGCGTAGACCGGAAGGAATCCTGGGAAATGGCTCATGCAAATGAAGGCTTCTCACAGATGACACTTGCTGATTTTGGAATTGGATAGTTACATCATTAGGGCAGAAAATACTTATAGCAATATGAGAAAGCAGGAAATTTATGAAGATATATACTTGTAAGGATCGGTTGGAAGACATCATGACCTGTATCTATGATGCATGGGCAGATGCTTTGCTAATCGGTCATGACCAGATAAGACTGAAAAAAGAACCGATTTTTCAGGCGACACTGCTGGATGAATATATCCATGTAGACGGAGACTGTTCAAAGGCAGAAAAAGTCACCCGGTCTATCCGCAGAGATATTTCTTCCAGAGCATATCTGTATGTGTATTACGCATCCCTTTCAGCAGAAGAAGACGCACTGCAGGCAATCTATAATTTTTTACGAGTTGGATTTGCCATAGGAGCGGGTGTACTCGAAAATTATACCAATCCACATGTAATGCGGATAATAGAACTGTATCGTAGTGTCGGAAATGAAAGCCATCATTTCCGTGAATTCGCCCGGTTTCAAAGTCTCGACGGGCGTGTGTATGTCAGCCATCTGGAACCCAAAAGTGATGTGATCATGCTGGTTGGAAGACATTTCGCAGACCGTATGCCATCGGAATACTGGATGATCGTTGACGATAACCGGAAGACCGTCTGTGTCCATCCAAAAGACGGAGAAAATTATCTTCGTTATCTGACGGACGGAGAGTTTGAGTCACTTCGGAAAACAGAAGAGTACGAAGATGAATACACTGGGATGTGGAAGACATTTTTCCATACGATCGGGATCAAAGAGCGGGAGAATTATGTCTGTCAGAGGAATCTTTTTCCGATCTGGAAAAGAAAGCATGCTGTGGAATTTAAAGAATAATCGCAGGAATTAAAAAGCAGCAAAGAATAACTCCGGTTAAAAATCTATTCTTTGCTGTTGCTATTTATACGCTTTTAAGAACGCTCATCTATACACATGGGACATCTCAGATGCTCAATGGGAATTATCTATCGTGATCAGGAAGACAGTTACTACGATGAAGCCGAATTTGCAATCGTAAAAGGAAATACTGTATTTGGAAATCTGATGGATGATGTTCGGTTTTATGGAGAACTTGCACTGGTACGGGAGGGGATTGAGAAAATTCATGAAACATTGCCGGATTATAAGTATGTACCGATGCGGGATGTTCGGGAAGCAATGTATCCAGAGAAGATGACCACAGAACAGCTGGCAGAGACACTGGATGAAATTGCAGAAGCTTTTGATCCGTATGAGTACCGAGATAATGTGGAGCGAGGAGAAAATACGGTACAGGAAGTAATGCTGGATTTACAAAGCGGTAATATTCATTATTATTATGTTTCTTACGTGAAGGATATTGTAGACGAAGAATCCGATCTGTCTGTTCGTGCAGACGTGTTGATGGAAAGACTGAAAACCTATGAACCAGAGCTTCCAAAAGATATGGAACCGAAGGTGTATGTGAATTATTGTGAGAAAAGTGAGTTGGGAAATCCAAGATGCCAGAAGTTATCTGATTTGGATTCCAAAACAGTAGAACAGGACAAAGCCTGGTATGCTGACCGTGATCCAAACACCAACGAACCAAAAACGACAGCGCAGATGTTTTTTACAGTATATTATGCTGAGAAAGGTGATAAGATGCTGCGTTATTTTCAAGGTAAGATAGATATTGGTACCGGAAACGGCGGTATCATCAGTCAGTTAAAGATGCAGAATGAAATGAAATTGACGGATGAAAGCTGGATCAGCTATCAGCAGGGAAAAGGCAATGAAGAATATCAGAAGTATATGGAAGATCTGACGGATATGCAGAATCATGTACTGCCGTATTTGCAGTCTGGAAGAAAAAGGTGTGAAGGAGAGACGAGAACAGCAGGTAGCGGAAAGAAATGAAGGAAGAGCAGATGAGCGAGTAATAAGTACCGAAGCGAATGCAGTGGTTAAGGAGGCAGGAAAGACAGATAGAAAAACGGCACAGCAGAAGCAGACGGTAGATGGAAAAGATAAGAAATTATATTGTTTGTATCAACAGAATTTGGCAAAGAAGGAAAATTACTTTTATTAAGAGTATTTAAATTGTAGCAATCTAAATACAAAGCTCGATGTACACAAAGAAAAAAATATTGATTTCAGCTAAAAACTTTAATGGTTTTATGATATAATTTTGGTTAGAAATAAGAAATTTATTTGACAATGAATGGCAAATTTATTATTTGTTATTAGAGGCATAAGCTGAAAGATATGAGGAAGGGAAATTTGTTTATGAAGAAAGCAACAAAATGGGCTATGAGCATCATTGCTTTCGCCATTTTAATACTTGTTGTCATTTGGGGAAGCATGAAAATGGTGCAATTGGAAGAAGAGCAAGAACAGGCACAGAAGAAACTCGAAGAGGAGCTGAAAGTTAAAGAGCAAAAAGAAGCTGAAAAACTAGCTTCTGAATATATGGTTTCTTACGCTGAAAATCTTCAGGAGGACATGCAAGATGTTGGTCTGTTAGATCTTAAAGTGACTTATGACACCTGTACCCGAGATTATTTTGATGAGTATTGGAACATCTGGGATTATGGTCAAGATGAATATTGTGTATATTATGTATTGGACTACTATAGTGATTCAATTGACAGTATTTACGAACGTGAAACAAAAAATGGCGATTTCCAATCATTTATCAAATTACTGAATGATGAATGCTGCATGAAAGATAATCGTGATGAGGGTGGAGCTTATTATCAGCATAAGGTTACAGAGAACGGAAAAACAGTCCTTGTCTTTATTGGCGATGAAAACAGGCTTAACAATATCACAATAAAAAAAGATAATCTTCATCAATATACATTAAATCGGGACGATGATGATGTACGAGTTTTTGTTAATGAAGAGCTGGTATACAGAAAATCAGAGGATCAAAATAGCAATGCACATACCTCTAGCGGAGGATATCTTCCTAACACTGGAAGCGTATGGAGTTCGGGTGGAAATAGTAATTCCGGCAGTAAAGGAAATTCTTCTTCAAAATGGAACAGGGATCCGTATGATGTAGATGATTATGACGATCCGGATGATTTTGCCGGTGAATTGGAAGACGAATTTGATGATGGATATGACGAGGCTTATGATTATTGGGAAGAGGAACATGATTAAGGGTTAAGAACGCTGAGTGTGTAAAATATAGTTAAGTTAGTAGTAAACACTCCAAAGTTTCATCGATGCAACTTTGGAGTGTAAAAATGAGACTTTAAACTGCGACTTTTGGATAAAAGATAACTAAATTTTTAGCAAATATAAATGATTGTAAATAGTGATTTGATGGGAAAATAATATGAATAATAAAACTTTAGCTTTTTATAATAAAAATGCAAAAGCTTTTGCGGAAGAAACAGCTTTTGTCGATTTTAAGGAAACGCAGGATAAATTCATCAATATATTACAAGGTAAGCGTGTGCTGGATTTTGGCTGTGGTGCAGGCAGAGATTCAAAATATTTTGTTAAAGCAGGGCTTGAGGTTGTAGCTATTGATGGATCAGCAGAGCTGTGCCAAATTGCTGAAAGCTACGTAGGAATCCCAGTACAGCAGATGCTTTTTCAAGAATTGGATGTTCGAAGCCGATACGATGGAATATGGGCATGTTCGTCCATTCTGCATTTACCAAAAGAAGAACTAAGAAGTGTGCTTATGAAGATGCTGAATGCACTGACTGATAATGGTATCATTTATACTTCTTTTAAATACGGAGAGTTTGAGGGGGAAAGAAATGGAAGATATTTCACAGATTTCACTTATGAAAGTTTCTGCGAATTTATAAGTGATATGAAAGGTATAACGATTGAAGAATATTGGTATACCGGTGATGTACGGCCAGGACGGGAGGATCAAAAGTGGCTGAACCTACTATTACGAAAGACAAGTTTATAATAGATCATGTTGATTTTGGATTGAGAGAACAGGCGAATTATCCGAATGGCGGAACATCGAAATTTTATGATAACGGCACGGATATGGTTATTATAGACGAAGACATTTGTGATTGTAACAAAGGCGAGACTGTCTTTTCATATATGCTTATTACTGATAAGCAGAATAATTATATGCACCAGTTTAATAGAGTCTTTCGTTTTTTAGGATATTCACAAGAAGAAGTGGATCGTTATCTGCTAAACAAAGAAATATCAGCAACTGTAGATTATACAGTTAGTATTGGAGACCGTGGAGAGCAGGCAGATGTATCTCCACTGGAATTTCGATTCGAGCAAAATTTTTCTAATGTATATGGAATGAATGCACTTAAATATTTGTCGAGAGAATACGGCATTTGTGATGAGGCTGGGAAAAATTATTTCCTGGATTATCTAATAAGAACCAAAAATGGGCAATATGCAATAGAAGAAAATGGTGTTACATACCACCATCCGCAGATTATCGGTGAAGAAAAATATAGGAATCAATTGCATAAACAAAATACCTGTATGTTATGGGGAATAAAATTATTTCGATTTTCCAGTGAAGATTGTGCATTTGAGAACCGAATAGAGGATGATATCAAACAGTTTCTTGGAAAAGATGCATCCAATTTTGTTGATGATGGGCTCAAAATAGACAGAGCTGTTGAATTATATGAACATCAGACTATTAGTCTGCAAGAAATCCAAAAACGCAGGAGTGCTGGGGTGAAAGCATTTTTGATCGTGTTGCCTACAGCGTCTGGCAAATCAAAAATCGTGGAAGAAGATTTGCGCATTTTTGCGAATGACAAACCGGACTTTCATGCATTAATCTTAGTCCCGGGAATCAATATTCTGCTGGACTGGAGAGAAAGAGTAAAAAAGTCTCTGCCGGAACTGGTAGATCATATTGAGATACGAACTTATGCATATATGGCAAGACACTATACGGAAATCCCGTCAGATTATTATAATTATCTTGTAGTGGATGAGGCACATCATGCGGTTGCACCGATTTTAAAACGGGTTATTCAATATTATGATACAGATTTTACAGTAGGTCTTACAGCTACAGACCAAAGACCGGATAAAAAGAAGCTGGAAACTGTTTTTGGGACTTATTCCACATCGTTGTCTTTAAAAGAAGCAATGGAAAAAGAAATTGTAGCTAAGGCAAATGTTTACCGGATTGAGACAAATATTGATCTTTCAAAGGTACGTTTTAACGGGAAAGATTATGTGAATGCAGATTTGGAAAAACGAATTAGAGTCACTTCTAGGAATGAACTAATTGTAAATGTTTTAAAGGATTATTTTCTGGAGGGAGAGGCAGGAAAGCGACAAGGAGTTATCTTCTGTGTTAATGTAGCTCATACTAATGAAGTGGCAAGATTATTAAATCAGGCAGGGATTTTGGCATCAAGTTATACACGTCAAACAAAGAATCCTGATGCTGTAATGAATGCATTTAAACAGAAGAAAATTCGTTTTTTATGTGCATGTAATATGATTTCTGAAGGATGGGATTATCCAGAACTTGGAATTCTTGTTATGGCAAGACCGACTTTGTCGAAGGTACTGTATTTACAACAGATTGGCAGAGGTTTAAGAAAAACAGATACAAAAAAGAACGTTATCGTAATCGATGTTGTAGATGAATACGGTTCTATGGTGAAAGCCTGCAATATGCATTCTATATTTGCCAATCCATATTATGTTCCATTTGGTGATATTACTAAAATGGATTATAAGCAGGGAGACATGGTAATCATAGACGGAATGGAAGAAAGAATTGAACGTATATCGGAAGTTGACATTGATTCATTTGAAGATAAATATGGCAGTTATCTGAGTCAGGAACAGCTTGCCAGAGAATATTTTGTCAGTACAGGAACGGTAACCAGCTGGATTAAAAAAAGGAAAATCATACCGAGTGCAGAATATAAATTCGGGAGCCGATCCATTTACTTGTTTAGTCCGGATGATGTAGAAAAATATCGAAAAGAGCTAAATATAAAAGAGCATAATGACAGTACAATAAAACAAGATTTCTTTGATTTTTTGAAAGAACGGGATTATTCACTTTCGTACAAAATGCCATTTATGCTGTCCTTTATAAAAGCTGTTAATGCAATTGGAGATGCGGACATAGAAAAAGTTCTAGATGGTTATATTGAATTTTATCAGCATAGGATTGACCGGGGGCTTCCGGTAGATAGAAGCACCTGTCCGTATAATGTAAAGACGTTGAAAGATCGAAAAGCTATTAGCAGAAATATGCTTACGAATCCATTTGAAAAGTTTGAGCGGAAGAGATTTTTGTATTATTCAAAAGATTTAAGTGTCATTTCTATGAATCATGCACTGTATAGTCAGATGACAGAGGAAGATTGGACAAGAGTGAAAGAACAATTGACAGAAGATTTGAAAAATTACTATGTGAAAATGGGCGGGATATAACAAAAATGACATTTCTGTTGTAAATTAAATATTGGGACGAAATGCGAAAATGAAAAATATCAGATAAAATCAACGACCTTCATCATGGTCGCAAAAAAGTTAACAAATACACTGTTCAGGAGAAACGGAATGCTATTTGCATTGTAGTAAATTTCATTTAATATTATACTATTATAAAGAAAAACTAAGTATGGCGGAGGTTGGAAGTATTATGCAAACATGGAGTAAATCAATTTTATCCCTTAAAAAAGCTCCCTATTTTTTATTTTTAGTAGGAATATTCATAGATATTATAGTAAATATCACTGGAAAATCTAAATTTTATGTTTCTGAATCATACATGGATTATATATATGCTGGTATTATAACGATTTCGGTACTATGTTTTTCGTTTGTTGCTCTTTTATCTGGTTTCTTGGACAAAACGTATTATGGTTACAAACTATGTGAAATAATTCAATTTCCAAATTCATTGCTTAATATGAAAAAATATATCGCAATTTCTTTGTCCACAATTGTAATTGGTACTTTTTTATTAGCCGGAAATTTTGTTAAAAGTTGTGCAAACACCTTAACTGCTTTATTACTTGCATTAGTGCTAGAAGAAGGAATTATTGCATTTAATGTTATAGATATGCTTATAAATCCAAAAAAAACATTTGAAATCGTCATTAAATACTTTTCAGATTGTGTTGAAAATAAAGAAATGAATTTTGAAGAGTTTCGTTTTCACACAGACAAACTTATTAGTGCTCTTACAATCTGTATTTCTCAAAAAGACATTTCTCAAAAAAATAATGTCTGCAATATGTTAAACAAATTATCCAAGCATATTTGCATTCACAAAGGAACTGATGAATATGATAAATTCTACTTTTATTTAATTGATAAAATAAGAGTGAAAATCGAATCATTTACTTTAGCTTTTGGCTACAATGAAATGATATCTTTTATTTGTTCTCTGTATGATCAATTAGATGCCCCCGAGTTTGAATATGATAAATCCGATTTGTTTATTATTCCGCTAAAAAAGCTAAGATTTTGGGATGATTTGCAACTGTTGAATAATGATTATTTTGATCAAATCAAAGATATTGATATGCTAGAGCTTTATAAAACTATGCAAATAAAAAATGTAGAAATGGAAAAAATTTTATTTGTATATTTCCAAAGTATTACAAACAATCGTATTTTATCACAAACTGTCAAGGGAAACTTACTAAAAAAATATATTGGACACTTTATGCGCTTTAACTGGATGACAAACGAGCCAGAATATGCTTTAGATATAGCTGTTTTAACCAATATCCTTAATACTTATATTTTGAAAAATACAAATACTGAACAAAGAAACTATATATTTCATTTAATACTCGAATATGCTTTTTACAATCAGACATACAATAATGATAAATTTTCTTATTTTTTAACGCTATTTTATCAATCTTTTTATGCTTACATATTTTGCGAAACAGAAACTTTAACTCCACAATATCGCAGTGAACTAAGAAATACTTTTGAACAAAATTTTTCATCAGAATCAATTGCTGACATAAATACCGTTTCATTACTCACAATAAACATAATATCATTCCTACAAGCTATGGGAAAACGTCTCACTAATAGCATCGCATTGCAAAAAAGAATATTCGAATATTATCCTCCATACGCTAGTGCTAAAACTGTAGTCTGGACAGATAAATTTGATATTGAATACTTTTTTATCCTTTACATAATATTTTACGATAAAATAGAATTTTATGATATATATAGTGATTTTCTTCCTCTACAAAATATAGATGGTATAAAAAAAGAACAAATATTATTAAATTTACAAAATTGTTTTGATTCTACTACTGAATTACTTGACTCTAATTTTTATAATGCTTGCAAAGAATATAGTAGTATACTAAAAAAAGTAATTTGCATTGATAAAATTAAACAAAAAGAATTATTCCACAATATTGTAGCAGAACATGCCAAATTAAAAATACAGTTATCTGATTCAAAGCAAAATAATAAACTTGAATTGGAAGACAGCATTGTAACGAAACTGATCGATGAACTAATGAAAAAAGAGCATATATATGGGTGGGACTCCTCTTTTATGACATCATCATCCATGCAATTTAATATACCGGATAGTTTGTGTAGAAGAGAGCACGCAAACTCAAAAACTATGGCTCGTTCAATACAATTAGGAATTATTAGTGCTTTAAAGAAATACATTTCCAACACAGCTAATCAACTAAGTCTTTCTACCGATTTAGGTGGAATAGAAAAATTATTAGATTTTTTAAAGCTAAATGATTATAATGCTACCAATTTTACTTATACAGATTATTTAAAAAAACAACAATCAACCCCTGATTTTGCAAAACTACAGTACGAAGAAAATAATCTAGAACTTATACATACACCTCAGTTTTATGAAAATATTCTTTTTAAAAAAGAAAAATTTACCTATAATGCTAAAATATCAACAATGGAATTTCTAGAACTTACAGATTTAGATTGTATTCATTTGCTTGAAAATTCAGAATGTTATAATGGACTATATAATGTAGATGGGGCTTTAATGCCTAAGTACCAAGCTATAGAATGTATGAAAAAAATATATTGTAAACAACATTGTAGTTTTAAATTAATGGTTAAAATGGGGCGAAATGATATTGCACACATCATCTTCAACCGCTTTAATTAAAGGTAGTGCAAATTAACGGAATGGAAAGTAATAGTCACGCAGTTTTTGTATATGAGAAGCCAGTATTAGAAACAAATGAGATTAGAGGATGTTATTATTCAATTGCGTATACAGCAAAAGTGTGGTCCTATGTCAAGATTTAGTACAAGTTAAAATGAGGTTTTCCCCA
>NZ_JAQFCE010000004.1:0-227 GCF_027690675.1 Bariatricus sp. TF06-38A
CCTCCGCCGTGACAGGGCGGCGCTCTAACCAACTGAGCCATCGGGCCATATGAAATTGTTAAAAAAGTGGACCTTCAGGGACTCGAACCCGGGACCGATCGGTTATGAGCCGATTGCTCTAACCAGCTGAGCTAAAGGTCCAAATTAAATACGTCCCACTAAGGACAAAAGCCGATGATCGGACTCGAACCGATAACCTGCTGATTACAAATCAGCTGCTCTGCCAA
>NZ_JAQFCE010000004.1:237-182425 GCF_027690675.1 Bariatricus sp. TF06-38A
AACCGCTTGACCACGGAGCCAAAACTATTTTGGTGAACTGTTTTATAACAGTGACCGAAAATTATAATAGCATAACTATATGATTTTGACAAGTGTTTTTTTGAAAAAAATAAAATTTTTCGGCTAAATTTTTAGCTTAAGGAGAAAATGAGGAATATCTGTGTCGGAAAGCTGAAAATTCATAAGATGAAAAAAGAGCCGATACAAAACTGTATCGGCAGAGTAGAGAGAAGATATATATAAAAGGTATAGGTCAAAGACATATGCCTGATTTTTTAGGCGGACATCCTGATAATCTTACAGAGTTTATATCATATAGGATTACCGGCGTCCCTTAACTTTATGCATTTAGTATAATGGGAAATTATGGAAAGAATGTGACGGGCAGATAAAGAAATCCTGAAATATCTTAAAAACTTCTGAAGAAGAGATAAATTTCAGCAAAACAGTTGACATATATAGATTGTCGATATAATATGAAGGTACAAAGTATATAGATAATCGATATAAGGAGGGAGAAAGAAATGGCAGTTGATAAAAGTCTGATATCAGGGAGTACGACTCTTTTGATCTTAAGCCTTCTGGAAGAGAAGGATATGTATGGATATGAGATGATCGATACGTTGAAAGGAAAGTCAAACAATGTATTTGAACTAAAAGCGGGAACCTTATATCCGCTACTGCATTCTATGGAAGAAAAGGGATGGCTTACCGTATATGAGCAGGAGACCGGCGGAAAGATGAGGAAGTATTACCGGATTACCAGAGATGGGAAAAAGCAGTATCAGGCAAAAAAGAAAGAGTGGAAAGAGTATTCGGAGGCTATTTTACAGGTGATCGGAGGTGTGTGTTTTGGAACGGCGTGATTATCTGGAATTGATGACCGGTCAGATCCGCTGCAAGAAAATGTGTCCGGTTATTGTAAGGGAAGTAGAAGATCATATTGAAGATCAAAAGCAGGCTTTTATGGCAGAAGGGATGAAGGAAGAAGAAGCTGAGAAGGCAGCTGTGGAGGAGATGGGTGATCCGGTGGAAGTCGGAGTGGAGATGGATCAGATCCATAGACCGAAGATGCCATGGAAAGTAATTTTTGTAATCGCTCTGATGCAGATTTTAAGTGGAATGTTTGCAGCTTTCTTTTTGAAACAGAATGAAAGTTATGGATATATCGCAGGAATCCGGCAGATATTCCGGCTTGCGATGGCATTTTCGGTTATGACCCTGGTGTGTTATATGGATTACAGCTGGATCGGGAAGCACGCAAGGCTTTTGGCAGGCAGTTATCTGTTGTTTATGGTTCTGATGAGACATTTTTTTGCCCTTCAGATTAACGGTGCAGTAAGATGGATTGGAGTCGGCGGCTTCAGTGTAAGTCTTTCGCTGATGAGCTGGCTGTTTCTTCCATTGTATGGTGCAGTGTTGTATCGGTACCGGGGAGAAGGATATGGTGCTGTTCTTAAAGCCATAGTCTGGATGCTGCTTATCGCAGGGATCCTGATCACCTGTCCGGATCTTGTGATGGCAGGGACGGTTGGACTTTCCTGTGTCTTTATGCTGATGCTGGCACTGGAAAAGGGATGGTATCAGGTTGCGGTTACAAAGGTGATGACCGGAATAGGTATCAGTGTTGTTGGAGTTCCGGTTGGCATACTGGCATATTTTTTCTTCTTTGGTGCGGAATATCAGAAAAGCCGTATCCTGGCGATGTTTGCAGTGAATAAGTCACAAATGATGGAAGGAACAACGCTTGGGGCAGTACGGGAACTGCTGTCGAAATGTATGGCAGTTGGACGCGCCACCGGAGTAGAGGACTTTTGGACTGGGGACCGTATCAGTTCCGCGGATTATATGATGCTTGGAATTGCGGGGTATTGTGGAATTCTTGTGATGGTTCTTTGTATTGCAATAATTGCCGGTTTGCTGTGCTGGTTTTTAAGAAGCGCGCTGAAGCAGAAGAACCAGCTTGGTATGATGATGGGATTTGGCTGTGTGATGGTTCTGGCAATTCAGTTTCTGTTATCACTGCTGGCGAACATTGGGGTATCCGGGTTCGGTCAGGGAGCCTGGTGTCTGTTCTTCGGATATGGACGAAGTGGTCAGATGGTTTCAGCAGTATTGATGGGAATTTTGCTGAGTATTTACCGGCATCAGAATGTAACTCCTGAGCTTGTAGTTGAAAAAAGAGCGGTGGCGAGCTAAGATAGAAGAAAAAAGAGGAGGAACAAGATGCTGGTTTGTGATTATATTGTAGAGAGAATCGATGGAGATTATGCGATGCTGAAGCGGACCAATCTGCCAGAGGAAGAGGCAAAGATGGTAGCAAGAGCACTTCTTCCGGAAGAGATCCGGGAAGGAAGCCGCCTTCATTATGAATTACTTCAGTATACAATTGTTGAATAAAGGTATGGAAAATGTGTGTGCCCTGGGACTGGAAAGTGCCGGAGCACACTTTTTTCAAAGTGTAATTTTCTGTTTAGAAATTTTTCAGAAAATATTAAGGGAAATGGATGTGCATATTTAATAAAAAGAGAGTAAACTCTACTTCCGAGGTGAAGAATATGGATAAGATTTCGGTAGTAGTACCATGTTATAACGAAGAAGAGGCATTGCCTGTTTATTATAAAGAAATGTGCCGTGTAATGGACGAGATGAAGGATGTTGTATTTGAACTGATTTTTGTAGATGATGGTTCATCAGATGCGACGCTTGGTATCATGAAAGACCTGAATGAAAAGGATAGCAGGTGCAGATATCTTTCATTTTCCAGAAACTTTGGAAAGGAAGCTGCGATTTATGCAGGACTGAAAGCATCGGAAGGCGATTATGTTGCACTTATGGATGTAGATCTTCAGGATCCACCGACGCTATTACCTGAGATGTATGAGATCCTGCAGGAGGATGGATACGACAATGTAGCGACAAAAAGGGTCACAAGAACCGGAGAGCCACATATCCGTTCTTTCCTGTCAGAAAGCTTTTACAAATTTGTCAATGCTATTTCAAAGACAGAGATTGTAGATGGAGCGAGAGATTACCGGCTGATGAAGCGGAAGATGGTGCAGGCAGTTCTGGAAATGAGCGAGTATAATTGTTTTTCAAAGGGAATCTTCGGCTGGGTTGGATTTCGTACAAAATGGCTGCAGTACGATAATATTGAGCGCTCTGCCGGAAAAACCAAGTGGTCCATGTGGAAGCTGTTTAAATATTCGGTAGTGGGTGTACTGTTCTGCGTGCTTTCCTTTATTATGATCGCAGTGATCGTAGTAAGGACGCTGGACTGGGGAGATCCGGTATCCGGCTGGCCGTCACTTGCCTGTATTATTTTCATGGTCAGCGGAGTACAGCTTCTCTGTACCGGAATTGTAGGGGAGTATCTGTCAAAGACTTATCTTGAGACGAAGAAACGTCCGATTTTTATTTTAAAGGATTCCAGCGATGATAAGGAGCAGAAGCATGAAAGAACGTAGAAAAGATCTGCTATGGGAAATGGCACTGATCCTGCTTACGGTTGCCGCCTGTCTGTACTCTACAGGCGCAGGAAATATTTTCGGGGCAAAGGTGGACTGGAGCAGTCAGCACAGTGTGTTCCCGGAATATTTCCGACAGCAGTTTTATCGTACAGGGCAGTTCTTTCCTGAGTTTGCATTAAATATTGGCGGTGGTCAGAATATTTACAATTTTTCTTATTATGGATTGTTTAGTCCGGTCGTTTTGATCGGTTATCTTCTGCCGAATGTGAAGATGTCGGATTATATGATGGTGGCAAGTATTGTCTGTCTGGCAGCAGCGGTTATAATTTTGTACCGGTGGCTGAAAAGTCGGGAATTTACAGCTGCGGTAAGCGGGATGACAGCGCTGATGTTTCTTTTCGCAGGACCTATGATCTATCAGTCGTCGCATCAGATTATGTTTGTAAATTATATGCCATTTCTTTGTCTGACATTTTTGGGAATCGACCGATATTTTGAACAGAAAAAATCCGGTCTGCTGATCGGCGGAACCTTTCTGATGATCATGACAAGTTTTTATTTCAGCATCGGTGGAATACTGGCGCTTGGTCTATATGGAATTTACCGGTATGCAAGGACAAAAGAGCGGGCAGAAGAGATGATTACGGTAAAAGGATTTCTAGGTGACGGACTGCGGTTTGCAGGAAGGATCCTGACGGCAATCATGCTTGCAGGAGTTCTTCTTGTGCCGACTGCGATGGCTCTTCTCGGGAGAAGCGGAAGCAAGGGAGAAAAAACAGATATCTGGCAGCTTCTGACACCGCAGATCAATTTGGAAAAATTTCTGTATGGGGCATATGGACCGGGACTTAGCTGTCTGATGCTGATTATTTTGCTGACCGGACTTTTTTATAAAAAGGCTTATGAGAAGATCCTGTCGCTTGGTTGTCTGGTGGTGCTGACAGTTCCGTTTTTTTCGTATCTGCTCAATGGTGCACTTTATATCAGACCGAAGTCGCTGATCCCGTTTTTGCCGCTTCTGTGCTATCTTACGGCAAAATATCTGGAGAAGCTGAAAAATCAGAAAATAGCGAGAATCTGGATGCTTCTTCCATGTCTGGCAATTATCATATATATTTATCTGAAGAAGGATGATGTGAAAAGCGAAGTCCTTTGGAAACTACTTTTGCTGGATGCAGTCATAACACTGTTGATCTGCGTGGCACAAGCGTATAGTGCATGGATTCGGAAGTATCTGACAGTAGCCGTTCTGGGACCGGTGATCCTGAGCCTTATTGTTACCGGAAGCTATTCCTGGGAAAAGAGTGGAAATCTGGAGAGCAGGAAAGCATATGAGGAAGATACCAGCCGGTTCATCGGGAAAGCTGTGGACAAGGTAATTACATCAGATAGTGGATTCTACCGGGTCGAGCAGGTTGGAAATGAAGAGGAAAATGCGGAAAATCTGAATCGTGTGTGGAACAGTGAGCAATATATTACATCCCTGTATTCGTCTTCCTATAATGCTGATTACCAGAATTTCCGTAAAAATGATTTTCAGGTAGAGCAGCCGTACCGAAATTTTCTGATGCAGTCGGTTTCGCAGAATCCGGTATTCAGACAGCTGATGGGAGTGAAATATCTGATCTCCAGTCAGAATATACCGGGATATGAGAAAAAGTGGATGACCGGGGGAGGGGATGTGTACTGTAATGAAAATGCAGCACCGATTGCCTATGAGACGGATCAGACGATGTCGGAAGCGGAATATGACAGACTGGATTTCCCATATAATCAGCTGGTATTTACCAGATATGCTGTGACAAAGGACGGAACTGTATCGGCAGGACAGGTGAAAGAAAAACTGGCAGAAGACATAGAGAAATGTGATTTTCGGATTCCGGAAAAGAATAACGGGATTTCACTGGTTGTCCCGACTGAAAACGGATATCAGGTGAAAATGAAAAAGCAACAGGAGTTCGAAGTGGCTGTCCCGGAACAGGAAGAGAAAGATGGAGTTCTGTTTGTACAGTTTCGAATCGAGAATAAAAAACCGAAAGAGGATATCGAAATATCCCTGGAAGGAGAGCGCAATAAACTTTCGTCAATCCAGCATGTGTATTATAACAGAAATACCGTATTTACCTATGCAGTAGGACTGGAAAAGGGGCAGAAAACGGTCCGTTTATCTCTTGGAAAAGGAGAGTATACGATTAAAGATATGAGTGCATATAACGGCGTATTAAATGAAGATACCGGTCTTTATCAGAGTGTATTCAGGGTGGATAAAGAGCAGACGAAAGGGAATCTGATCCAGGGGAGAATCAAAAGTCAGAAGGATGGAATGTTCATTACGTCCATTCCGTTTGATAAAGGGTTTGAAATGACGATAGATGGCGTAAAGGTGAAATGTGAAAAAGTGAATAAAGCGTTTCTGGGATTTCATCTGGAAGCAGGAAAACATAAAATCAGAATTTTGTATCATGCGCCTGGAGTGACAGCAGGAAAGATACTGACAGGTCTTGGCGTTCTGATTGTGATCGCAGGGGCAGTAAGAAAGAAAAAATGCGCGGAGTGAATCTTTAAGATTCTGAAATAAAAAAGGATACAGTCTTAGAGCTGCATCCTTTTTTATTTGACAGAGAATTCCGAAGAAGCTTGCTTTTGCCATCCATGTATCTGCAGGTAGTAGTTTACTCCTGACGCTTGATCTGAAAATGAACGGCATCATCAGACCAGATCTTATCGGTATATCGGATTTCGATGGTAGACCAGTTCAGTGGGACTTCCAGAGAAAGATATCCTTCCAGGGTTTCGCCGGGAGCGATCGTTCCATCGAGCTTTGGCTGGTCGCTTGTGGTTGCAAGAGCAGTAAATGCAGCTGCACTGTAGTCAAGTTTGGTATCGTCACAATAATTTTCAAAGCTTGCCATACTGCTGATGACCAGATCATCAGATGTCTGATTGACAATTGTCATATGGACAAACATAAATTCATTGCCTTCTGTCGGGACAGACCAGTCATCTCCTTCGGATTCTACGTAGCTGTCCATCGTGATCTCAATGCCATTGTATGCGGCGGTCTCATTTTGCTTATAGATCTCTTTGGTGGCATCAGCTGTCTTCTTCGGTGTTGAAGTGCCGGAAGAATTGTCAGAAGAAGTGTGCATTTTGGGAAAAAGGAATATAACCGCAATAATGATCAGGATGAGAATCAAGATGATAAACGGCAGACTTTTTTTGTGTTTCTTTTTGGGGTTTGTTAGCTGGTCTGGTGAAGTTACATCATCAGAAGATACATCGGACTTTGTGCCTGCAGTATCGTTTTTGGAAACTGGCGTTGGTTTGGCAGCAGGTTCATCTTCCTGACCGGAGCTGATAACTGGTTCTGGAACTGGAGCATGCTCCTGTACGGAGGATTCATTTCCGGAAAAGGGTTTGTCTGTAGAAACTTTTTCAGTCTCTTTTTTTTCAGTGGTTTTCTTCTGAGCTTCTGCTTCTTCTGCTTCCGGAACATTTTTACGCATGCTGCGCATGGCAGCAGCTGTGCTGTGGTAGATCTCCGGTCCGTTCAGGGGATCGTCGAAAAAAGCCTGCTGTCTGGTAACCGGGCGCTTTTTTCCGGAAACAGATCCATGCTTATGAGCAGAAGATCTGGCACTTCGGGTATCTGTATCATCCGGAATCACAGCGGATGCCGGAAATCTTTTACGGCAGGTATCACAGAGATATTTGCCGGGATATTTTTTGCTGGGGCGGACTTTGTGACCGCATACAGGGCATTTCATTCTAAGTTAAGTCTCCTTTATGATTCAAGTGTTCTGTTTTTATTATAGGGGAAAATCCTGTCAAAAACAAGGAGGTATTCTTGTCGAACAGACAGAAAAGTGATATCATACTGACTAAGTAACGTGGCAGAAAGTCGAAGCTGTCAGATACAGGAAAACAAAAGAAAGCAGGGAATGATATGACATATCAGGAAATGATGGAAAACGCAAAATTATCTATGGGGCTTTACTGCAAAGCCTGTCCGGTTTGTGATGGAAGAGCATGTAAAAACCAGATACCGGGACCGGGCGCAAAAGGTGTTGGTGATACTGCGATCAGAAATTATAAAAAGTGGCAGGAGATCCGCGTGAACATGGATACGATCTGTGATGGCGGAGAGGCAGACACTTCTGTGAATTTATTTGGAAAGGAATTTAAGATGCCGTTCTTTGCAGGACCGGTTGGAGCCGTGAATCTGCACTACAGTGACAGGTATGATGATGTTTCTTATAACAATGTACTGGTATCAGCCTGTGCAGATGCCGGAATCGCCGCATTTACCGGAGATGGAGTGAATGCAAAGGTAATGGAGGCTGCAACGGAGGCAATCCGTGAAAATGATGGATGTGGGATACCTACAGTAAAGCCTTGGAATCTGGATACTGTCCGGGAGAAGATGGAACTGGTGAAGAAGTCAGGAGCATTTGCGGTAGCGATGGATATTGATGCGGCAGGACTTCCGTTTCTGAAAAATATGAATCCGCCGGCAGGAAGCAAGAATGTACAGGAGCTTTCCGAGATTGTGAAGATGGCTGGAAGACCATTTATCGTCAAAGGCGTGATGACAGCGAAAGGCGCGAGAAAAGCAAAAGAAGCAGGTGCCGATGCGATCATCGTATCTAATCACGGAGGAAGAGTGCTGGATCAGTGTCCGGCAACTGCAGAAGTGCTGGAAGAGATTGTAAAAGAAGTGAACGGTTCTATGAAGATTCTGGTTGACGGAGGGATTCGCTCCGGTACAGACATTTTTAAGGCACTTGCACTCGGTGCTGACGGTGTACTGATCTGCCGGTCGTTTGTTGTAGCGGTCTATGGCGGTGGAGAAGAAGGTGTGAAGCTTTACATTGATAAGTTGGGAGCAGAACTCAAAGATGCCATGCAGATGTGCGGTGCACATTCTGTTTCAGAAATTACAAGAGATATGGTAAGATATTATCAGGACTAGAAAAATACATGCAGGAGGATAATACAATGGGAATGAGAGTGAACGCAGAGCTGCCATTACCGGCAGACCTGAAAAACGAATATCCGTTATCGGATAAATTAAAAGCTATCAAGGCGAAGCGGGATGAGGAGATCCGTGATATTTTTACAGGGAAATCAGACAAATTCGTGGTGATCATCGGGCCATGTTCGGCGGACAATGAAGATTCGGTATGTGAGTACGTGAACAGGCTTGCAAAGTTAAATGACAGAGTATCGGATAAGCTGATGATCATTCCAAGAATCTACACGAACAAGCCACGTACAACCGGAGAGGGATACAAGGGAATGCTGCATCAGCCGGATCCGGAGCAGGCACCGGATCTGCTTGCCGGAATCATTGCAATCCGTAAAATGCATATCAGAGCCATGCAGGAGACTTATCTGACAGCAGCAGATGAGATGCTTTATCCGGAGAACAGAAGTTATCTGGATGATATTCTTTCTTATGAAGCGATTGGTGCGCGTTCGGTTGAGAACCAGCAGCACCGTTTGACTGCGAGCGGAATGGATATCCCGATTGGGATGAAGAATCCGACAAGTGGAGATTTATCGGTAATGCTCAATTCTGTTGTTGCAGCACAGGGACCGCACCGCTTCATTTATCGTGGGCAAGATGTGACGACAGGTGGGAATGATCTGGCACATGTGATCCTGCGGGGCGGCGTGGATAAATATGGCACAACGATTCCAAATTACCATTATGAGGATTGCAAGAGACTTCTGGATATGTATGAGCAGAAGAATTTGAAGAATCCTGCAGCGATCATTGATGCCAATCATTCCAATTCTAACAAGCAGTACAAAGAACAGCTCAGAATCGTAAGCGAGGTACTGCACACAAGAAATTATGATTCAAAGCTGAAAAAACTGATCAAAGGTGTAATGGTAGAAAGCTACTTGGTAGAAGGAAGACAGGATATCGGCGGAAATATGGTATATGGTAAATCGATTACGGATCCGTGTATTGGATGGGAAGATACAGTGAGACTGATTGATAAGATTGCGGAAGACTGTTAATTGTAAAAATACAGTGTATCAAGGTTGAAAAACTTTGATACACTTTTTTTTTTGCAGAAATGATTACAAAATTACAGTAAGATATATTTCCAGGGCAGATAGAATGTATGTTGTAAAAACATAAATTACGGGTTAATGAGAAAACTTTTCAAAAATTCCTATAGACAAAATCCCACTAATATAGTAGACTATAAATAGTTAGAAAAAGCTAACTAAAATAAATTTAAACAAACTCATACAAGAGGAAAACAACATGAACTGGATGCAGAAAGATGTACAGACATCTGCTCAGATGGAAATTGCATGGCAGTGTGCTCCGGTATTGACCGGTGTAAAGCCATCCAATATTCTGACCTTGAAAAATGTAAGTGAAAAGGAAGTTGCGGAAAGTCTGAAAGAGCTGGGAATTTCATACAGCATGCTTTGCGACAGCGGAGTCCGAAAAGTATGGCTGATCTACAGAGAAGAAGAGATTCTTGAAATCCTTGAAAAAAAAGAATACAGCGAATTTCTTGATACACTTGGTTATCGGGGATTTGAGTTTCCGCAGATGCTTCAGATCATGAATCTGAGATTTGAAGGATATCAGCATGGAAGTGCAGAATTTCCACATGAACTTGGAATTTTCCTCGGATATCCACTTGCAGATGTGAAAGGGTTTATTGAGCACAACGGAAAAGATTTCCTTTATCAGGGATACTGGAAAGTGTATGAGAACGTAGAAGAACGCAAGAAAATGTTTTCTATCTACAACGTTGTAAAAGAGGAATTTATCAGGGAAATGCAGGCAGGGAAGGATCTGTGGCATGCAGCAAGAAGCGTGAGACAGCCATTTGACATACAGCCTGCATAAAGGAATAAAACCTGGTAGATGATAGAAAGAAAAAAGAAAGGAAGAATTTAAAAATGAGTGATATTTGTGTAGCATACTGGAGCGGAACAGGAAATACAGAAGCAATGGCACAGGCAATTGGAGCAGGAATTACAGCAGCAGGGAAAAGTGCTGATGTAGTACCGATGGAAACTATTTCGCCTGCTGATTTAAAAGATCAGGCTGTCTGGGTACTTGGATGCCCTGCAATGGGAGCTGAAGAACTGGAAGACGGAACGGTAGAACCGTTTGTATCTGAACTGGAAGGATTTGCATCAGGAAAAAAGGTTGCCCTGTTTGGATCCTATGACTGGGGAGACGGCGAATGGATGCGTACATGGGCTGAAAGAATGGAACAGGCTGGCGCACAGATCGTCGGCGGAGAAGGACTTATCTGCCACGGAACACCGGGAGCAGATGCAATAGATGAGTGTGAGTCACTCGGCAGGGAGGTGGCTGGCTTATAAGAGATACGAATACCTTTTAAATAAAACAGAAAACCGAAAAAGCTAAATAATCAAATAAAATTATAATCAAATCAAAAACAAATAAAAATCAAAAATTAAAAGCTAAATAATCATCAAAAAAGAGCCGCTCCGTTTCTACGGGGCGGCATACAAAAAAATCACAATTGTTATTAGAATGAATTAAGGAGATGGATAAGAATGAGCGTTGTAATTGTAGGAGGTCATGACAGAATGGTCTGTCAGTATAAAAAAATATGCAAACAGTTTAAATGTAAAGCTAAAGTATTTACGCATATGTCTGCCGATCTGAATAAGCAGCTTGGACAGCCTGACCTGTTTGTACTTTTTACAAATACAGTATCGCACAAGATGGTAAAAACCGCGCTTGATGAGGCAAAAAGAAGCAATGCGAAGGTGGTTCGCAGCCATACAAGCAGTGGTGCGGCTCTGACAGAAATTTTAACACAGGAAGCAGGAGCAGCAGTTTAAAGCATGAATTTATTTACCGGGATCATGATCCCTTTTATTGGAACGACGCTGGATGTGGCACTTGGATAGAATGCAGAGTGGAAAAACGAAAAGAAATGAAATGAATGTGTCCTGGTATGAAAATTGTCAGGGCACTTTTTATATGTGCCCAGCTTGGCAAATATAAAAAAGAGGTCTTTCTCACGAAAGACCTCTTACAGCGTGCGTTAGAGGATTCGAACCCCCGACCTTTTGGTCCGTAGCCAAACGCTCTATCCAGCTGAGCTAAACGCACATTTATATCGTGTGTTGAACTGTGTTGCTCAACAACAAAATTAAGTATACATCAGAAAAAATAATATGTCAAGTATTAAAATGAAAAAAGTTCAAAAAATCTTGACCTCATTTTTGAACGGGGCGATTAAAGCCGGTTTGCTGGTTCTTATTCGAGATAAGGACAGATCTGATTCCATTTGGTAAGCAGGCGTTTCTTTGACCAGGCTGCATTTGCCGGACTTGTGGATGGCAGACAGATTGCTTTTTGCTGAGTTTGTGGAAAACAGTATTTTTTATATAAGCGGTATGCAGTGCCACCGTTGGTGAAAATCTGCCGGATGGATGCCGTCTGAAGAATCTCTGAAAGGTCATTGGGAACGACATTGTGGATACTGCTGTCACTGGAGCCTTCGATATCACAAGAGGCGATCACATCCCAGACGGCAATGTGGTGTGCAAGGAGCAGTGATTTTTTCTCTTCTATGTCGGCAGGAAGTGGTTCACCTGTAAGTGTGGCAAGAAGATCCCAGAAACGGTTTCTTGGATGCCCGTAGAAAAACTGACTTTCCCGTGATTTTACAGAAGGGAAGCTCCCAAGGATCAGAATGCGGGAGTCTGTGTTAAATACAGGATGGATTTCGTGAAGTACATGTGAAGATTGAGCCATAGGTATGCCTTCTTTCATAAATATATTCAATAAAAGGATAAGCGATACGGGAGTGAAAAGCAAGTGGGAAAAAGTACAGTCCGGGTTACTGTTCACTCCCGTGTCAATCACTACGCTGATTGACACGGAGGATGCACGTTTTATCTTGAATGGCATCTCGCCCATCGCCAAAGGCGATTTAAAATGGCGAGATGCGTTGCTGGTCACAGGTACTGTGAACAGTAACCAATCTGGCAGAATGCACAAGACAGGGAATCCTTGTGACTGTCAGAGGATTATAGAAAATAAAAAGATCAGTGACTGATTTTAGAACAAAAAGTTTGTGAATTATTAAAAAAAGTTCTGCTTGTAAAGTGGCAGATGTCAGTGTATAGTGAAGTCACTCTAATTCGATTCTAATTTTATTTTATAGGAAATTGCATCCGGTATAATGAAATACTCTGAAGATACGCCGGGTGACATTCTCTGCTTTGAAACAGATCACAAGAAAAGTATATGATATCAGACACATGATTCGATGTGACATTTTCAGGACAAGTTAATATGAATGAACAGACACAGGGAGGAACAGGATGGAAGAAAGAAGAGACTATGCGGTACTCCGTTTTGTGGATCAGAATGGCTGGAGTTATATGGTAAATGACTATGCAAAAGGCTGTTCTTTGATGGAGTATATCAAACAGGGGATCCGGGTGGAAAAAGAAACAGTATTTGACTGGATCAGACAGCTTTCAAAACAGCTGGAACAGTATTATCGTTGTGGAAATGAGGATGCGGCGTATGGATATGTGAACCCATATGCAGTGATCATAACCGGAGACGGAATGCTTTGTCTTCTGGATATCAATGAACCGGAAAACGAGGAACTTTTAAAGCAGATGAAGAAGAAAAAGCTTCGTATGCTTTTTGTAAGGAAAGAAAGGGTTCTTTCGCAGAAGACAGAACGGTCGGATGATCTGTATGGTCTGGCAAAGATAATGGAATTTACAGCAGAAAAATGTCTGGATCCAAAGGCATTTACACGGAAAGAAGAGCGAGTCTGGAAAAGAATGCTTGGAAAGTGTTATAGCAGTGGGAAAAATGCCATAAAAGTATTAAAAAATATGCAAAAAGAAATTGGTTTTCTGGAAAGGGAAATGGAAAGACCGAGGGATAAGGTTTCGGCAAAAAAGATTTTGCTTGCAATTCTGGCGGTTTGTATCATGAGTGCAGTAATCATCGGAGGGACAGTGAAAAAGCCGGAAACAAAAGCGATTGCAGCGGATCAGGATCAGCCAGAGGCGGGAGTTCAGGAAGGAGTAAAGGAGAAAAAGGAGACAAAAGAGGTTGTGGAACAAAATGGGGACAGTCCTTATCTGGAAATGGGACTTATTTATTATGTAGCGTGGGAAGATTATGTGAACAGCCTGGATAGTCTCGATAAGGAAATGCAGGAGACAGAGTTTTCCGATGCATACCGGGTAGTCATAGCGAGTCTGGAAGAAGGGAGTATACAGCAGGAGGATGGATTAAACGCAGAAGATGCAGTAAAAAAAATATTAGATGAATTGGAGAAACGTGCAGAAAAAATACAGATGAAAGTGTATTTGTACCAATACCCGCTATTGAAGGTAAGTGTTCTGGAAGAGAGTGAAAAATGGCACAGGCTGACAAAGAGAATTGGTGAGGAGATGATTAGAAGACAGGCGTGGTACCGGTGGGATACAAATGGAGAAAAGGAGTGTGAGGTCAGAAAATATCTTGCAGAAAGCTATTTTAAACTTGGTGAGAATTTAAAAGCAGCTGAACAATATGAACAGATCAGAAAATTAGAATCGAATGAAGAAGAATTAGAAGAGATTTATGAAAAGCTGCAGTTGATTTATGAAGAAGCGCAGGAATATGAGAAAGTGTGGGAGATCAGCAGAGAGGCGGTTGAAGTATTACCGGATTCAGAAAGGTTGTGGATGAACTATCTGGAGCGTTATTGTGAGAATCCGGAAATGGAAAGAGAATTATGTGCAGAAGCAGTAAAAAAGGCCATCCAAGCAGTTCCTGAGCTTGCAGAATCAGAAGCGTTTAAACAGCTTCAGGGAAAATATAAAATTGTGATCGATGGAGAAAATATCCGGGTTGGAGAATAAAACGCTGAAAGAAATTTTTGAAAAAGTCCCATAAAAGGGAGGATGCCGGGTGACTTAAAAGCCCCCGGCATGTATTATGAAAAAGTTATTCTATTATTAACTTCTGCACGTCTTATTAAATGATTTGTTTGAAATCTTTTATCTTTTATGTTCTTCATTTGATGATTCTAGTATATAAAACACTTGTGAAGAAAGAGTGTTTAACAAATGAAGGATTTTTGAAAGATAAATGAACAAATTGTGAACAAGACTATTTGCGGAATGCGAAGTATGGAAGTCCATCTTTCATAGGTACTTCTACACTTCCCCGGATCAGTGGACGGGCATAAGCGATGAATTCATCTCCGATGTCGGAACCGTCTTTTGTGATCCATTCTTCAGGAACAGCTTTTTCTTTATTGCAGATTTCGTTTACGTCTGCAGTTCCGAATTCAAGGATGTATGGGTCATCACTCTTACGGATAAAATTGATCATCTTTCCTGTTTCACCATCTAAAGCGGCACTTACAGCAAAACGGCCGGAAGCAGCGGCTTCGTCCAGATCTGTGGCAGATAAACAGGAGGAAGAGCATCTCTGGCAGACATTGAGCTCCACAGAGCGTACTTTGATACCAAGCTTTTCTTTTACGAGATTTTCAAGATACTTTCCGGAGCCAGTCAGCATTTTATGACCGAAAGTATCTGTGCCGACATCACTTGCAAGCTCGCAGACAAAGGTTCCGTTACCATCGTTGATTCCTTCGGAAATGCAGACAACGAGATTAGAAGTTTTAGTAAGCTTTTCTTTTACCTTTTCGATAAATGCATCCGGGGAGAAAGCAACTTCCGGAAGATAAATAAGAACCGGATTATCGCCTTTAAATTTGCGGGCAAGAACGCTTGCGGCAGTCAGCCATCCGGCATGGCGTCCCATGATCTCGACGATGGTGACAGATGGTTTATTATCATAGACAGAGGCATCAATTGCAATTTCGCGTACTGTAGAAGCAACATATTTGGCAGCACTTCCGTAGCCCGGGGTATGATCGGTCAGAACCAGATCGTTGTCGATGGTTTTCGGAACTCCGATGATGCGGATATCACTTCCGACTGTTGCTGCGTAGCGGGATAATTTACTTACGGTATCCATAGAATCATTTCCGCCAATATAGAAGAAATAGCTGATTTCTTTTTCGGTAAATTTCTGGAAAAGTTCAGGATAAACCGGATCAGAAAGATCTTCCGGTAATTTATAACGGCAGGAACCAAGATAAGAACCCGGTGTGGTGCGGATACGTTCCAGTTCGCCATTTTCTTTTAAAGGTGCCATGTCCATTGTGTGATTGGCAAGAAAACCTTCGATACCGTTGATCATACCGATGACATTATCAATCTCCGGATTTGCCAGACCTTCTGAGACAACACCATAAAGACTTCCGTTGATTACAGCAGTAGGACCACCTGATTGTCCGACCAGTAAATTGTGATTCATAGTTGAAATCCTCCTCTTTATTCATAGTAATCATATAGCTTTAACTATAGCCGAAAAATGTGAAATTTACAATATCAGTTGGAAAACAAAAAAAATTAGGCTATACTAGGAACGTGAGCTTTAAATTGAGAAGGAGAATACACATGAAATATATATCGTTTGCGATTCCGTGTTATAACTCGGCAGCTTATATGGACCGGGCAGTGGAATCTATTTTAAAAGGTGGAGAAGATGTAGAGATCATCATAGTTAATGACGGATCAAAGGATGATACTTCAAAGATTGCACATGAGTATGAAGAAAAGTATCCGACGATCGTCCGTGCAGTTGATAAGGAAAATGGTGGACACGGAGATGCGGTCAATGCAGGTCTTGACCACGCAGAGGGAAAATATTTTAAAGTTGTGGACAGTGATGACTGGGTAGATGAAGAAGCACTGTACAAGATCCTGGATGTTCTGAAAAAGTTTGAAGAGGAAGAAAAGCAGGTGGATATGCTGCTTGCCAATTATGTATACGAAAAAGAAGGAATGGAGCACAAGAAAGTGATTGAGTACAAGAATGTGCTTCCACAGGAAGAGATTTTTGGCTGGAATGATGTGAAACATTTCCATCTGGGACAGTATATTCTGATGCATTCTGTTATTTACCGGACAGATTTCCTGAAATTATGTCAGCTCAGGCTGCCGAAGCATACATTTTATGTGGACAATATTTATGTTTACTATCCACTTCCGCATGTGCGTAAGATGTATTACATGGATGTGGATTTTTATCGTTATTACATTGGAAGAGAAGATCAGTCTGTCAATGAAAAGGTGATGATCAGTCGTGTGGATCAGCAGATCTTTGTCACAAAGTGCATGATTGATATGTATGATATGCGCAAGATTTCTAATAAAAAACTGCGGACCTATATGACTAATTATCTTGCAATTATGATGACGGTATCTTCGATTCTTCTGATTCGTTCCAAAAATGCAGAGAATCTGGAAAAGAAACGGGAGCTGTGGCAGTATCTGAAGAAGAATCACTACAGAACTTATTGGAAGATCCGTTACGGAATCCTTGGACAGACCATGAATCTTCCAGGCAGATCAGGAAGAAAGATTTCGTCTCTGGCGTACATTGTGGCGAGAAGAATTGTCGGATTTAATTAAAATTTCTTCTTGACATTTCCGAAGAGAAGACTATAATAACTGTTAAAGTAAATATGGTTCACCAAAATTCGTTGATGAGAACAAAGTCGTATCCGTCATTATTTTCAGAGAGCCTGTGGATGGTGTGAACAGGTAATAACCGGATAAGGATATCCTCTCTAAGAAGCGGGTCCAAAGCAGAAAAAATATCTGCAAGTAGACTTTGCCGGGATCCACCGTTATATGGATAGCATATGTTGGTATGTGAAGTGCCGCAGATTATTATCTGTGGAATTAGGGTGGTAACGCGGATTTTATTCGTCCCTTTTCAGATTGATTCTGGAAAGGGACTTTTTTGTTGCTGTGTATACAAAAAAATCCTGTGAATTTTGTTATCGGAAGATTAGAAGAACAGTTTTGCGTGGACGAAAAGAAAAAGGAGGAAACTGTAATGAAAGCATTACAAAAAGCAAGCAAATTTTTATCAGACTATACATCATTGGTGGTAATCGCTATTGCAGTAGTCACATTCTTTGTACCGGCAATGATGGGATGGGTAAATAACCCATTGTTCGTTGATCCGGTATCCAACAAGTTCACCTGTCAGTCGATCATCATCGGAATCATCATGTTCAGCATGGGACTGACACTGACAACCGAAGATTTTAAGATTCTGGCACAGAGACCTTTTGATATCTGTATCGGCGCAATCGCGCAGTATCTGATCATGCCATTTCTTGCATTTGCACTGACGAAAGTACTTCAGCTTCCGGATGGAATTGCACTTGGTCTGATCCTTGTAGGCTGTTGTCCGGGTGGTGTATCCTCCAATATCATGTCTTATCTGTGTGGCGGAGATGTGGCATTTTCCGTAGGAATGACTACGGTATCCACAATCATTTCACCGGTTATGACACCGCTTATGGTTTCACTTCTTGCAAGCGGAACACATATTACGATCAAAGGACTTCCGATGTTTGTATCTATTGTTGAGACCGTTATTGTTCCGGTAGCTTTTGGATTTTTACTGAATTATCTGTTTGGAAAGAAAAAAACATTTACAGAGCTTCAGAAAGTGATGCCTGGAGTTGCAGTACTTGGACTTGCATGTGTAGTTGGCGGAGTGGTTTCTTCGCAGGGAGACAAATTCTTTGAATCAGGAGTTGTAATTTTTGTGGCAGTATTTCTTCATAATGGACTTGGATATCTGCTGGGATACGGCGCAGGAAGACTGACTGGTATGAATACTGCAAAGAAGAGAACAATCTCCATCGAAGTTGGAATGCAGAACGCCGGACTTGCTACCAACCTTGCAACCACAACGGCACAGTTTGCGGTGGCACCGGAATCCGCAATTATCTGTGCTGTATCCTGTACATGGCATTCTATTTCAGGAACACTTCTCGCAGGATTATTTGCAGCATATGATAAGAGAAAAGCAGGAAAGCCTGCAAATAAAAAGCAGGCTGCAGAAAATGTAGCATAAAATACAGAAATAATTTCGGAATGGTCATCATAAAATATCAGGAATAACTTACAGGGCGTAAGAAGATATGGAAGATCAGAAACTGGAAAATCTTTTAAATCTGGCACTTGGAGCGACGGAAGAAGAAAGAGAAAAATCATTGAACCTGGATGTCGGGTATCATCCGATTGACAGGGAATGGGAATTGATTATTAAATATTCGGGCAATCTGGATCAGGTAAGAGCCTTGGCAATCCAGGTGGTTGAACTTCAGAATGAGTACGCGATCATTCGGATCAGCCAGTCCAGGATTGATTTACTTTCAGATATTCCTGAGGTAGAATATATAGAGAAACCGAAACGTTTATTTTTTCAAATAGCAAATGGGAAGCGGGTATCCTGTATCAATGAGGTGCAGGATACCCGCTTTCTTGATCTGCGTGGACAGGGTGTCCTTGTGGCGATAATTGATTCGGGGATTGATTATGCGAATGAAGATTTTCGGAATGCAGATGGAACGACGAGAATACGGGTGATGTGGGATCAGTCATTAAGACCGAATGCGGATGAAGAGAAGAATCCACCAAAAGGTTATCGGATGGGAGTGGAATTTACCGAGGAGCAGATTAACAGGGCACTTGAGGCTGATTCGTCAGAGGAAAGGAAAAGAATGGTACCAAGTCAGGATATATCCGGTCATGGGACTGCAGTTGCAGGGATTGCTGCCGGAAATGGGCGAGGAAGCGGAAATCTGTATGCCGGTGTGGCACCGGAGAGTGAGCTGATTGTGGTAAAAATGGGGTCGCCTATGCCAGACGGATTTCCACGGACGACAGAACTGATGCAGGCGATGGATTATGTGGTGAGGAAAGCACTGGAATTTCGGATGCCGGTGGCGATCAATCTGAGTTTTGGAAATACATATGGTTCTCATGACGGCAGGAGTCTGGTAGAACGGTATATTGATGATCTGTCGAATTTCTGGAAGAGTGTGATCTGTGTGGGGACCGGAAATGAAGCAGCAAGTGCCGGGCATACTTCCGGGGTGCTGCAGAAAAGAAAAGAAGAAAGAATACAGCTCGCAGTACAGGCAGATGAACCAACATTGAATATTCAGATCTGGAAAGCGTATACGGACGAAGTGGAAATTTCATTTGTATCTCCTGCGGGGACGCGGATCGGTCCAATACAATCTGTTCTCGGTTCACAGAGATTCCGGATCGGGGAAACGGAGATTTTATTATATTATGGAAAACCGAGCCCGTATAATGTCGCGCAGGAGATTTATATTGATATGATTCCGGTGACAGATTATATTACGTCGGGAGTCTGGCAGATCATTTTGAATCCGACAAGGGTTGTGGAAGGGCAGTATGATCTGTGGTTGCCAAGTGAGAATGTATTGAACCGGGGGACAGGATTTTTGTATCCGGATGAAGAAGTGACCTTAACGATTCCTTCGACTGCAGATAAAGTGATATCGGTTGGGGCGTATGATGCGCTTGCTTTTTCCTATGCATCTTTTTCAGGAAGAGGATATACCTGGCAGGATGAAAGGACGAAACCGGATCTTGTGGCACCGGGAGTGAACGTAAGGACGACAGCAGTTGGCGGAGGGATGACAGTGGTGAGTGGAACTTCTTTCGCAACGCCGTTTGTGACAGGAGCATCGGCACTTTTGATGGAATGGGGGATCGTAAGAGGAAATGATCCGTTTTTGTATGGGGAGAAGGTGAAGGCGTATCTCCGGCGCGGGGCGAGAGAGTTGCCGGGATTTGGAAAGTATCCGAACCGTGAGGTGGGATATGGACGACTCTGTTTGGAGAGAAGCCTGCCAGATTAAAATGTTATATTTATAATAACACCTCGAAAAACAACCTGAAAACATAGCTTTATTCAGTTGTTAACCTTAAATTTGTTCAGTTAATAGGTAAAAAGAAAAATTATGCAACATGCACAACTCAAAACTGTATATGCACAAAAATAGGACGATTTGTAAAAAATGCTTTACGCTGATAGAGTGATAGAGTATAGTGAGTTTAAACAAATTAATATTTTGAAGAAAGAAGGCAAAATGGATGGTCAGTTAAAAGTAGCAGCTGTTCAAGTTACAGTCGAACAAAATAATATTAAGAAAAATATGGAAAACGTTGAGAAAATGGCAATGAGTCAACAAAATCGATGGAGTTGACCAGAGATTCGAAAAAACCAAAAATAAATTAACAAGTAAGGAGACAATGCATGTCAGAACAGGAAAAGAACACTGAGCAAGGTGTTCACAAGCGCCGCACAAGGTACAAGGGGAAATATCCACGAAAATTTGAAGAAAAATACAAAGAATTACAGCCGGAGAAATATCAGGACATGATTGCACATGTCATTCAGAAAGGAAATACACCTGCCGGAATGCACATTTCGATCATGGTGCAGGAAATTCTTGACTTCTTGAAGATCCAGCCGGGAGAGGTGGGATTTGATGCAACGCTTGGCTATGGCGGACATACAAAAGCGATGCTGAAATGTCTGGAAGGAAAGGGGCACATTTACGCGACAGATGTAGATCCGGAAGAATCTGCAAAGACAAAAAAACGTCTGGAAGAACAGGGATTTGGGGAGGATATTTTAACAATCCGTCTTCAGAACTTTTGTACTATCGATGAGATTGCAAAAGAAGTTGGGGGATTTGATTTTATTTTGGCTGATCTGGGTGTGTCTTCCATGCAGATTGACAACCCGAAGAGAGGATTTTCTTTCAAAGTGGACGGACCTCTGGATCTGCGACTGAATCAGGAAAAAGGGATCAGTGCAGCCGAGAGACTGGATACAATTTCAAGAGAAGAACTTGCCGGGATGTTATATGAAAATTCGGATGAGCCGTATTGTGAAGAACTGGCAAAGGCAATCACCGAAGAAATCCGGAAAGGACACCGGATTGATACTACGACAAAGCTACGTCAGGTGATCGAACAGACCTTGTCTTTCCTTCCGGAAAATAAGGAGAAAAAAGATATCATCAGGAAGACCTGTCAGCGGACTTTTCAGGCACTTCGAATTGACGTGAATCATGAATTTGAAGTACTCTATGAATTTATGGAAAAACTGCCGGGCACTTTGAAACCGGGGGGAAGAGTAGCAATTCTGACATTCCATTCAGGAGAAGACAAACTGGTGAAGAAAGCTTTAAAAGCAGGATATCGCGAGGGAGTTTATTCCGAATATGCCAAAGATGTAGTCCGGCCTTCGGCAGAAGAGTGTGCACAGAATGGGCGTGCAAGATCTACGAAGATGCGCTGGGCTGTGAAGGCGGAGTAAAAGTAAGTGTAGGCTGATTAGAATATTGACAAAACAAAAATCAAGGATCATAATGCGGTGCAGGAAGAAAAGTTTTTGAATGTGTTAAAATCCAGAATGGTAGATGGGATCATTTATGTCAGTTCGGATTATGCGACCAGTAACAAGCTACTTGCAGATTTATCAATCCCAGTTGTATTTATTGACCGTAAGATTGAAAAGAGTGGTAATATGGGAAGTGTGCAGATTGATAATTATCAGGCTATGAAGGAAGTCGCTGAGTATATCAGTAAAAAAGGATGCAATGGATCGGATTGAAAATATTCTTGGATTTAAGAGATTTGAGCGTCACGTTGGATAAAAAAAGAAGAGTAGAAAGATGCTGCAAAGTTATCAAAACTGATAACAGAGCGGCATCTTTTGTTATTTGAAAAATGATTAAAATATCTAACAGAAAATTATAAGCCGATTTGTACTTTAGTCTACAAATTCAGATGCCGGCGTGATATACTGTATGGAAAAGTTATGAAATATCTGGTATCAAAACGGAAGCAAGGAGGAAAGAAAAAGTATGAACAATTTTTTGCCACAGAAGAGGGGAATGCAGGTTGTCTGGATCATAGTGGGCTGTCTGATCTACGCAGTTGGTCTGAATGTATTTATTATCCCTATGAATTTATACAGCGGGGGAGCAGTCGGTCTTGCACAGCTGTTAAGTTATGGAGCAGGACAGATCGGGATTAAGGAAATTGCAGGTCTGAACCTGTATGGTATCATTTATTTACTGCTCAACATTCCGATTTTATTTATTGCATGGTTTAAAATCGGAAAGACATTTTTTATAAATACAATCCTTGGAACGGTAGGAATCAGTTTATTTACTTCAATCGTACCAACTCCGGCAACAGCAGTGATCGCTGATCCGGTCATTGGAATCATCATCGGTGGTGTTGTAACCGGAGCCGGAATCGGAATCATGCTGACGGCAAAAGGAAGCGGTGGTGGAATCGAGGTTATCGGTATCTGGATGGCGAAAAAATATGCGGGAATGTCTGTTGGAAAACTGGGAACCATCTTCAATCTGATACTGTATGCCATTTATCTTTTAGTTTTTGATATCTCAACGGTGATTTATTCGGTCGTCTACCTGTTCTTCTACACGGTAACTCTGGACAGGATGCATTTTCAGAACATCAATGTGAGAATGCTGATTTTCACGAAGAAGAAGGGAATCGCAGAGGCAATCATGAAAGAAACCGGACGTGGTGTTACGCAGTGGAATGGTGAAGGTGCATTTACGAGTGAACACAATTATGTTCTGGTGACGATCGTGAATAAATTTGAAGTAGAAGATATCCTGAACATGGTGTATTTACTGGATCCGGAAGCATTTACTACGGTAGATGAAGGGGTTAAGGTGTACGGAAACTTCCAGAAGAGAGTTTAGGAGAGTCAGGAATAAATGTATAAAATACTGATTGTTGAAGACGATAACACGATCGCAGAGCGGCTGGCATCGCATTTGAAAAAGTGGAATTATAAGACAGTATGTGTACGTGATTTCAAAAATGTAATGGAAGAATTTAAAAAGACAGATCCACAGCTTGTAATCCTGGATATCGGGCTTCCGTTTTACAACGGATTCTACTGGTGCCAGGAGATCCGGAAGCTGTCCAATGTGCCGATCATCTTTCTGTCATCGATGAATGACAACATGAATATCGTGATGGCAATGAACATGGACGGAGATGAGTTTATCGAGAAGCCGTTTGATCTGAACGTAGTGACAGCAAAGGTGCAGGCGGTGCTTAGAAGAGCATATGCCCTTCAGGGAACGGCAAATATCATTGAGCATGGAGAAATGCTGCTGAATCTGGGAGATGCATCACTTACAATAGCCGGGCAGAAGATTGAACTCACCAAGAATGAGTTCAAGATCTGTCAGATGTTTTTTGAGAGCGCAGGAAAATTTGTGACCAGAGATGCGATCATGACCAGACTCTGGGAAAGTGACGAATTCATCGATGATAATACACTTACAGTAAATGTGGCGAGACTTCGGAAAAAGCTGGAGGAAGCCGGAATGCATGATGTGATCCGGACAAAGAAAGGAATCGGGTACATGCTGGTATGACAGAGATTTTAAGGGCATTTTGGAAAGAAAAAAGACCGGAGAGAATAGCGGTTCTTGTTTCGGGCATTCTCTTTGCAGTCATCTTCTGGATCTATGAAATTCCGGTGGAGATTGCAGGATATGCGTTCCTTCTGGTGATTTTATGGAATGTGATCTGGTTTACACTTGTTTTCATACGATATGAAAAAAGACAAAGAATACTGGAAGAAAATCAGGGAAAAATCCGGACAGAGGCAGGAGGATTTCCGGAGGCAGAAAGCCGGGAAAGCGAAATGTACCAGGAATTGATCCGGCAGCTTTACGAAGAGAAAAAAGAGCTGGAATCCTCTGTGCAGATTGAAAAACAGGAGCTGTCTGATTATTACAGCATGTGGGTTCATCAGATCAAGACTCCAATTGCAGCACTCGGTGTCCTGATCCAGAGCGGGGAAGAACTGGAAGAAGTACAGGAAAGCCCGAAAGCACAGGAACTTACCCGAAGCATGAAAATGGAGGTGTTCCGGATTGAACAATATGTGGATATGGTACTCACCTATCTCAGAATGGGTTCCGCAACCTCCGATTACGCCTTCCGGATCTGCAGCCTGGAAGAAATCGTCCGCCAGGCAGTCCGCAAATATTCCCAGATGTTCATCATGACCAGAACAAGACTTCACCTTGAAATCCAGGATCAGAAGATCCTGACCGATGAAAAGTGGCTGACCTTCGTCATCGAACAAATTCTCTCCAATGCAGTTAAATACGCAAGAGGCGGAGAAATTTCAATCTACACAGAAGAAAAAACTCTGGTGATCTCCGATAACGGAATCGGCATTGCAGAAGAGGACCTCCCAAGAATCTTCGAAAAAGGCTTTACCGGTTACAATGGAAGAGCAAATAAAAAGTCCACTGGAATAGGATTATATCTCTGTAAGACAATCATAGATCGTCTCCATCATACTATCTGGATTGAATCAAAACCAGAAAAAGGAACAAAAGTATACTTAAATTTTGACCGTGAACATCGGCGGATAGAGTAAAAAATTCAATCGGTGAAAGATTTAGAAAACCTTCAACAACGGAATCAAACTATAATTTACTTTTTGGCAGGGATCGACCAATCGAAAATGCTCATCCATTTGAACTACACAGCCGCCAGAAAAAATAAATATGGAAAATTCCATGTTTGTGCAATGGAGATGAAACACAGGAATCATGGAGGCCATTGCCGAACATGATTCCCGTCCTAAGTGGTTCATCGGAATGGTTTGCACAAAGGAATTTGGAATATTTATTTTTTCTGGCGGCGTCTCTTTCACCAAAATAAGTCTTTTCCAACCCGATCCTTACAAAAATGTAAGAAACCCCACACAAATTGTCATTTACTTCGATGGAAGGAAATCCCTTACTTTTTTATAATGACTTTATCAAATAAAAAAGAAGGGCAGGTCATAAAAACCATGGCATTACTTGATGTAAAGAACGTAAAAAAGATATACACAACCCGTTTCGGAGGAAACCAGGTAGAGGCGCTGCATAACGTCAGCTTTTCCGTAGAAGCAGGCGAATATGTAGCAATTATGGGAGAAAGCGGAAGCGGCAAAACTACACTTCTGAATATCCTGGCTGCACTTGATAAGCCGACTGGTGGAAAGGTTTACTTAAAAGGGAATGATCTCGGCAAGATCCGGGAAAAAGAGATGGCAGCATTCCGGCGGCAGAATCTTGGATTCGTCTTTCAGGATTTCAACCTTTTGGATACACTGACCCTGAAGGATAATATTTTCCTTCCGCTGGTCCTGTCTGGAAAGAAATACACGGAAATGGAGAGCCGGATCGCGCCGATCGCAGAGCAGCTGGGGATCAGTAAGCTTCTGAACAAATATCCATATGAAGTATCCGGTGGGCAGAAGCAGAGAGCAGCCGTTGCACGTGCTCTAATCACACAACCGCAACTGATCCTTGCCGATGAACCGACCGGTGCGCTGGATTCCAGATCGACGGATGAGCTTCTGGGACTCTTTAATGCGATCAACGATAACGGGCAGACGATTGTCATGGTAACGCACAGTGTCAAAGCAGCGAGCACGGCAAAGAGAGTCCTCTTCATCAAGGATGGGGAAGTTTTCCATCAGCTTTACCGTGGCAATCTGACCAGTGACGAGATGTACCAGAAGATCACCGATACCTTGACGGTTCTCACAACAGGAGGTGAGCACCGTGAATAGATCGATTTACACAAAGCTTGCCATTTCCAATCTGAAAAATAACCGGAAGTCATATATTCCCTATGTATTGACGGCCATTTTAACGGTGATGATGTATTATATGATGGCAAATCTGGCGGCAAATTCGCCAATGAACCAGGAAGCATTACAGATCATTTTAAGTCTGAGTGTTCATGTAATTGAAATATTTGCACTGATCTTTCTATTTTACACCAACAGTTTTCTGATCAAAAGAAGGAAAAGAGAAATCGGAGTGTATCACATTCTCGGAATGGGGAAACCGCAGCTTGCGAAAATGCTGGTGATCGAGACGGTTGTAACCGGTGCGGTCAGTATTCTGGGTGGAATCTTTTTCGGAACTGCGCTTGCAAAGCTGATGTATGCACTTCTGAAAAGAATGATTCATTATGACGATAAACTGGCATTTCGGATGTCATGGGAGATTGCCGGAAATACCGTTCTCTTTTTCACGCTGATCTTTGCATTGACTCTGATCTATAATCTTTTGCAGATCCGGCTTGCCAATCCGATCGAGCTTCTGCGTGCGGGGAGTCAGGGCGAGCGGGAGCCGAAAACCAAATGGCTTCTGACTGTGGCTGGTATCATTTTCCTTGGGATCGGTTATTACATTGCGATTACGACAAAAGAACCACTTAAGGCGCTTCAACTTTTCTTTGTCGCAGTAATCTGTGTCATTATCGGAACCTATGCACTTTTTACAGCAGGGAGTATAGCTTTTTTAAAGCTGCTTCGGAAAAACAAAAATTTCTATTATAAAACAAAGCATTTTATATCCGTATCCGGCATGCTTTACCGGATGAAGCAGAATGCAGTCGGGCTGTCAAATATCTGTGTGCTCAGTACTATGGTTCTGGTGACCATTTCGTCTACCGTATCTTTGTACATCGGAAAGGAGGATGTCTTAAGAACAAGGTATCCGCAGGAAGTGTATATTACAAATTCAGTATCTGATGATGCGGAAAATCAGAAGCTGCACGACATGGTGGAAAAGATCTGCCGGGATAATCAGGTAGAGATCACAGATGAGAAGAGCTGGCATATGGCAGAGTTTGTTAAGATAAAAAACGGAGAAGAATATACCTCTGCGATGATAAAGGATAATTCGTCATCCGATGTGGTGTTTTTTGATGTGATTAGGTTGGCAGATTATAATAAGCTGACCGGCGAAAGGTTGGAGCTTGGGGATAAGGAAGCTATTCTTTTTACAAATGGGGAAAATTATGGAAAGGATACGATCCGGATTGATGAGGAAACATGGATGGTCAAGAAGGAACTGGATACTGCACCTTTTGGAAAGAAGAGTGATTCTAATACAGAAAATGTATATTATATGATCGTCAGTGATGAAAAAGAGTTTATGAAAGATTATCTGGAAAAATACCAGCTCGAGGCAGAGGACAAACCGGTAAAATGGAGGGAGTCATTCAATTTAAGGGGCAGCGAAGATCAGAAGCTGAAAGCTGTCAAAGAGCTGAAAGCACAGGCAGAAAGTGAATTTGAACATACTGGTGTAGAGGGAAGATATCTTGAAAAAGAGACTTTCTTTGGTCTGTATGGCGGTGTGTTTTTTATTGGAATGTATCTTGGAAGCCTGTTCCTGATGGCAACGGTGCTGATCATTTATTACAAACAGATTTCCGAAGGCTTTGATGACAGAGAACGCTATCAGATCATGCAGAAGGTAGGGATGAGCAAACGCGAGGTCAAAAGTTCGATACGCAGCCAGATCCTGATGGTATTCTTCTTGCCGCTTGTGATGGCGATCATTCATATTGCAGTTGCATTTCCGGTGATCACAAAGCTTTTAGCCGTATTTTATCTGAAAAATACAAAGCTGTTCTTCGGATGCACTGCCGGTACAGTGGGAATCTTTGCCGTCTTTTATGTGATCGTATTTGTGATAACAGCAAAAGAATATTATAAAATCGTTGAATAGAAGAAAAAGACAAAAAGGTGACGAAAGTCATCTTTTTGTCGTATACAGAGGTATTTCTTGCTAAGAACGACCGTTCTGTAGTAGAATACAGATAGACTAATTGAAAAGGATTGCGAGAGTGCAAAGCACGTAGCAATCTGGTATCAAAAGGGTTAAAATACCTTTTGACCTCAACATCATTGAAAAGATAAAATTACAGAAAGCAAGGGACGTATAAATGATAGAAAAAGGGCTGGTATATGGAAGATTTCAGATTCTGCATCTCAAACATGTGGAATATATTCTGGCGGCAAAGATGCGCTGCAAAAGGCTTTATATAGGAATCACTATGTCGGATGATCTGCACGTATCAGGGGGTGAGGAAGACAATTACCGGGTAAGACGGAGCGCTAATCCTCTGACTTATATTGAGCGTTATGAGATGCTTCGTGATACGTTGCTCAGTTTCGGAGTGCCGAGAGAAGAGTTTGAGATCATCCCATTTCCGATTGACAGAGTGGAATATCTGGGGCAGTATCTGCCGGAGGGTGCGGTCTGCTTTATGAGTATCTGTGATGAATGGACTGCGAACAATGAGAAGCGTTTTGAGAAGCTTGGAATTCCGGTGGAAGTTCTCTGGAGAAGGACCAAAGAGGAAAAAGGGGTATCAGGTTCCCAGATCCGGCAGAGGATCCTGGCAGATGAAAAGTGGGATGATCTGGTGCCAAAGACCGTTTTTGATTATGTTCTTTCGCACGGAATTGATGACAGGATCAAGTTTTCAAAATAAAGGAGAAGCTGAAAATGCAGGATTGGGAAAGATTTGGAGAAGAGATCAGACGAACCGTGCAGGATGCTGTAGACTCGCAGGATTACCGAAAGCTGAACCAGACGATCACAGATACGATCAACCGGGCAGTGAACGGTGCGGTAAATGGCGCGGAACAGAGCATGCGTTCTTTTGGAAATGCGTTTGATCAGGCAACGAGAAATATGGGAAGAGGTCCGGGAGGACCGCGTGGAAGATATGGACAGATGGGCGGGGCTGACAGATGGGGAAGAACGCCTGGAGGAGGTGTACCTCCGTTTGGAACTTACAGGTGGAGCGGAACGGATGGAAATGGAAGAGCATGGAATCCGGATATGCAGGACTATAAGGCGGAATCACAGGGCAGCAGCCGGTATGGATACAGCAATGCACAGCAGTCACCTGTCTTGTATGGATCGACGACGGGAACAAAGGCAGGCGGAATTGTCATGATCGCAACAGGCGGAAGCATAGCACTTATATTTCTGATTCTGTTCCTTGCATCTTGTATTGCTTCTTTGCCGGAAAGTCCGGGGGCTTTATGGATCATGCGTGCGGTATTTGGACTGTTTACGGCAGCAAGTGGCATGATCACAGGATGGGGCATTAAGCTTCTGAAACAGGTTGGAAGATTCAAAAACTACAGCCGCAGGATTGCAGGCAGAGAGTATTGCAATATTTCGGAGATCGGAAGCAATTCCGGAAAATCCATAAAATTTGTGACAAAGGATCTGGAAAGAATGATTTCTAAAGGCTGGTTCCGTCAGGGGCACATGGATGGTGAGAAGAAATGCCTGATCCTGTCAAACCGTGCTTATGAAGAATATTTACAGATCGAAACCCGCAGACAGCAGTCGAAAGCGGAAGAGCCGGTAAAGAAAGAAGAGAAGACACAGGAAAATACAAAAGAAAAAGAAGCAAAGAATGAAAAGCTGGCACCGGAGGTGCAGAAGATCATTGACCAGGGGGATGCTTTTATCAGAAAGATCCATGAGTGTAATGAAGCCATTCCGGGAGAAGAGATTTCCGCAAAGATCAGCCGGATGGAGATGCTGGTAGACCGGATCTTCGACCGGGTGGAAGAAAATCCACAGTCAGTTTCGGATATCCGTAAGCTGATGGAATATTATCTTCCGACGACGATCAAGCTTCTGGAAGCATATGAACAGCTTGACAGACAGCCGGTTGATGGAGAAAATATCCAGACTGCAAAACGTGAGATTGAGGCAACGCTCGATACTTTAAATACGGCGTTTGAGAAGCTTTTGGATGACCTGTTTCAGGATACCATGTGGGATGTCTCATCGGATATTTCCGTATTGAATACCATGCTTGCACAGGAAGGTCTGAAAGAGGACGGAATGAAAAAATAAAGTCGCAGGAGGAAGAAGAGTATGAACGATTTTGAAGAATTTAATGTGACACCGGAGCTGACACTAGATCCGTTCCAGGAAGAAAAAAAAGAGACTCCGCAGATTTATCAGGAGACAGAACCGGAAACACCGGAGATCGTCCTGACACCGGAAGAAAAGAATATGGTCAGTGCATTTGCAGAAAAAATTGATCTCGCCAATTCGAACATGATTCTTCAGTACGGAGCCGGAACCCAGAAGAAGATCGCAGATTTTTCAGAAAAAGCACTGGAAAATGTAAAAACAAAAGATCTTGGAGAGGTTGGCACACTGTTAAGTGATGTGGTGACAGAACTGAAAGGATTTGATGAGGAAGAGGAAAAAGGATTCCTCGGAATCTTCAAAAAAGGCGGAAACAAGATCCAGGCAATGAAAGCCAAATATGCAAAAGCAGAAACCAATGTAAACAATATTGTCAAAGCACTGGAATCTCACGAAGTGCAGCTTATGAAAGACATTGCGCTTCTGGACAAGATGTATGAAGTGAACTTGACATATTATAAAGAATTGGCCATGTATGTGCTTGCCGGAAAGCAGAAGCTTGCCGAGACAAGAAACGGCGAACTACAGGAACTGAAGAATAAAGCGATGGCAAGTGGACTTGCCGAGGATGCACAGGCAGCAAAAGATCTGGATTCCAGATGTGAACGTTTTGAGAAAAAGCTGCATGATCTGGAACTGACCAAGACAATCGCCATGCAGACCGCACCACAGATCCGTCTGGTACAGGGAAACGACACAATGATGGCAGAAAAAATCCAGTCTACACTCGTCAATACGATCCCACTCTGGAAAAGCCAGATGGTACTCGCCCTTGGTGTAGAACATTCTGCACAGGCAGCCGCAGCCCAGAGAGAGGTCAACGATATGACCAATGAACTCCTGCGCAAGAACGCAGAAAAGCTGAAGATTGCTACTGTAGAGACTGCCAAAGAATCCGAGCGTGGAATCGTAGATATTGAAACCTTAAAAGCAACCAATGAATCGCTGATCGCAACCTTCGATGAAGTCATGCAGATCCAACAGGAAGGCCGCCAGAAACGTCAGCAGGCAGAGGTGGAAATGCAGCGCATCGAAGCTGAACTGAAAGCGAAGCTGTTACAGGTTCAGGGGTAAGCGTTTGGTGGATGACATACAGGCCGGAACAAGTAGATTCTGTTTTTTTATGAGGAGAAAGCGGCGAAGAGTCCATAGGTAAAAAGGTAGCCGGTAATTTTGGATACCGGACTGATTCGCTGAATAATCTTGATGATTATTCGGCTCAGCAGTCCTCTGGATTTCGTGTATGAAACACGAAATCAGATCCAAATTACCGGCTGCCTTTTTACAACGGACTCTAATCGCCGCTTTCTAACATAAAAAAACAGAATCTACTTGTCCCTGCCTTGCTGTATTCCACGGGGGGACGCCTGGAGGCTGCCCCCGTTATGGGGTGGGTGCGAGTGAATGGAATAGTAGATAGTAGGAATAAAGTGCTTGTGTGAATGTTTCTGAAATTAAAAGTTATCAAGACATAGACATAAAGGACTCCGTTTTCTGTGATTAGAAACGGTGCTAGAGTCTGTTAGAAAAAATGCACCAGTAATTCGGATCTGGTTTCGTGCTACAAGCACGAAATCCAGAGGGCTGCTGAGTGGAATAATCATCAGGATTATTCCGCGAATCAGCCCGGTATCCAAATTACTGGTGCATTTTTTCTCTACGGACTCTTCACCATTTCTACCCACAGAAAACGGAGTCCTTTATGTCGTCCCTTTTGTACATTTATTCAATAACAGTTCCGGTTTTACCCTTCAGAGCATCTTTCAGAGTATCAAAAGAAGTAATCAGAGCACTTCTTCCCTCTTTCTTTTCTATGAATCCTACGGATGCCTGGAATTTTGGAAGCATGTTGTAGATTCCAAAGTGTCCTTCATCCATGTACTGTTTAGCCTGTTCTACGGAGATATTATCGAGTTCTTCTTCATCTTCTTTTCCGTGGTTTAAGCATACCTTTTCTACACTGGTCAGGATGATGAGTTCATCAGCATCAATCTGTTCAGCAAGCTTGCCGGCAGTAAGGTCTTTTTCGATGACTCCGCTGGCACCTTTGAGGTGATTGTTCTGCTGGAGTACCGGGATTCCGCCACCACCGCAGGCGATTACAATATGTCCTGCATCGGTAAGGGTGCGGATGGCATCAACTTCTACGATATCAACCGGGTTTGGAGAAGCAACGACACGGCGGAAGCCCTGACCAGGAACTTCTACTACATAATTGCCTTTTTTACGTTCAGCGGCAGCGTCTTCTGCGTTCATGATACGTCCGACAATCTTGGTTGGTGTATAGAATGCTTCGTCATATGGATCAACAGTTACCTGTGTGATAACGGTGCATACGCTGCGATAGATGCCGCGTCCGATCAGTTCTTCGCGAATCGCATTCTGCAGGTCGTATCCGATGTAACCCTGCGACATAGCAGAGCAGACTGACATCGGAGAAGCGGTATAATCCGGATGATTGGTGCTGAATTCGTTCATAGCAGTATGGATCATACCAACCTGAGGTCCATTACTGTGTGTGATTACTACCTGGTATCCTTCTTCAACAAGATCTGCAATGGAAACTGCAGTTTTTTTAACGGCAACCTTCTGCTCCGGAAGTGTGGTTCCGAGTGCGCGGTGTCCTAATGCAACAACAACTTTTTTCTTCATATTACATCCCTCTGTTTCTCAGAATTTGAATTGTCTGCGTATGAAAAACATATAACGCAGACAACAGCGATAAAAAATATATAAAAATTATAGTATTTTTTTATGGAAATTGCAATCATTAGTTGGCAAAAATGCACAGTATAAAAAGGAATTACTGGTGGGCAGAAGCTAAATGGCACAAGGACGGGGATTTTTAGAAAATATGCTGACAACAAGGGGAGATGTTCATATAATATAATAAGAAGTCCGATGGATGGTGCAGTATGAAAGAGGAACGGATTCGATTTTGCGGATTAAAAGAACGTGAGGTCATCAACATATGTGACTGCAAGCGGCTCGGGTTTGTTGCAGATCTGCAGATCAATATCTGTTCAGGGTGTGTGGAAGCATTGATCGTACCGGGACCGGGAAGAATCTGTGGATTTCTTGGGTATGATGCGGAGTATATTATTCCGTTTGAGTGTATTCGCAGGATTGGAGAGGATATTATTCTTGTGGAAATTAAAGAGGACAAATGTCTAAAGCCGTGTAAATAAGAATAGTAAAAGAGGAAGAAGAGTACAGACTGCTCAGTGAAATAAATGAGAACAAGTAAAAAGACAAAGGAGAGAAGAAAAATGACAGCATTTTTTAAAGAAATCGAGCCGTTCCGGGGAAACGGAAACGAAAATGAAAAGGGACAGACGCTGGAAGAATTTCTGGAAGAGTATGATCCTTATAAATATAAGAATCCTTGTGTGACAACCGATGCAGTTATATTCTCCTGCAAAAGAAAGGTAGTGGACGGAGAATGGAAAGTTCTGATGGTTAAAAGGCGGAATCATCCGAGCATTGGCTGGTGGGCGCTGCCGGGTGGGTTTATTGAACTTCATGAGAATCTGGAAGATACGGCAAGAAGAGAACTGACCGAGGAGACCGGCGTGGCGGATCTTCCGATGGAGCAGTTTGCAGTCTATGGGAATGTGGGCCGTGATCCAAGGGCACGGATTATCACGTCAGCGTATCTTTCGGTTGTGGATGAAGGACAGGTAAAGGTGCAGGCTGGTGACGATGCGGCGGATGCAAAGTGGATGCAGCTTCATTGTCAGACAGAATCGGTGAAGGAGGATGGAGATTGGAAGAGAACCATTTATCGACTGGCATTGGAAAATAAAGAAGCAGAGCTTACAATTTCGGCGATCGTTGAAAAAAAGGAAAGAAGTGGACTGGTAAGAGAGACTTATTATAAGGTAAAAGAATCGGAGCAGATTGCCTGTGACCATGCGGCGCTGATCGTACAGGCATGGAAGCTGGTGGAGAGCCGGCTTATATAGCCTTTTGATAAAGTGTGAATTTGTTGACAACCTTGTATACAGGATTTATACTATAGACATTAAAAATGTGCGTGATTCGGCAGTAGAATCAATCAAGAACCAGGCAGGAGGAAAAAAGATGAGGTGCCCATATTGTGGTAACATTGATACAAGAGTCATCGACTCAAGACCGGCAGATGACGGAACGACGATCAGAAGGAGAAGATCCTGTGATGCGTGCAACAAGCGTTTTACAACCTATGAGAAGGTGGAGACCATACCGCTGATCGTGATCAAGAAGGACAACAACCGGGAGCAGTATGACCGTACTAAGCTGGAAGGCGGAGTACTCCGGGCGTGCTATAAACGTCCGGTATCGGCAGCAGATATTCAGGCAACGATCGACTCGATCGAGACAGCGATTTTCAGCCGGGAAGAGAAAGAAATTCCGAGCAGCCAGATCGGTGAGATTGTTATGGAAAGCCTGAAAAAGCTGGATCCGGTTGCTTATGTACGTTTTGCATCGGTATACAGGGAATTTAAAGACGTGAATACCTTCATGGATGAACTGAAGAAAATATTAGAATAAAAGGGGAAAGACAAATGGAACGGAAAAAGACAGTATTGCTCTGCGTGACCGGCGGTATTGCGGCGTACAAGATTGCAACACTGGCAAGTATGCTGGTAAAGACAGGATACGATGTGAAAGTTGTGATGACACAGAATGCAACGAATTTTATCAATCCGCTGGTATTTGAGACGCTGACACAGCATAAGTGCCTGATCGATACATTTGACCGCAATTTTGAGTACAGTGTGGAACATGTGACACTGGCAAAATGGGCAGATATTGTGATGATCGCACCGGCTACAGCGAATGTGATCGGCAAACTGGCACACGGGATTGCAGATGATATGCTGACTACGACTGTGATGGCATGTGCCGAATGTAAGAAGATCCTCGCACCGGCGATGAACACAAGAATGTATGAGAATCCGGTCGTACAGGATAATTTAAAACTTCTGGAGCATTATGGATATGAAGTGATCCAGCCGGCAAGCGGACATCTGGCATGCGGAGATAACGGAGCCGGGAAAATGCCGGAAGCGGAGACTTTGTATGAATATATTTACCGGGATACTGCTTATGAGAAAGATCTGACCGGAAAGAAAATTCTTGTCACAGCAGGACCGACAAGAGAAGCAATCGACCCGGTGCGCTACATTACGAATCACTCATCCGGTAAGATGGGATATGCTCTTGCACGCGTTGCTGCGGCAAGAGGAGCGGATGTTACGCTTGTCACCGGACCGACAGAGATCAAAAAGCCGATGTTTGTGAAGATCGTTCCGGTCACGACCGCAAAGGAAATGTTCGAGGCGGTAAAGGAAGAAGCGGCAGATGCAGACATTGTGTGTAAGGCAGCAGCGGTTGCAGATTACCGGCCAAAGCATATTGCGGATGAAAAGGTGAAAAAATCAGACAGCGAGATGAGTCTGGAGCTGGAAAAGACGGACGATATTCTGAAATATCTCGGAGAACACAGAAAAGACGGACAGTTTCTGTGCGGATTTTCAATGGAAACCGAGAATATGGTTGAAAATTCCAGAAAGAAGCTTGAAAAGAAGAAGCTGGATATGATCGCGGCAAATAATCTTAAAGTTGCCGGAGCAGGATTTCAGGGTGATACAAATCAGATGACACTGATCACGAAGGAAGATGAGACTGCACTTCCACTGATCAGCAAGGAAGAGACAGCAGCTTGTATTCTGGACAAGATTCTGGAGTGCATGAATAAATAAAAAGCCAAAATGTATTGTATCTCGTAAAGAGAATAGTAACAGGAGGAAAAGAAAAATGAATCAAGGCAATGAACGTACTACATCCATGTCCAAAACAAAGGGACTCGTACAGATGGCAATCTTTGCAGCACTTATTGTAGTGCTGGCATTCACTCCGTTTATCGGATATATCCCATTGGGATTTACAAGGGCGACGATCATCCATATCCCGGTGATCATGGGCTCTCTGATGCTCGGACCGAAGAAGGGCGCAGCGCTTGGAGGCGTGTTTGGCCTTACAAGTTTTATCAATAATACGATAAATCCGACATTGACATCATTCGTATTTACCCCATTTTACAGTCTGGGTGAATACAGTGGAGGGATCGGAAGTCTGATCATCTGTTTTGTGCCACGTATTTTGATCGGTGTAGTGCCGTTTTATGTTTACCGTCTGATCAAGAAGCTTTCAAAGAACAATGGAGTATCTTCTATTGGACTGGTTGCGGCAGGACTTTCCGGAGCACTGACCAATACGCTTCTTGTCATGAATCTTATTTTTGTATTTTTCAGAAATGATTATGCGGCAGCCAATGGTGTTACCGTAAAGGCGGTATATGGATTTATTCTGAGCATTATCGGAATCAATGGGATTCCGGAGGCGATTGTTGCAGCGGTGATCACACTGGTACTTGGAAAGACGCTGATGAAAAAAGGGGTACAGGAAAGATTAGGAGTGTAAAAAATGATACTTGCGATTGATATAGGAAATACAAATATTGTACTTGGATGTGTGGATGACAACAAAACCTATTTTATCGAAAGACTTTCCACGATCAAGACAAAGATGGAACTTGAATATGCGATTGATATCAAGATGGTTCTGGATATTCACGGAATCAAACCGGAGAAGCTGGAAGGAGCGATCATCAGCTCGGTAGTTCCGCAGATTACATATGTCGTAAAAGAGGCGGCAGAAAAGATTCTGAAAAAAGAGACACTGGTCATCGGACCTGGCGTGAAGAACGGACTCAATATCCTGATGGATAATCCGGCACAGCTCGGAAGTGATCTGGTGGCAAATGCAGTTGCCGGAATTGCAGAATACAAAGCTCCGATGATGATTTTCGATCTGGGAACGGCGACAACAGTCAGTGTGATCGATGAAAAGAAAAATTATATCGGAGGCATGATCTATCCGGGAGTGAATATTTCACTGAACGCCCTGACGGAAAATGCATCCCAGCTTCAGGGAATCGGTCTGGAAGCACCGAAGCGGATTGTCGGAAAGAATACGATCGAATGTATGAAGAGTGGTGTTCTCTATTCCAGTGCAGCGGCAATCGATGGAATTATTGACCGGATTGAGGAAGCAATTGGACAGCCGATGACTGCAATCGCAACAGGTGGACTTTCCAAGAAGATTGTTCCGTACTGCAAGAGAGAGGTCATACTGGATGACGATCTGCTTCTGAAAGGACTTCTGATCATTTACCGGAAAAACAGATAACAGAAAGGTGACAGGGACGAGGACTTATAAAGTTTTCGCCCCTTTTATAAAAGGATGAATACTTACCGGATAACAGTTGCCTATGATGGAACGGCGTATCGTGGATGGCAGAGACAGGAGAATACGGAACTTACTGTACAGGGAATTCTGGAACGGCGGATTTCAGAAATTGCAGGGAAAAAGACGGTGGTCAGTGGTTCAGGAAGAACGGATAGTGGTGTACATGCGTTAGGGCAGGAGTGTAGTCTGTATCTGGAACAAGAAATTGATATGGACAGTTTTAAGAAGCAGTTAAATGCACTTCTCCCGGAAGATATCAGAGTGCTGGATATCAGCAGAGAAAAACGGGATTTTCATGCAAGAAAGAGTGCGGTCGGGAAATGCTATGAGTATCAGATTGATCTGCGTGACAAGATGGAAGTATTTCATCGGAAATACCGGTTTCATTTTCCACATCCGGTCGATATCGCTGCGATGGAAAAAGCAGCAGAGTATCTGATGGGAACCCACGATTTTTCCGCCTTTACGGATTTGAAAGAGGACAAAGATACGGTACGGACGATTTATGCGGTCGGGATCGTGTATGAAAAGGATACACTTACGTTATCGTGGATCGGAGATGGATTTTTATATCATATGGTCCGGATACTTACCGGAACGCTTCTGGATGTGGGAATCGGGAAAATAAAAGCGGAAGAGATACTGGAGATTCTGAAAGCGAAAGACCGAAAGAAATCTGGTTTTCCGGCACCGGCGAAGGGTCTGTTTTTAGGCCGTGTTTTTTATACAGAAGCGGAGCTTAAAAAAGCGGTACAGAAGATCAGCGAAAAATAAAAACCAAAGAAATGGAGGAAAGAGAAGAGATGAAGTTTATTTCATGGAATGTAAATGGAATCCGTGCATGTGTGCAGAAAGGATTTATGGATTTTTTTAAAGATGCAGATGCGGATATTTTCTGTCTGCAGGAGACAAAGATGCAGGAAGGGCAGCTTGTACTTGATCTGCCGGAATATCACCAGTACTGGAACTCGGCTGTGAAAAAAGGATACTCAGGGACTGCAATTTTTACAAAGAAAGAGCCGTTATCGGTTACTTACGGACTTGGGATAGAAGAACATGATCAGGAAGGGCGCGTGATCACACTGGAATTTGAGGATTTTTATTTTATTACTGTGTATACACCGAACTCCCAGAGCGAACTGGCAAGACTTGACTACCGTATGACCTGGGAAGATGCGTTTCTTGCTTATCTTAAGAAGCTGGAAGAGACAAAACCGGTGATCTTCTGTGGAGATTTGAATGTGGCACACAAAGAAATTGATCTGAAGAATCCAAAGACCAACCGGAAGAATGCCGGATTTACAGATGAAGAGCGAGCAAAATTCTCAGCACTTCTGGATGCGGGATTCATTGATACTTACCGCTATTTCTATCCGGATAAAGAAGGAATTTACTCCTGGTGGTCCTACCGGTTTAAGGCAAGAGAAAAGAATGCAGGTTGGCGTATCGATTACTTCTGTACATCAAAAGCACTGGAAAGCAGGTTGGAAGATGCGAAGATTCTGACAAATGTATTTGGGTCTGACCACTGTCCGGTGGAATTGGATTTTAAGTAGGGGTGAGATCGATAAGCTGCGACATCAAATTGTAAAAAAATAAACTGATCAGATTCACTTTTGTGCGATGGAATCTGATCAGTTTATTTTTTTGAAATTTTTCGTTCAGGGATAGTGGATGATTCTGTTTGAGGGAATATATAAAATTCTGCCTGCATATAAATATACATGGGTAATTTAGCTTTTGGGATGAGGAGGGACATGTATGGAACGGATTGGAAGTATCTGGACGATGATAGTTCGGTATTTGCTGCTGGTGATGTTTGGTGGAGTGATTGTCTGGGCGTGCAATAGTGCAGGAATATCGGTTTACGCAGATGATGGGGAGACACCAGATGGAGCAGAGCTGATCCGGTTTGATTTTCACAAGTCGGTAAATCAGGAGGTTGGGATCCCGGCAGGAATACCAGGATTTTTCACTTATTTTTATGAAGGAAAAGAGTACCATTACGGATTCCGGTTTGACAGAAATGGGACAGGGCCAGAGACAGAAAAGTTTGGTACGGCATATGTCTGGGCACCTTATACGGTTATTTATTATGACGCTGCAGGTGGTGAGATCGAGAATTACGGTACGGCAACAGCAGGCGGAAGAAGGCTGTTTGCGACAAGGGGAAATGGTGAAGAGCTTGAAGCCGGGCAGAATAAAGGAAAGAACAAAAGAAAATTTGCGGCAGACTATACTGTGTATGGGCAGAGCCTTCGGTTAAGTGAAGGATGTATGCCAACGGCAGTGAAAGACGGATATCGATTTGAAGGATGGTATGCGTGGATTGATGCTGGAGTTGTGCAGGAAAAAGAACTGGCAGAGCTTGCAAAACAGGAGCAGTATGGGACACTTGAAGATGAGCTGAATGAGAAATATACGGAGCAGACAAAGCTTCTGGAAAACCGGGAATCCGAAAGATACCCGGCATCCAGTATTACACTTTACGCGAAGTGGGACAAGATCTGGGAGTAGGAGTTAGATATATCCTCCGTCCATACCCAGTATCTGCCCGGTAAGATAGGCAGGGGCATTTGCAAGCTGCCATGCGAGAAGCGCGACTTCTTCTGGTGTCCCGAAACGTCCGGCAGGGATTTCTTCTGCGAGGGCAGCTTTTTCTTCCGCATCCAGAAGATCGTTCATTACGGTATCGATGACACCACAGGCGATCGCATTGACCTGGATATTGCTTGGCGCAAGTTCCTTTGCAAGTGCGCGGGTAAGACCGTTCAGACCGGATTTGGTGGCAGAATAAGCAACTTCACAGGAAGCACCGACAGTTCCCCACATCGAAGAAATATTGATGATACGTCCCGCTTTCTGATGGATCATGTAGGGAAGTGCTGCGCGGCAGCAGTAAAATGCGGAAGAAAGATTAGTGGAAATCATTCGGTTCCATTCTTCAATGCTCATATCTGTCAGAAGTCCCATCCATGCGATTCCGGCATTGTTGATGAGTACGTCAAGACCGGAGCCGGACATTTCAATCTGGTCAAAGATACGTCCGACTTCGGATGGAACACCTACATCTCCTGGGAGGATTTCGCAGGAACCGGAGGTTTCCTTTGTGATAAAATCAGCAGTAGCCTGCAATTCACTGATGGATTTGCGGCAGTTTAAAAATACATGCCATCCCTCTTTTGCAAAGTGGATAGCGCAGGCTTTTCCGATTCCACGGGAAGCGCCGGTGACAAGAATCTGTTTTCTGTTCATTTATAAAAACTCCTTTTGCTATTTATAAGAATTACTTTACAGTTATTTTTTTCTACATAATCAGACAATATTATACACTGATTTTCTTGTGATTTAAAGACGCTGGTGTTATGATAAATATTGAAAAAATGTCATACAGATGCGAGGAGGAAAAACATGGTACAGAAAGCCATTGATTTTGCCACCAAGGTACATGAAGGTCAGTATCGGAAGGGGACCGACAGACCGTATATTGTACATCCGATGGAAGTAGGAAAGATAGTATCCACGATGACACAGGATGAGGAGATCATCAGTGCAGCAATCCTGCATGATACGATCGAGGACTGTGAGGGTGTGGATGCAAATGTGTTAAAAGAGATGTTTTCAGCAAGAGTTGCGGGAATCGTATCACAGGAAAGCGAAGATAAATCCAAGACCTGGATGGAAAGAAAAAGTGCAACCATAGAAAGGCTTAAGACAGCACCAATTGAGGTTCAGATGATCGGACTTGCGGACAAGCTGTCGAATATGCGGGATATTGATCGGGATTATCCTGTATGTGGAGAGGAATTGTGGAACAGATTCCGAATGAAAGACAAAGCAACGATCGGATGGTATTATAAAGGCGTCAGAGAAGCATTACGGGAAGCATTTGCAGAGACGGAAGCATTTGCAGAATACTGTAGTCTGATTGACAAAAATTTTGGATAATAATGAGGTAGAAGAGAGGAAAATCAAAGATGAAGAAGATTTTGATGTTAGGTACAGGTGGGACGATCGCATCCCGTCAGACAAAGGATGGACTGGCACCGGGACTGACACCGGAGGATATTTTATCTTATATTCCGGCTGTAAAAAATGTATGTGAGGTTCAGACAAAGCAGGTGTGTAATCTTGACAGCACGAATGTAACACCGGAACACTGGAAAATGATGGTAAAAGCAGTGGAAGACAATTATGCATATTATGATGGGTTTGTAATCTGCCACGGCACGGATACGCTTGCATATACAGCGGCGGCACTTTCTTATATGATACAGAATTCAGCCAAGCCGATTGTTGTTACAGGCGCGCAGAAGCCAATCAATATGGATGTGACAGATGCGAAGACAAATCTGCTGGACAGCTTTATTTATGCGGCGGATGATGATTCCCAGGGGGTCAACCTTGTATTTGACGGAAAGGTAATTGTCGGAACACGTGCAAAGAAAGAGCATGCAAAGAGTTACAATGCATTTTCGAGTATCAATTTTCCGTATCTTGCAGTTATTCAGGATGGTATCCTGGTCCGGTATATTCCGGAGATTCCGTGCCGCCATGCAGTTAAGTTTTATTATGATATGAAAGACAGTGTATATGTATTAAAGCTGATCCCGGGAATGAAGCCGGATATTCTGTCCTATCTGTTTGAACACTATGACTGTCTGGTAATTGAAAGCTTTGGCGTAGGTGGTATTCCGCAGACGCTTGTTCAGGAATTCTATCAGGAGATGAAAAAATGGTCAGGTAAGGGTAAATTTGTCGTGATGACAACACAGGTTGCCAATGAGGGAAGTAATATGACGGTCTATGAAGTCGGGAAAAAAGTGAAGCAGGATTTCAATATGATCGAAGCCTATGATATGACACTGGAAGCAGTGATCACAAAGCTGATGTGGCTGATGGGAAGAGAAGAACAGGATATGCAGAAAGCATTCTACACGCAGATCAATCACGATATCCTTTTTACAAAGAGAGGATAAAGCAGGTGCAAATAAAAGAGGAAGGGTTCCGGATGAATGGAACACCTTCCTCTTTTTGAATATTTAATTTTCTCCGGTTAGATTTTTTCAAAGTCGCCGATCATGTCTTTGATCTCTTCCATGTGGCAGTCAGTCTCGCTTACAGTTTGTGCACATTTCAAAAGTTCGGCTTCGATAGCCTCGATATCTTTGTCAGCACCGATTGTTTTTTTGTAACGAAGCTGATGATCTACACTTGCCCAGAAATCCATTCCGATCGTGCGGATCTGGATTTCGGCGCGCATTGGAAATTTTCCCTCTGTAAAGAAAACCGGAATCTCAACGATCATATGATAGCTTCGATAACCGTTTGACTTTGGTGCTTTTATGTAGTCTTTGATCTTAAGAACAGTAATGTCATCCTGTGAAGTGAGCAGGTTGGCAATTGTATAAATGTCACTGATAAACGGGCAGATCACCCGGATTCCGGCGACATCGTCCAAATTCTTGACGATACTATCCTCTGTAAATGGCAGATCACGTCTGCGCAGCTTTTCATAGATGCTGGCAGGACTTTTTACACGGGATTTGATAGATGAGATTGGATTGCGTTTGTTTACTGCAGAAAACTCATCATCCAGGACTTCAAGCTTTGTCTGGATCTCGCGGATCGCACAGCGATACTTCATCATCAGAACATCAAAGTTCTTATTATTATTGATAAAATCAGCCGGACTAATCGCATTTAGCCACTGTGATTCCAGTGCAGTCGGATGCTCAGAAGCCGGAATCAGTTTAAGTTGTGTCTCCATATGATTACTCCTCTTTATTCTGGTTGCTTATATTATTATAGCATATCTGGGGTAAGGTGCATAGCATACAGAGTACGGAAAATGTCTTAAAAATAACAATCTTTTAAATGCTATGGAATCCTTTTCCGATAATCTCGCTGGTGTTGGAAATCAGAATAAAGGAAGAAGGATCATTTTCCTTGATAAAGTTACGGAGTTTGATTGCCTGCTGACGGTTCAGCGCTGTAAAAATAATGTATTTCTGTTCACCGGTAAAGGCTCCGTGTGCTTCACAGATTGTGGCGCCTCGACCGAGTGAGTGGACGATATAATCGCAGATCGGTTCCGGATTACTGCAGACAACGTTGAAATATTTGGAAAGGTTCAGACTTTCAATAAAGCTGTCTACAAGGAAGGAACGGATGATCAGTCCGAAACAGGAATAAAGTCCTGTTTTTACGTCGAAGATAAAGAAACCTGCAACGGTGATCGCAATGTCGGAGCAAACCAGTGCACGTCCGATGTCAACACTTGTAAATTTCTTCAGGATCATGGCAATAATATCTGTACCGCCACTGGAAGATCCGATATTGAAGAGGATTGCAGAACCGAGTGCTGGGAGTGCAATCGCAAACATTACCTCAAGCATAGGCTGATTGGTAAATGGCTGGTTCATTGGAAAGATTCGTTCAAATAAAGAAAGCGCAACAGAAAGCAGGACACTGCAGTAGGCTGTCTTTGCAACGAATTTTTTACCGAGGATCACTGCGCCAAGAATCAGAAGTGACATGTTGGCAACGAATGAAAAGTCGGCAGCAGAAATAAGTCCGGTTTTGGCAATCAGTACGGCAAGACCGGTGATTCCGCCAAATGTGAAGTTGTTTGGAAACTTAAAAAAATAAGTTCCTACTGCGATCAGCAGAGTTGCTCCGCTCATTGCAATAAAATTTTCGATTTTTTCTCTCATTTTATATTCCCCGATTGATTCATAAAGTTTTAGAAAACGGATGAAATACTGAAAAAATATCACCCGATTTCCGTTGGTATTGTAACGCCGAAAATGTATGAAGTCAACCGTTTTAGAGCATTTTCGCAATGTATACGATGATACGAAAATACGGGGATTTTCGTGCATGATTCAGTGCCCGAAAGGACATACTAAAAGACAAAAAAGGAGGATGGATTATGGAACAATATATACCGGTTACAGATATTATTGCGCGGGAAATTCTGGACTCACGCGGAAACCCGACTGTAGAAGTAGAGGTACTTGCAGGGAGTCATTTTACAGGAAGGGCGATGGTTCCTTCCGGGGCATCGACAGGAAAATATGAAGCAATTGAGTTAAGAGACGGAAAACACCGCTATCAGGGACTTGGTGTCAGACGCGCCGTGGAGCATGTGAATGACCGGATCATCCGGGAAATTCTGGGAATGAACGTGCTGGAGCAGGCGAAGCTCGACCGGATGCTTCTGGAGCTTGACGGGACAGACAATAAGATCAATCTGGGAGCAAATGCAATGCTTGGAGTGTCTCTTGCAGCAGCAAGGGCAGCAGCAGATGCGCTGGAGATTCCGTTGTATCAGTATCTTGGCGGTGTAAATGCAAAGCAGATGCCGGTTCCGATGATGAATATCCTAAATGGGGGACGGCATGCGGATAATTCCATTGATCTCCAGGAATTTATGATCATGCCGGTCGGAGCAGTCTGCTTTGAAGAAGGACTTCAGATGTGCGCCGAGATCTATAAGATGCTTCGGGCAATTCTGGAAAAGTACGATTATCCGACCGCAGTCGGGGATGAAGGTGGATTTGCACCCAATCTGCCGGATGCGAAAGAAGCACTACACATGATCATGCGTGCGATTGAAAAGGCAGGTTATAAACCGAAAGAGCAGATTGTGATCGCACTGGATGCTGCGGCGAGTGAGCTGTATGATAAAGAGAGAAAAGAGTATGTATTTCCGGGAGAGGCGAAGATGCACGGACATCGTGTGGCGCGATCGACGGAAGAGATGATTGATTACTATGAGGAGCTTGCAGGAGAATTTCCAATTATTTCCATTGAAGATCCGCTTGATGAAGAAGACTGGGAAGGTTGGGAGCTTCTGACGACGAGACTGGGACTGGATATGCAGCTTGTCGGGGATGACTTGTTTGTGACGAATGTGAAACGGCTGAACGCCGGCATTTTAAAGGAAATCGCCAATGCAATTCTGATCAAGGTGAATCAGATCGGGACTCTGACGGAAGCCATCGATGCGATCCAGATGGCGCAGAAGGCTGGTTATCAGGCAATTGTATCCCACCGGTCAGGAGAGACAGAGGATCCGTTTATTGCAGACCTTGCGGTGGCATTTAACACGGGACAGATCAAAACCGGAGCACCGTGCAGATCAGAACGGATCGCGAAGTATAATCAGCTTTTGAGGATTGAGGAGAAGCTGGGAAATATTGCCAGATATGAGAATCCATTTGTACGATTTTCATAAGATTTCCGGAAAACCCAGCCTCCGGGCAGGAGGTATTGAAAATAAAAGCGGTGCATGATATTATGCAGAGTATAAGAATGGGAAAAGGGATCACTTTCTAAGCAAACAGGGAGTGACCTCTTTTCGTGAGGATAATAAAAGGAGAACTGGAAAATGATCAGAAAAATAAAAGCAGAAGACAAAGAAATCTACATAAAAATGGCGCATGATTTTTACCGGATGCCAGCAGTGGATCATCCGGTTCCGGATTCTTATCTGGAAAAGACATTTGAAGAATGTCTGAAAAGTGATACCTATGCGGAACTGTTTATCCTGGAATGGGAAGGCAAGATCGCAGGCTATGGACTGATCGCCAAGACCTTTTCGCAGGAAGCAGGCGGGATGGTGTACTGGCTGGAAGAACTCTATATATTAGAAGAGTATCGTTCCAAAGGACTTGGAAGTGAGTATTTCAGATATATGGAAGAGCACAAAGAAGAGGGTGTGACAAGATTCCGTCTGGAAGTGGAAAAGGAGAATGAAAGAGCCTGGAAGCTGTATAAGAGACAGGGCTATGACTGGCTGGAGTATGATCAGATGATAAAAGAATTTTGCTAGAAAAATGTCAGAAAAAAGAAGAAGAAGTACTTGAAATGACTTTCTTTAAAAAAATGTAAAAAAATGCTTGCATTTTCGTAAAGATTTGCTATAATAAGTTTGTTCGCTGTTGAGAACCAGAGCGAACAAACAGATGATGCGGATTGGTGTAATGGCAGCACAGCAGACTCTGACTCTGTTAGTAGAGGTTCGAGTCCTCTATCCGTAGTTCCTTAATTGAATAAGGACTCAGCCGGACAGTTAGTTGTCCGGTACGGTTATCGGAGTGTGGCTCAGTTTGGTAGAGCGCTACGTTCGGGACGTAGAGGTCGCAGGTTCAAATCCTGTCACTCCGATTTGGTTTTCTGAAAATTTATAATGTTTTGTTCATTTCGATGGACAGAGATTAACAGATGATTGATGCGGATTGGTGTAATGGCAGCACAGCAGACTCTGACTCTGTTAGTAGAGGTTCGAGTCCTCTATCCGTAGTTTTTAATTGAATAAGAATTTAAGTTGGATATTCCGTTTGGAATATCCAATATATTTATTATCGGAGTGTGGCTCAGTTTGGTAGAGCGCTACGTTCGGGACGTAGAGGTCGCAGGTTCAAATCCTGTCACTCCGATTTTTGTATGTCTGAAGATAAGAATCTCTTTTGATGCAGATGTGGATTGAAGAATCCGGCTGTGTCAGAAGAGATTTTTATTCTTTCGTAACATTGTACGAAAAGGTGATGGAATCACAGGATGAGTTGTGATAAAATCGGGATAGAGCTGCTTTTGGGGAAAAGAATATGATTCTGACAGGCAGAGGAAAAAGATTGGAAAGAAGGAAAAGATGATGGAAAAATTTTCAGAGATGAAATATGTACGTCCAGATGGGGAAGCGTATATCCGGACCATCCAGAAAGAAACAAAGAACTTTAACGAGGCTGCAGATTTTGAAGGCGCGCATCAGGCATTTGTCGCAATCCTGAATGCAAACAGCCACTTTAATACGACACGCGTCATGGCAAGTATCCGCAACAGCCAGGATACCAATGATGAATTCTATCGAAAAGAGATGGAATATATTTTCGAGATCGAGCCGCAGATTGATGTCGAAATGAAAAAGTTCTATGAGAGTTATCTGAAGTCTTCTTACAGAACAGAGCTTGAAAAAGAGTTTGGAGAAGTTTATTCCAGACAGGCAGAGAACAAAGTCCGGCTTACCGATCCGTGTAATGCCGATCTGCAGATCCAGGAGAACAAGCTGGTTCAGAAGTATTTCCAGGTTGCAGCGGCACCGGTTACAGATTTTCACGGAGAACAGCTTGGATTCTATGGTCTGTTAAAGATGATGGAGGATACCGACAGAAGCATCCGTAAAGAAGCATTTGAAAAGTGGGCAGAGTTGTATAAAGCGATTTCGGATGAACTGGATTCCCTTTATACGGAACTGATCGGAATCCGTCAGCAGATGGCAAAGAACCTTGGATTTAATGGATATGCCGAGATGATGTATCAGAAGATGGAAAGATTTGAATACACGCCGGAAGATGTAGCAATATTCCGTAAGCAGATCAGGGAGCATATCGTACCGCTTTGTCAGAAACTTTATGAGGAACAGAAAGAAAGACTCGGTATCGAAGAATTAAAATATTATGACGAAAGTCTTACCTATCCGGATGGAAATGCAGTTCCGGAAGGAACGGAAGAAGAACTTCTGGAAAAGGCGAGAACCATGTATCATGAACTTTCCAAAGAGACAGGAGAATTCTTTGATTTTATGATGGAATACTGTCTGTTTGATCTGGAAGGAAGGCAGGGAAAACAGCAGGGTGGCTACTGTGACTTTATGGAAGAATATAAGGCACCGTTCATTTTTGCAAACTTTAATGGAACCAATGCAGATGTCAATGTCCTTACCCACGAAGCAGGACATGCCTTTGAAGCATACACAGCGTCACGCAATATTCCGGTATTATCGCAGACATACAGTACCGCAGAGATCAATGAGATCCATTCAATGGCGATGGAATATTTCACACTGCCGTGGATGCATCTGTTCTTCGGAGAAAATGCAGAAAAACAGAAAAAAGCATACCTGTGGGATTCGCTGGAAGCAATGCCATACATGGCATGCGTAGATGAATTCCAGCACCGTGTATACGCTGAAAATCTGACCGATGCAATGGAAAGAAGAAAAGTATGGCACGAACTGGAAAAAATCTATCTCCCATGGAGAGATTATGATGGCAATGAATTCCTGGGACAGGGCGGATTCTGGATGCAGAAACAGCACCTATTCATGTGCCCGTTCTATTATATTGATTACGCCGTATCCCGTGTAGGAGCCCTCGAATACTACGGAAAAATGCAGGAAGACCTGGAAGGCGCATGGAAAGATTACTACGCCCTCTGCAGCCAGGGCGGAAGCAAAGGCTACCACGAACTCCTCAGAATCGGAAACTTAAGCGACCCATTCAAAGAAGGAACCATCTACAACGTTCTGAAAAAATTGAACCTGATTTAAGTGAAAGAAAACTGAAAAAACACGATATCGATTACATAATTTTATTGCATGTATTGGAGGGACAAGGTATAATTTGCTTATAAGAGTATGGGATCGAAGATTATTATCGATAACCTTGATGGACGAATTGCGCAAAAGAACTGTTTCAAATTCTAATTTTGTGCAATGGAGATGAAACTCAAAAATCGTGGAAGCCTCTGCTGAACACGATTTTCGTCCTAAGAGGTTTATCGGAATGGTTTGCACAACTGAATTTGAAACAGTTCTTTTGTGTAATTCGTCTTCACAGCCTATAACTTTGCATCCAAGAGGATTATAAAGAGAGGAATCGAATATGGAAAAGATCTATGACGTAACCGCCTTAGGCGAACTGCTAATTGATTTTACAGAAAATGGAACAAGTGAACAGGGCAATCCGCTTCTGGAAGCCAATCCGGGAGGCGCACCATGCAACGTACTCGCCATGCTTGAAAAGCTTGGGAAAAAGACCGCATTTATCGGAAAAGTCGGAAAAGATATGTTCGGAGAACAGCTGAAAACTGCAGTCGAAGAAGTTGGAATTGATACACGGAATCTGGTAATGGATGAAGAAGTACATACCACACTTGCGTTCGTACATACTTATCCGGACGGTGACAGAGATTTCTCTTTCTACCGGAATCCGGGAGCAGATATGATGCTGAAAAAAGAAGAAGTGGACGAAGATCTGATCCGCGGGGCAAAGATTTTCCATTTCGGAACACTTTCCTCTACCCATGAAGGCGTGCGAGAAGCAACCAGATATGCGATTGATGTGGCAAAAGAAGCAGGATGTATCGTAAGTTTTGACCCGAACCTCCGCCCGCCACTCTGGAAATCACTGGATGAGGCGAAAGCCGAGATCGAATACGGACTTTCCAAATGTGACATCCTGAAAATTTCAGATAATGAAGTGGAATTTTTGTTCGGAACTACGGATTATGATGAGGGAGCAAGACTGATCCGTGAAAAATATCAGATTCCGCTGGTACTCATTACCCTCGGAAAAGACGGAAGCCGTGCATATTATAAAGATCTCCGGGTAGAAGTTCCGGGCTTTGTCCAGGAGCATACGATCGAGACAACCGGCGCCGGAGATACGTTCTGTGCCAATTCCCTGAATTATATTCTGGAGCATGGAATGGAAGAGCTGACCGAAGAAAATTTAAAAGAGCTTCTCACATTTGCAAATGCGGCAGCATCCCTGATCACAACAAGAAAAGGGGCACTTCGGGTTATGCCGACCAGAGAAGAAATCAAGAACTTTATCCAGAATGTATAAAAAAGGAATCTGTTGTAAGACAGAAGAGAAGAACCTCTGCTTGACATCTTGTCCGGCAGAGGTTCTTATGTGCATGTTATAATATTTATTTTTTCTTATTCCAGACATGGATGCCTGCAAGGATTCCACCAATATACAGGATACTGATGAGTACCGTCGGATTCTCATGCAGACTGTATACTACAGCTACAATTGCAGCAAGGATCACTGTCAGCATAAAGGCATTCATAATCCGTTTTTCGCGGATGTTGCGTTCCTGCACCTGGAGCTCATGACGCTTTTCTTCAAGCTTCAGATACTCAAGAAGCTGGTCATCCGGAATTTTTTCCAGGATATATTTTTCACGCAGATAGTTCAGTTCTTTTGCTGTATGGAAAATGTGGTGGTGGAAACTTTTCTTTTCTCCGGTAAACGGATCTTTTTCGGAATCGTCAGAAGATTTGAAATCTTCCGATGAAAAATCCGTGTAAGTATTCTTTTTTCCCTCAGATGAAATGGTTTCTGCTTCAGGGGAATCTGGTTCCGGAGCTGGAGCTTCTTTGGGTGGTACATCAGTGGCTGTATGGATGTCTCCGGATTCGGAAACTGGTTCTGTAGAAAGCTTTGGATCAGAATCGGCAGATTCTGAGAAAGCTAAAATTTCAGACATATCTTAACCTCCTTCGATCATGAAAATGATCGATTTTCTTTTCTTATAGAATACCAGTTTCGTATAAAAATTTCAATCGACAGCGAGAAGGAAATGTCTGTTGAGGATTATAAGAAAATCTCATTTGGCTTTCGTCCGGATATTATTTTTATTGATTGCGCCTGTCGGACAGCCTGAAGACAGTTACGCTTGCAGATATGATCCGGGATTATCATATGCAGTTAGAAAAAGAGAAATAATCTTTGTCAGTTGGAATTGTCAAAAAAAGAAAAATTTTCTATAATAAAAAGTGGAATAAGGATGTGTATACAGCATTTTTTATTTAACAGAAAATTCTGAAGGAATTTCCTGTTAAATAAAAGGCACCGTGTGCCGGAGATGTGCACTCGCGCGAAGATGAAGGATGTCGCAAGCGGTCTACGCTCCGCTTCGGTCGTTGCTTAACGAGCGCCACTGGCGCTCAGCAACGCACTCGGTGCGAGAATGTGCCAAGGTACATTCTTTTTTTAAGAAAATAAGAGTACGAGGAACAAAGGATGAATGAAAAATTAAAAGAAATGAGAGAAGCATGGAAAAATCTGTATGGTTCATTGTTCAAATGGATCGTTTTGTCCGGGGTGATCGGAAGTTTCATCGGACTGATCGCCAGCGGATTTTCCTATGCGATTGTATGGGTGACTTCGTTTAGACAGGCAAATCCGATGATCATTCTTGGGCTACCGTTAGGAGGTCTTTTGATCGTCTGGATGTACAAAATTACCGGGCAGGAGAAGAACTCCGGAACGAACCTGGTTCTGATAGTAGTCCGGTCGGATGAGGAAGAGGTTCCGGGATGGGTGACACCACTGATCCTGATATCGACAGCGATCACACATCTGTTTGGAGGATCTTCCGGACGAGAGGGTGCAGCGCTTCAGTTTGGAGCAAGTGTAGGAAATGTATGTGCGAAATATCTGCATTTGAATGAGAGTGACAAGAAGATCATCATTCTGGCAAGTATGAGTGCCGCATTTTCAGCACTTTTCGGGACACCGATGGCGGCGGTTGTATTTCCAATGGAAGTGATCAGTGTTGGTGTGATGTATTATGCCGCGCTGGTGCCATGTGTATTTTCTGCATTTGCCGCACAGGGGATTGCGCTGCTTCTGAAAGTGAGGACCGTTACTCCGCCGTATTTGGTAGAATCGGTTCCGAATTTTTACAGTGTGGATTCGATCAAAGCGATCATTCTGGCAATTGCGTGTGCGCTTGCCGGAGCACTGTTTTGTATTGTGCTGCATAATGGGGAACATTATCTGAAGAAATGGTTTCCGAATCCGTATGTGCGTGTGGTTGCAGGGGCAGCAGGAGTGATCATTTTGTATTTTGCACTCAGAACGGATGCCTATCTGGGGCTTGGAACAGGTGTGATCCAGGCAAGCTTTAAAGAGACGGCAGGACCACAGATGTTCCTTCTGAAAATGCTGTTTACGGCACTGACGCTCTGCGCCGGATTCAAGGGTGGGGAGATCGTACCGTCACTGTTTATCGGGGCGACACTTGGTTCTTTTATGTCTACGATCCTTGCAGCACCGACAGATATCTGTGCGGCATGTGGAATGGTTGGTGTCTTTTGTGCAGTTACAAACAGTCCGATCACATCTCTTTTGATTGCAGCAGAGTTGTTTGGATTTAACGGGATGCCGTTTTACTGTATTGTGGTTGCGGTAAGCTATCTGCTTTCCGGATATTACAGCTTATATAAGGAACAGAAAATTGTTTATTCCAAAACAGAGAATAAATACGTGGATAAACATACGAAATAATCAAAAAACAAAAAGAAACAAAGTGAATTGATGATTTTAAAGCAAAAAAGCTGACAATTAACGAGAAAAAATTAAAAAATAGAAGAAAATACTTGAAAAAGTAAAGAACGTGTGCTAGTATCTAAAAATAATTTAGTAAAGCAAAGCGATGAAAGAGACTCTTGCTTCTGGAACTTGACAGGAATACGGCGTCACCGACTGAGAGCGCTGTTTGAGGAATGAGGCGAAGGGAACACTCTGGAGCAGATTATCTGAATGGAAAGCACAGGTGCTTTAGTAGGGTAATACGGTTCATGCACGTTACGTATGTAAGAGAGGAATCCCAAAGGATTCAATGCGGGTGGTACCGCGGATCATCAGATTATCCGTCCCGGAATACGAAAAAGTATTCCGGGGCTTTTTTATTGCCATGTACATCAAAAAACAATCCGGAATACGAAGTTGACAAAAGCAAAACATATTTTAGGAGGATTGTGACATGGAATTTATGACAGGTGTAAAAGAAAAAGAAACGCTGGAACTTAGTGAATTACTGGAAGAGGGAAGACTTGGAGAAGAAGTGAAGGTAAATGGAGCCGTTCATACAATTCGTGACATGGGAACAGTCGCTTTCGTGATTCTGAGAAAACGGGAAGGTCTGGTCCAGTGTGTATACGAAGAAGGCGTTATAAAATTTAACTTGAAAGATTTAAGAGAAGCCGCTACAGTAGAAGTAACAGGAAAACTGACCGAATCAGAGAAGGCACCGAACGGAATTGAAATCCGTCTGAGTGAGATAAAAGTACTCAGTATGCCAAAAGACAGCCTTCCACTTGCTGTTTCAAAGTGGAAACTGAACACTTCCCTGGAAGCGAAGCTGAACTATCGTTCCATTTCTCTTCGGAACGTAAGGGAAAGAGCGAAATTTAAAATTCAGGAAGGAATCGTAAGAGGATTCAGAGAGTTCCTGTATAAAGAAGGTTTTACAGAAATTCATACCCCGAAGATCGGAGCAAAAGGAGCAGAAGGAGGATCTAACCTCTTCCGACTGGATTATTTCCATCGTCCGGCAGTGCTGGAACAGAGTCCACAGCTGTACAAACAGATGATGGTTGGTGTTTTTGACAGAGTATTTGAGACAGGACCGGTATTCAGAGCAGAAAAACACAACACCAAGCGTCATCTGAACGAATATACCAGTCTGGATTTTGAAATGGGTTATATCGACAGCTTTGAAGATATCATGGCGATGGAAACGGGCTTCCTTCAGTATACGATGGAGCTTCTGAAAAAGGATTATGCGAAGGAACTTAAAATCCTGGACGTGACACTTCCGGATGTCTCTAAAATTCCGGCAATCCGTTTTGATGAGGCAAAGCAGAAGGTTTCAGAAAAGTACGGACGTAAGATCCGCAATCCATTTGATCTGGAACCCGAGGAAGAGCATCTGATCGGACAGTACGCAAAAGAGGAATGGGATTCTGATTTTGTATTTGTAACCTACTATCCGTCAAAGAAGCGTCCGTTCTATGCAATGGACGATCCACAGGATGAGAAATTCACACTCAGCTTTGACCTTTTGTTCCGTGGACTTGAGATCACGACCGGAGGACAGAGAATCCATGACTACGACATGCTGATGGAAAAGCTTGCAAAGCGGGGAATGACGGAAGAAGGACTGGAGACCTATCTGGATACATTCAAACATGGTATGCCGCCACATGGAGGTCTTGGAATCGGAATGGAACGTCTGACAATGCAGCTTCTTGGTGAAGATAACGTCCGTGAGACAACCCTCTTCCCGAGAGATTTAAGCAGACTTACTCCGTAGAGACGAAGCTCCATGGCTGGCAGGTAAAAAAGGAAGCTGACAAGAGGCAGCGGGGGAGGTCAAAATGAGACGAAGATGTTTCTTATGTGGAGGAAAATTAAACGGAAATATCTGCACAGAGTGTGGGCTTGACAATTCAAAGAATGACGATCAGTATGTGACACTTGGAAATTCCGGTCATGAAGAATCGCTGACACATATACATACGGAAGCGGAAAAGCCGTATGAAGGAAAGACCATGACTCGGGAAAATGTGCGTAAGGCGAAGAATGCAGATAAAAATGCAAAGAAAGCAGCTGCAAAAAAGGCGTCAAAGAATGCGGCAGCAGGAAAAGTAAATCCGGCGGGGAATGGATATTCTGCAGCAAATGCGAGCTACAATACCACAGGCACAAGCTATAGCCAGACAGGAAACCAGAGTTACAGTTATACATCATCTTCAATGAAACAAAGCAGCAGACCGGTAAAAAAGAAAAGGAAGCTTGGAAAGTTTCTGATCGGTTTTGTGATCATTGCAGCATTTGCAGGTGAGCTTGGCGGAACGATCAGCGATGAAGTTCAGCATTATTTTGATGACTATACTTATGATGACAGTGACAGCTACACCGAGGAAGATCCATACAGTGATTTGCAGGAAGTGATGCCGGAAGAAGGAGAACTTTATGAAGCAGACCTGACAGCCGGAATTTATAAAGGCGGTGTACATCTTCCGCAGGGAATCTATACACTGACCTGCAAAAGTGGAAGTGGTCAGGTAGAGCTGACAGACAGCAAAAATAATATCTGGGTGCAGTACAATTTTGGTGATGACTACGATAATGCGGAAGAAGAAGTCAGTGACTTTGAAGTATTTCCGGGATGTTATGTGATAGTAGAGGATACACTGGAGCTTCACATGACAGCAGAGAATGCACAGATGAATCTGACAGCAATTGCAAATCCGCTTACAGAATCGAAAACCGTATCGGATAAATTTACAGTAGGAAAAGACGTACCTGCAGGTGTCTATGATGTGAAATGTGTGGAAGGTTTTGGAATTTTTGATTATGACGTGACAGTAAGCGCCGGATACGAAAACTATATGGGAATGCTGATCGGTAATGAAGAGTCGGGATTTCCACAGGAGCTGAAAAATATTGTCCTGATCGATGGAACAGAAGTTGATCTGGAAGGACTTACAGTAGAACTTACACCGAGTGAGTGGATTGAATCGGAGGAGTACGAAAGCTTTTACGATAATTATTATTAGAAAGGACGAGTACAATGGCAAATAAGATTTCGGATGAAACAATCGAATACGTTGGAATCCTGGCAAAGCTGGAGCTTTCTGACGAAGAAAAAGAGCAGGCAAAGAAAGATATGGAAACCATGCTTGATTATATTGATACCCTGAATGAACTGGATACAGAAGGAATTGAACCGATGTCACATGTATTTCCGGTAAATAATGTATTCCGTGAGGATGTAGTGACAAATGGAGACAATCACGAAGCAATGCTGGCAAATGCGCCGCAGCAGAAAGAACAGAGCTACAAAGTACCTAGAACATTCGCATAGGAGGAAATCGAAAGATGGATTTGAAAAGTCTTACTGCCGTTGAACTTGGAAAAAAGATTCAGGCAAAAGAAGTTACAGTAAAAGAAGCAGTGGAAGCCTGCTTCGCACAGATTGATAAAGTAGAAAAAGAAGTCAACAGTTTTGTATCACTTCAAAAAGAAGCTGCCTTAAAAAGAGCGGAAGAAGTGCAGAAGCTGATCGATGACGGAACACTGACCGGACCGCTTGCAGGAGTACCGGTTGCAATCAAGGATAACATGTGTACGGAAGGTGTGACGACCACCTGCAGTTCAAAAATTCTGAGTAATTTTGTACCGACATTTTCAGCAGAAGCAGTTCTGAATCTGGAAAAAGCAGGTTCAGTTGTGATCGGAAAGACTAATATGGATGAATTCGCGATGGGAAGCACGACTGAGACTTCTTATTATGGAGAGACAAAGAATCCGTGGAATCTGGAGCATGTACCGGGTGGATCTTCCGGTGGCTCCTGTGCGGCAGTTGCGGCTCTGGAAGTACCATATGCTCTTGGATCTGACACCGGCGGATCGATCCGTCAGCCAAGTTCTTACTGCGGAATCGTTGGAATCAAGCCAACCTACGGAACGGTATCCCGTTATGGACTGATCGCTTACGGATCATCTCTTGACCAGATCGGACCGGTTGCAAGGGACGTAACCGACTGTGCGACGGTTCTTGAGGCCATCGCATCCCATGATGTAAAAGACAGCACTTCGGTAGAACGCCAGGACACGGATTTTACAAGTGCGTTGGTAAACGATGTAAAAGGGATGAAGATCGGTATTCCAAAAGATTATTTTGGAGAAGGTCTGGACGAAGAAGTGAAAAAACCGATTCTGGAAGCCGCAGAGGTTCTGAAAAATGCAGGAGCTGAGATTGAAGAATTTGATCTTGGACTTGTAAAATATGCGATTCCGGCTTATTATGTCATCGCATCAGCAGAGGCAAGCTCCAACCTGTCCCGATTTGACGGTGTGAAATACGGATACCGCACAAAGGATTATGAAGAGCTTCACCAGATGTACAAAAAGACCCGCTCCGAGGGCTTCGGACCGGAAGTAAAGCGCCGTATCATGCTGGGGTCTTTCGTACTCAGTTCCGGATATTATGATGCTTATTATCTGAAAGCACTCCGTACAAAAGCACTGATTAAAAAGGCATTTGACAGTGCATTTGCAAAATATGATATGATCCTGGCGCCGGCAGCACCGACGACAGCACCGAAGCTTGGAGCTTCCTTAAGTGATCCGATCAAAATGTATCTGGGCGACATTTATACGATTTCCGTCAACCTGGCAGGACTTCCGGGGATCAGCATTCCGGTTGGACGGGATGCGAAAGGACTTCCGGTTGGAATGCAGCTCATCGGAGACTGCTTCCAGGAGAAGAAGCTTTTTCAGACAGCTTATACCTATGAGTGCCTGACAGAGAAAAAATGGGTATCTATGTATGACAAAACAGAAACAGCCGGAAAGGAGGAAGCATAGATGTCAAAGCAGTATGAAACCGTAATCGGTCTGGAGGTTCACGTAGAACTTGCAACAAAGACAAAAATTTTCTGTGGATGCAGTACCGCATTCGGGGGCGCACCGAATACACATACCTGCCCGGTATGTACCGGTATGCCGGGCTCCCTTCCGGTATTAAATAAAAAAGTAGTAGAATATGCGATGGCAGTAGGACTTGCGACAAACTGTAAGATCACACAGGTGTGCAAATTCGACCGTAAGAATTATTTCTATCCGGATAACCCGCAGAACTATCAGATTTCACAGCTCTATCTGCCAATTGCGAGAGACGGCTATGTAGAGATTGAAGTCGGAGAGCAGAAGAAAAAAGTCCGGATCCATGAGATGCATATGGAAGAGGATGCCGGAAAGCTGATCCATGATGAGTGGGAGGACTGCTCTTTAGTCGATTATAACCGAAGTGGGGTTCCGCTGATCGAGATTGTATCGGAGCCGGATATGCGTTCGGCAGATGAAGTCATTGCTTATCTGGAAAAATTGCGTATGATCTGCCAGTATCTGGGAGCATCGGACTGTAAGCTTCAGGAAGGATCCATGCGAGCAGACGTCAATCTTTCGGTTCGTGAAGTAGGTGCTTCTGAGTTTGGAACACGTACTGAGATGAAGAACCTGAACTCCTTTAAAGCGATTACACATGCGATCGAGGGAGAGAGACAGAGACAGATCGAACTCATTGAAGAAGGAAAGAAAGTCATTCAGGAAACCAGAAGATGGGATGATAATAAAGAATATTCTTATGCGATGCGTTCCAAAGAGGATGCGCAGGACTATCGCTATTTCCCGGAACCGGATCTGGTGCCGATCGTGATCAGTGATGAATGGATCCAGAAGATCAAAGACCAACAGCCGGAGCTGAGAAATGAAAAACTTGCACGTTATGAGAAAGATTATGATATTCCACGTTATGATGCGGAGCTCATTACCGGAACGAAGAAGATGGCAGATCTCTTTGAGGCGACCTGTGCAATCTGCAACAAGCCGAAAAAGGTGTCCAACTGGCTGATGGTAGAAACCATGCGTCTGTTAAATGAAAACGGACAGGAGCCGGCAGATATTAAATTTTCACCGGAGAACCTTGCAAAACTGATCGAACTTGCAGACGCGGGAACTATCAACAGTTCTGTAGCAAAAGAGGTATTTGAAAAGGTATTTGCAGAGGATGTGGATCCGGAAAAATATGTAGAGGATCACGGACTGAAGACCGTCAACGATGAAGGTGCACTCCGCACACTTGCGGAAGAAGTGATTGCAAAGAATCCAAAGGCAGTGGAAGATTTCAAGGGTGGAAAAGAAAAAGCACTTGGCGCACTGGTTGGACAGATCATGAAGGCAATGAAAGGAAAAGCAAATCCGGGTATGGTTAATGAACTGCTCAGAGAGATGCTGAAATAAAAATCAGACTGACAGAAATCCTTTGTGGAATAAATAAAAAAACGAGTAAATGTCATGTGAAAAGACATTTGCTCGTTTTTTATTACATATACTGTATCTGCTCTTTCGCCGGTTCCGAGGCCGGATTTTCAAAGAATTTCTCTTTTCCCGTCACTTCCAGTACTTCTCCATGATCCATGAAGATCACCTGATCGGCAATTCGCTTTGCCTGAGCCAGATTATGTGTGACGATGACGAAAGTATACTGGTCTTTCAACTCCAAAAGCGTTTCTTCGATTGCAATTGTATTCTTCATATCCAGTGCGGAGCACGGCTCGTCAAGGAGCAGGATCTCCGGACCGGCACAGAGGCTTCGTGCGATAGCAAGACGCTGCTTCTGACCGCCGGATAATTTGAGGGCGGATTTTTTCAGTTGATCTTTGACCTCATCGTAGAGTTTTGCTTTCTGCAGAGACTCTGTAATTTTTTCAGCAATCTCTTTCTTATTACGGACACCGTGGTATTTCAGTACATAAGACAGATTCTTTTCGATACTGTGCGGGAAAGCGATCGGCTGTTGGAAAACCATGCCAACACGCCTTCTGAGTTTTTCTTTCGGAAGAGATTTGATGTCGGTTCCTTCTAAAGTAATTGTTCCTGAGAGATAGCCGCCTTCTTCTTCTACCATCCGGTTCAGGGTTTTCAGAAAAGTTGTTTTTCCGCAGCCGGACTGACCAACGATGGCTGTAATCTGTCCTTTCGGGATCGTCAGGCTGATTCCGTGAAGAATTTCGTGTTTTCCAAATCCACATTTTAGATTTTCTATATTCAGCATATCAGTTGTCCTTTCGTAGATAGGTGATAAATTTACATATTAACTGGATGATAAGCAGGAAGAGCATCAGTACAAATGCGGTTCCATAAGCATAATCTAGAGAAAATCCGTTGTTCACAAGGATATACAGGTGATATGGAAGTGACATGAACGGATCGGAGAGAGAATGCGGAACATCTGCCTGCATGACAGCTCCGGTGTATAAAATCGGTGCAACGGCACCCATGCCGTATGCCATTCCAAGCGCAACGGTTCCGAGAAGCTCTACAGAGCAGACCGGAAGGATCAGTTTCCGGAGGGCATACTCACGGGAAAGTCCGAGACTTAGGGAGTTCTTCATATATTCACGCCCCTTCTCTTCCAGAATCTTTTCTGCTCGGATTGCAACAAAAGGAATGATCATTGCTGCAACACACAGTGCCGAACAAAGAAGGCTGCGGTTAAGTCCAAAACGGTAGATCAGAAGCGTATATCCAACCAGCCCGAACAGGATCGAAGGGATTCCGGAAAGCCCGGTGATCGCCATATTTACAAGGACGGAAAATCGTTTTCCGGTGCTGTAAAATACAAGATAAATGGCAGCGCCGATACCAAGGATACCGCCGATCAGTGCAGAAAGTGCGCCAAGGTAAATGGAACCCATCAGTGCAGGATAGATACCGCCTGCAGTTCCAAGTGGAACACCGGCAGGCTTGTCCAGAAGGAAGGACAGGCTAAATACTTTTTTCCCTTTCCAGAAGACATAAAGGAAAAGGAAGAGTGTAACAACGATCACGCAAAGTCCGAGTATACTGAGAATCAGGCGTGTGAAAAATTTCTGCAGTTTAGTTCTCATGGGTGGCAAGCCTCCTTTTCAGAAGATAGCTGATACCGAGTACGATGAAAAGAATCACAAGCAGCACAGCATTTGCAACGTAAAGTACGGAGAGGTGAAGGCTTCCGTATTCAATACTTCCCATTTCCAGTGCGGTGAGGGCAGGAAGTGTCTGACCACGTCCAAGGAGTTTGGGATAAATCGGGGAATTACCGATTACCATCATGACGGCCATTGTCTCGCCAAGTGCGCGGCCGAATGCCATCATTGCACCTGCAATGATTCCCGGCCGGATTGCCGGAAGAATAAAATGCAGCAGGGTAAATTCTCGGGAGAATCCAAGGGTGATCGCACTGAACTCGTAAGTCTTTCGTGCAGTCTGTAAAGATTCATGACAGGTGGAAATAACGAATGGTAATAGCATGATCCCCAGCACGATCCCGGCTGCCAGGATACATTGACCGGCTGCCATATGGAGGTGGGTGGCAAAGGCTTTTACAAGAACCGTAAGTCCGATAAATCCGAAGATGACGGACGGGATTCCTGCAACCAGATCGATGAACGCAAGGAATAAGGATGCCACCTTTTTCGGAAGGTAATAGTCCAGAAAGCAGGCACAGGCAACGCCGAAGATGAGTGCGAGGACAACTGCGATCGCTGAGACATAAAGGGTACCGGCAATCGCAGGTAAAAGTCCGTACTGCGGTTTCTGACTGACAGGGCGCCATTCAGTGGTAGGCAGGAACATTTTGATTCCAAGCTGTGAAATGGCAGGAATACTTTCCTTCACAATATGGATCATCATGACTGCCATCAGTGCCGTTACGAGAAAGGCAGCCAGATAAATGATTCCTTTGCTGAATTTATCTGAAAGTTTCTTAAACATAGTAAATCCTTTCTAGGTATGATGCAGGACAGACAACGCTGTCCGGATACAAATCAAAATTGATCCCTGGGATTAACCAGCGACATATAGCAAGAAAAAGGGGTGTGTCTTTGCACACCCCTTCAATATCGGAAGATTATTTCATAGGAATGAATCCCATATCTTCTACAGTTTTCTGTCCTTCATCACCAAGAACGTAATCAAGGAAAGCCTGCTGTACATCTGTCGGATCACCAGAACCTACAAGAAGAAGTGGTCTCTGGATGATGTAAGATCCATCAAGAATGTTTTCTTTTGTTGCAGCAACACCGTTTACTTTCAGTGGAGTTACTTTTCCTTCATTCTGGTTAGCAACACCAAATGAAGCATATCCGATTGCGTACTGGTTATCAATGATATCCTGAACAAGTTCACCCATAGAAGAAGCCTGGATCGCATCCGCTTTTACTTCTGTGTCACCCATGATATTCTTCTGGAATACTTCGTGAGCTCCACCGTTGATATCACGTGTAATAACAACAACTTCTTCGTCAGGAAGAGATGAGTCAAGATCTTTCCATGTAGCATATTCGCCGGAGAAAAGTCCTACGATCTGTTCCGTTGTAAGGTTATCAAGAACATCATTTACTGGATTAGCCGGGTTTACTGCGATCGTCAGAGCATCGATACCAACCTGGTATTCTTTTTCATCTTTGATTGCTTCTTTTTCTTCATCCTTTACGCTTCTTGCAACCATACCAAATGTTGCAGTTCCATCGATAACGGCTTTGGTTCCCTGTCCGGATCCGCCTGCTGAAACGTAGATTGCGATATCTTCTTTTGGAAGAGATGAATCATATGCATCCCATGTTCCATAAGTATCAAAGAAAGTAGTAGCCATAGAAGTGATAACCGGTGCTAAAGTAGAAGATCCGTTAAATAAGATCTGGTTACTTTCTGTATCGGCAGAAGCTTCTGTCTTTGCACTCTCTTCTTTTTTGCTGTCAGCAGAATCTGACTTGCTGCTTCCGCATCCTACTGCCATAGATGATACCATAGCAAGTGTAAGAGCGATTGATAAAAATCTCTTTTTCATTGTATGTATTCCTCCCTGAATAAAATTTACATATCCAAAATATAAATTTAACATTCTTTTAATAAAATGTATGTTGTATGGACAACATTTCTTATAGATAATTTGCATGAATGATATAGAATATATCTATACACTAAATATCTATGGAAGGAATGGGAAAGCCATGCTATACTGTACATACGAATATGTGTTTGGTTTTTATTCTACGGGAACTTCCTGTGAAATAAAAGGTATTGCGTGCCATAGGTGCACATTTTTTAAATTATGGAGGAATTCATGACGGAAGAAATTAAAAAGCTGATTATTTATACAAGAAAAATGAAGAAAAGGGAGCCGTTGTACCGGGACTACCCGGAGGAGTTCCGGGAAGAAATCCGGGGATATCTGGAAAGCAACCATATTTCCAGACTCTATGCACATCAGGTTGAGATGTTTGAGAAGGTCAGAGCCGGGGAAAATGTGGTTATTACGACTTCGACAGCAAGTGGAAAGACGCTTGCCTTTTTGCTCCCGGTATTGCAGGAAATTCTGGAAGACTCGCTGACACGTGCGATTTTTATTTACCCGACCAAGGCACTGGCAAGTGACCAGTACCGCGCGATGCAGTCGATTTTGAAATTTTTCGGAGAGGGAAGAGTTTCAGCAGGCGTGTACGATGGAGATACCAAACCTGCCGAGCGGACAAGGATCCGCAAGAGTGCAAATATTATCCTGACCAATCCGGAGATGCTGAACTCGGCATTCCTTCCGAATCACAGCAATTACGGGTTTGACGCGATTTTTGCAAATTTACGATATGTAGTGATCGATGAGCTTCATTCTTACCGCGGTGCTTTCGGAGCACATCTGGCAAATATTTTCCGGAGAATGCACCGGATTTGCCGGTATTACCATTCGAATCCGCATTTTCTGTGCAGTTCCGCGACGATCGCCAATCCGGTAGAGCTTGCCGAAAAGATCTGTGGAAGCGGATTTACGCTGATTGACCGGGATGGATCGCCGGCACCGGAGAAGGAATACTGTATTATCCAGCCGCCGGAGATCAAGGGGAATAATGACAAAGTATACGGAAGGATTGCGGCGTCAACCGTAGCAGCCGGACTGATACCGGAGCTGGTGGAAGAGGATCATCATTTTATCACCTTTGGACGATCCAGAAGAAATGTAGAAGTTATTCTAAAAGAAGCAAAGGATAAATTAGATGCTGCCGGATTTCTTGGAATGGCGCGGGTGGGCGGCAAGAATCCGGCAGATCTGATCGCAGGATACCGTGGCGGTTATACCCCGCTGGAGCGAAAAGAGATTGAGCGGAAGATGACGGAGGGAGAACTGACCGGGCTGGTATCGACGAATGCACTGGAGCTTGGGATCGACATCGGAAAGCTGGATGCAACTGTGATCGTCGGTTATCCGGGGACAAGGGCGTCCTTCTGGCAACAGAGTGGACGTGCCGGACGAAGCGGCAGTGCCTGTGTCAATTATCTGATCCTGGAAAATGAACCGTTTGATCAGTACATTGCCATCGATCCGGAATGGCTGTTCTCAAGAGAAAGTGAAAATGCGATCGTGGATCCGGACAATCTTCTGATCGAGCTTGCACATCTGCGCGCAGCGGCTGCTGAGATGCCACTTTCACTGGATGATATTGCGCTTTTTCCGGATCTTGGAGAAATGATTCCGGTACTTTTAAGCGCCGGAGAAGTAAAAAGCCTTGCCGGAAGATTTGCCTGGGCGGGACCTGCATTTCCGGCAGGGGATTACAGCCTGCGTAATATGGACAAGACCAGGTTCAAGCTGCTCGCGCAGGAGGACGGACATGAGATCACGGAGATGGACGAATCCCAGGCATACCATGAGATTCATCCGGGTGCTGTATATATGCATGATGGTGCATCCTATGAGATCACGAAGATGGATCTGGTCAGCCGGACAGCTTACGCCATTCCGTTTACAGGGGATTATTATACGGTACCGGCAGGACAGGAAGAGACGCGTATCCTGCATGTATTTCAGGAGGACGCGTATCAAAGGACGGAAATCCGTTTTGGAGACATCAATGTAAACGAAACCATTGCCATGTACAAGAAACTGCAGTTCCATAACCATCAGAATCTGGGCTATGTGACGCTGACACAGCCGCTTCAGAAGGATTATGGAACGGAAAGCACCTGGCTTACGATGCCGGAGAATGTTGTCAGAGTCTACCGGAGTCTTCTTTTGCCAAATCGGATGGGAGAGCTGGTGCTGAACAATCATTTTGACGGAATGCAGTATGCGATCAAGAATGCGGTAATGATGGTGACGATGACGGAACGGGATGATATCGATGTGACCATGTCCAACAATGCGACCATTCCGGATGAGTTCCGGGAGGAAAAGGTGTCCCTCTTCATTTATGACAAATATGAGGGCGGACTTGGTTATTCGGAGAAGATCTATGATCTGATCCCGGAAATTCTGGAAAGTGCGATTAAAATGGTCAGCGGCTGTCCGTGTGAGGATGGCTGTCCGGCATGCGTAGGTGACTACAATCTGGATAAGAAGACGGTTCTGTGGGGACTTGATAATCTTCTGGAAGAGAGCGAACCACCGGTTTATCTGAAGAAAAATATCAAAGAGCCACAGCCTGTGATCCGGAAAGAATTTTCTTTCTTCAATCTGCCGGATGAGTGGGAGAAGGTCTGTTATGCCGTGGTCAAAAATGGCGAAGCAGGCGGGCAGTTCCTGAAGACCATTAAAAAAGTCAGTACAGAAGGACACAAGCTGATCCTGACGATGGAAAATGAATTTTATGCAAAATGGCTGATGGAGCCGGATAACCTCCAAAGTCTGACCAATACCTTGCGGTATCATGTGATTTGTCCGGCGGATATGCAGATCCGGGTACGGTATGAAGCGAAAATGGATGAGCAGGAGAAAAAAGAACGACAGAAGAAGAGAGATCGTTTGCAAAGGCGATATGATGAACAGCTTGGAAATGAATAATATAGAAGAAATAAAAACTTTAAATTCTTACCAGCAGGAGGCGGTGCTGGATGAAAGCCCGGCATGTCTGGTAAATGCAAATGTAGGGAGCGGAAAGACAACAGTGCTGATCGAGAAAGTGCGGCATCTGCATGAGAAAAAGCAGGTTTCGTATGAGAAAATGGCAGTGCTTACCTTTACCAACAAGGCGGCAGATGAGATCGCAGAACGTCTATCCAGAAAAGAAGCAGAGCTTACGGAAGAAGAACTGTGGGGATTTGGAACCTTTCACAGTGTTGCCTTAAGGATTCTGCGAAGATTTCTTCCGGAAAAGGCAGAAGACGGAACAAAATTGGAAGAATGGAACCGGGAATTTACCGTTATCACACCGGAAGATGAAATGGAAATGGTGCTTGCCATCGCAAAAGAAGGCGGTTATAAGATCAAATACCAGAACCGTCTGAAAAAGCGGATGGAAGAGGATTACGCGGTATATCGGAAAGGAAGAACACAGGGAAAATACAAAGATGATCTGTTTCAGGTCTTTCCGCTTCTTGAGAAGGCAAAAAGACAGCAGAATAAAATGTCCTTTGCAGATCTTCTGGAAGAAGGAACGCAGGTGGCAAAAGAGCAGGAAGAGGTGCTGGATCTTAAGTGGATCATTGTCGATGAGGTACAGGACAGTGACGAAAAACAGCTGAAATTTCTGGAGGCGTTAAAAGGCACACAGACCCACTTTTTTGCGGTGGGGGATCCGAATCAGGTGATCTACAGCTGGAGAGGAACCGGACCGAATATGTTCTTCCTGATCAAGCACAGATTTGGCGCAAAAGAACTGACTCTGCCGGTTAACTACCGGTCCGATGAAGTGATCCTGGAAGCGGCGAATCGGTTTCTTCAGTTTGGAGGAAAGATTGAGGGAAGTGGCGAAAGAGGGGAGAAGATTCTGGTAAGGAATCATTATAATCCATTTATCGAGGCAGAGTATCTGACAGAGCGGATCCGTGAGCTTCATGAGCAGGGACTTCCTTACCGGGAGATTGCGGTTTTCTACCGGGTGCAGAAGCAGGCAGAGATTCTGGAAAAAGTATTTGAAAGAGCAGAACTTTCTTATGTTCTTCCGGCAAAACAGAAAGAGGACGAGGATCCGGTTCCGGAAAGACCTCATATGATCCGGGAGCATGTTGCAGAAGGGAAGCTGAATGCGGTTTCAGGCGAACATACGATGGAAAAAGCGGCAGATACAGAACGACAGACGGAGGAAGAAGACGCAGTTCATCTTATGACACTGCACGCCTCAAAAGGTCTGGAATTTGATTATGTATTCATCATCGGAATGAATCAGGGACTGATCCCGCTTCGCTGCAAAAGCATAGAACAGGAAGAAGAGGAGCGCCGTCTGTTCTTCGTAGGACTGACCCGTGCAAGGAAGAATCTGGAACTTTCCTATTATACAAATCCGACGATCCCGGGGACATATGAGACACCAAGCAATTATCTGCGGATGCTGCCGGAGGAGCTGCTCGACTGGGAAGAAAAGCCGGGAAGTGAGTTGCGGAAAGCGAATCTGCAGAAACTGCGGAAAGATACGCGGGAGCTGATCAGGGAGAAAAAGCAGGAGGAAGAAGAACAGAAAGAAACATGGAAGCCAGAGCGAAAAGGCAGACATCCGAAGTACGGGGAAGGGAAGATTATTTCTGAGGACGAAATGATGATCGAACTGGAATTTCCGGGATATGGAAAAAAACAATTTCTGAAAGCATTTGGCGAAGTGGAAGTTTTGAAAGGCTTATAGAAAATGGCAATACAAATTGTTTGCTGAAAGAATTTATCAATAAAATATTTTTTCATGAAAGGGCATATGGAAGTGAATTTTTTTTCACCTCTATATGCCTTTTAAAAGAAAAGTGAATATTTATTCATAGAATTATCGCGATAATTTTATTATAATTTCAATAAATTTTATGAATATTTTATTTATTTCTAAGGAGGTAGCAATATGGATGCTATGAAAATCGCCAACAGTATACCGATGTGGATCGCCTGTGGAATCCCGGTAATACTCGTTATCGCACAGGCCCTGATCTTTGCAAAAAAATCTTATTCGGCAGGAAAGAAGATCGGACTTACAGAAAAGCAGATGAAGAACGCAATCAAGAGCAGCGCGATCACTTCCATTGGACCATCTATTGTAATCTTAAGTGGAATGCTTTCCCTTCTGATCACTGTTGGAGGACCGATGGCGTGGATGAGACTTTCCCTGATCGGTTCCGTTATGTTTGAATCTATCGCAGCAGGTTTTGGTACTGCATCAGTTGGTGTACAGCTTGGAGCAGATACACTGACACCACTGGCACTTGATATGGCAGTATGGACCATGATCCTTGGATCGATCGGATGGATCATCTTTGCAACTATTTCTGCAAGCCGTATGGACAAGGTACAGCACAAAATTTCAGGTGGAGATCCGGCAAAACTGATGGCAATTTCAAGTGCGGCTATCATTGGTGCATTTAGTTCAATGTCATCTTCTCATCTGATCAAGCTGAATAAAAACTCAGTTGCCTGCGTACTTGGAGCTGTATTTATGGCAATACTTTTAACCATTTCAGAAAAAAAGAATATCAAGTGGCTGAAAGAATGGAATCTTACGATTTCAATTCTGGCAGCAATGATCATCACAGCCGTGATTTAAAGGAGGAGCGAACATGGAAAAAAAAGATTTTTATGAAGGCGAATATATGCCGCAGATGCATAAGATTGGTAAACTTACCGGATTGCTTGGAGCTGTATTATCTTTCCTGCCGGCACTTGTACTGGCAGTTGTGTACGGACTTCTTCCAAAACCTGCTGCACTTGCCACCGCATTTATTTCTGCAGCAAGTGCATTTGGATTTCTCTGGGTTGTAGAACCGATTTCTTACTTTACCGTACTTGGTCCGGTAGGTACATACATGGCATTTTTGTCAGGAAATATTTCCAATATGCGAGTTCCTTGTGCCGGTATGGCTCAGGTCGCAGCTGACGTTGAACCAGGAACAGAAAAAGGTTCGATCGTTTCAGTAATCGGTATGGCGACATCCATCGTCATCAACGTATCTGTGCTGACGATCGGAGTTATCCTCGGGAGCTCTGTACTTTCAGCAATGCCGGCAAGTGTGATAGAGGCATTGAATTATCTGCTTCCGGCACTGTTTGGTGCCTTGCTTATGCAGTTTGGACTGAAAAGAATCAAATTTGCAGGTGGTATGCTTGCATTTGCAATTCTCATCGGTATTGCAATTAACGCAGGTCTTTTCAACTGGCTTCCGGGAGCAGCAAACTATCTGACAACTCTTGCAAGTGTATTTGTAGCAATCGGTGTAACACTTGCAACTTATGGAAAGAAAAAAGAAGCCGGAAAGTAAGAATAGTGTATAATTGGATGGAAAAGGAGAGGTAGATATGACGAAAAAAGAGATGCTTGGGCAGATGGAGGAACTTAGGTCTACCTGCGTGGACATCTGCACTAATTTATGGAATAATCCTGAGAGTGGCGGGAATGAGCAGAAGTCAGCGGATATGATCCGTGAGCTTCTTCATCATGAAGGATTTGTGATTGTAAATGAAGAACATCTTCCACATGCGTTTTATGCAGAATATGGAAGTGGCAAACCGGTGATCGCTGTTCTTGGAGAATATGATGCGCTTCCTGGACTTTCCCAGAAATGCCAGATCACGAAAGAGCCGGTAACACCGGGAGCAGCAGGACATGGATGTGGACATAACCTTCTGGGCGCAGGGGCTGTGACAGGAGCGATCATGATCAAACGGTTTCTTGAGCAGGAAGGAATTCCGGGAACCTTAAGATTCTATGGATGCCCGGAAGAAGAATTGCTAAGTGGAAAAGTAAAAATGGCATATTATCATATGTTTGACGGATGCGATATGGCACTGAGCTGGCACCCGATGTCTGCAAACATGATTTATGATGAAGGATATCTGGCGAGTGCATCTGCGAAGTTTTATTTCAAAGGAAAAACTTCACATGCAGCATTTGCGCCGGAAAGAGGTCGGAGTGCGCTTGACGCAGTGGAACTTATGAGTGTAGGCGCCAACTATTTAAGAGAGCATGTAGTTGACAAGGCAAGAATCCACTATACTACAGACAGTGGCGGATTTTCACCGAATATCGTGCCGGATAAAGCAAGTGCATGGTATTTTACAAGGGCTCCGCACATCAGCGATGTAAAAGACATTCTCCGCAGACTGACACTTGTGGCAAAAGGTGCTGCAATGATGACAGAGACGGAGGTTGAGACCAAAATTGAATATGGCTGCTGTGATATGGTCAGCGAAAAATCATTTGCAGATCTGACATGGAAGAATCTGCAGGAGGTCGGAACACCAACTTATACGGAAGAGGAAATGGAATTTGCAAGACAGTTGCAGGCTACCGTTGATCCGGCTATCAAAGACAGAGATCAGAGAATGTATGAAGCAAAAGAAAAGGCATTAGCAGATGGTGTTGTTTCCAGAAATGCCTGGGAAAAAGCACCGCTTACTGCTTCTTCAGACAGTGGAGATGTGAGCCAGATGATGCCGATGAACCTCTTTACTGCAGTTTGCTGGCCGGTTGGTGTTGCACCGCATACCTGGCAGAGCTGTGCATCTGCCGGAAGCACGATCGGACAGAAAGGTGCATTTTACGCAGCAAAAGTCATTGCAGCAACAGCATATGACCTGTATACACAGCCGGAACTGCGAAAAGAAATTCAGGACGAATTCGATGCGCAGGACAGAGAACCATATGCACCGATGTATGACGGTGAATAAAAACAAGAAAAAGTAAAGAAAAAAGATCCCGGAGCCGTGAGGTTTCCGGGATTTTTATGTGGAAAAAAAGTAAGTGTGTGACTGGATTTGACAAGAATTTTCATGAATGTTACACTGAGAAAATAGGAGAAAAACAGACTGTGTGAGGGGGATAAGTGCAGTCAGGCAGGAGACAGAAATGGGTATCGCAATACAAGAATTATTATCGCAGGAATATTTTAAGGATTTTTACGTTCTGGCGGGGGCAAAGGGACTGCACCGTGAGATCCAGGGGATCACAGTTATGGAGGCACCGGATGCATTTCACTGGACAAAAGGGAAGGAACTGGTACTTTCATCAGGGTACGTTATTGCAAAGGAACCAGATTGTATTGAAAAAGCATTCCGGGAGGGAAGTGTCCAGAAATCAGCGGGAATGATGATCAAAAGAGAACGATATCTGGAGAAAATACCGGAGGAGATACTGGAGCTTTTTGATCAGTATGAGGTGCCCCTTATCTCCATGCCATTTTCAGCACCATGGATGGAAGTGATGAGCCAGATTAATACTGCTGTGCTGAACCGGACCATACGCAGGCTGCGGATCAATACCAGTCATATGACATTTCAGATGTCGAATTTTTCATATAAAGAGCAGAAGATCAAGCGGATCCTGCAGGCGATGGAGGCTGAGATGGGTTTCCCGGCATTTTTATATGATTTTGTAGAAGAAGAGGCGTATTACAGTTCGATGAATTTTCAGAAGATAGCGAAAGGATTCGGACTTGAAACAGAGGATTTCTGGGAGCCGTCAATGCCGTATACCCGGCATACGCTTTGTGATTACATGGACATGGTGAGATACCGTCTTGTGAATCAGAGTCACCAGGAGGGACCGAGAATCAGCTGGATACGGGTCCCGATTTCTGTAAATGGAAGTGTACAGGCGTATTTTGCCGTGATGGAAGCGCGGGAATTCCTGGATTATTATGATGAATACAGTATCCGGATTGCCTATCTGATGCTGCAGGGATTATATGAGCAGATCGTAGCGGCGCAGAACATGGGAAATATCGGATTTGAGAACTTTGTGTTATACGCTTTGAGTGCAACGGAAGATGATACACAGAAGATGATGTTTCAGGCGAATGTACAGGGAATTTCCATGAGTACAAAATACAGGTATGTATTGTTCCGGCGCGCGGACAATCAGGAAGAACTTCCAAACCGGAGAAAAGAGATCCTTGAGGCTTACAGGAAAAGCAGTCTGATCAAATATGCCAGAATCGCAATGATCGGAGAAAATGTGGGAATTCTTTTTTTGGAGGACAGAGAAGAAGACTGGGAGAAAGGTCATATCCTGGCACTTCTGGAAGAATTCCGGAGAAGAGTTCTGAAGAGCTGTCCGGAGACGGCACTGGAATTTGGTTATTCACTGGATGCCGCTTCTCTTGGACGTATCCGTCAGAGCATAGAGAAATGCCAGAAAGCACTGAATATGGGGAAAATGATTTATCCAAGCCTTTTTGCATGGGAGTATTCTCAGCTTGGTGCACTTGCATGGCTGGATATTCCGGAAGAAGAGCTTACTCATATGCTCTCGGCTTACAGTGTACTCCTGAAAGATGAAAAGAATATCGAGCTTTTAAAGACTTTAAAAGTATATCTGGAAAATAATATGAACTACAGCGCAACAGCTGAAAAATTATATGTACATATCAATACGATCAGGAAGAGGATCGACAAGGTAAACGAACTTCTGCAGATTGACTGGAGCGATAATATTGCACGGATGAATGCAGAGCTTTTACTGCGCTTTTTGAATCTGGAAGAAAAAATTTAACGTTTCCTTGAACAAGAATTGATGATTTTCAGGGCAAAAGATGATACAATATATATTGTGTGAAAAAAAAGACAAAAAGGGAGATGCCTATGCCAAAGAAACAGAAGGCAAAGATAAAGCAGAAAAATAAGTGCCCTGAAAAGCTGATCCGGACAGAGGCTGCAAAAGAGATTGCAGAGATAGACTGTTCGCTTCAGGATCAGAAGTATCAGCTCAGATGCAGAGCTGCAATCGATCTTCTTACAGCAAAGTTGAATATGATAAATGCAGATCTTTCGCGCAAGAAACGCCATGTTGTGATCAACCAGATCAGCAGCAGAGTGAAGACGGCAGAGAGTATTTATACAAAACTGATCCGGAAAGGCCTGGAGCCGGATTTTGACACGGCAAGAGCAGAACTGAAGGATTTGATCGGAATCCGCGTGGTCTGTCCATTTGAAGATGAAGTGTACGAGGTCGCAGACCGTCTGAAAGCGCAGGGAGATGTACAGATCATCCGTGAGAAAGATTATATTAAGAATCCCAAAAAGAACGGATACAAGAGTCTTCACATGATCGTGGAGGTCCCAATTTATTCATCCAAAGGACCACTGAAGGAAAAGGTGGAGATCCAACTCCGTACGGTGGCAATGGATTACTGGTCTGTGCTTGAGTACCAGATATTTTATAAGAAGACAGAGAATGAAGAGGTTGCAAAGGAATTAAAAACCTATGCAGATGAAATATCTGAGCTGGATGCAAAAATGCTGAAACTCAGGGATAAGATTGAAAAAATGTAGTAGAAACACAGGGAAAGAATGTGCGAAGGCGCATTCTTTTTTTGATACAATCAGGAAATCAATTGCATAGGCATTCCAGTTAGGTTATAATCTAGTACAGTATGGACAGATAAATTACAGAATGGATATGAGGAAATACCATGAAAATGATCAAGACAGATAAACTTGTATTTGAATATGCAAAGCGTGACGAAGAAGGTAATATTATAGGGAAAAGCCGCGCTATTGATGAGGTATCGCTGGATATCGAGCCGGGACAGTTTATTGCGATCCTGGGGCATAATGGCTCTGGGAAGTCTACACTTGCAAAGCATATGAATGCCCTGCTGGTTCCGTCTGACGGAACCATGTGGGTAGACGGAATGGACACGAAGGAAGATGAACATCTGTGGGATGTACGTCAGAGCGCCGGAATGGTATTCCAGAATCCGGATAATCAGATCATAGGAACGGTCGTTGAGGAAGACGTGGGATTTGGTCCGGAGAACCTGGGCGTGCCGACAGAGGAGATCTGGCAGAGAGTGGAAGATAGCCTGAAAGCGGTTGGGATGATTGAATACCGTCACCATTCACCGAATAAATTGTCCGGGGGGCAAAAGCAGAGGGTTGCGATCGCCGGTGTCATGGCAATGCGTCCAAAGTGTATTGTACTGGATGAGCCAACTGCGATGCTGGATCCGAATGGAAGAAAAGAAGTACTTCGAAGTGTGATGGAGCTGAGAAAAAGAGAACACATTACAGTGATTCTGATCACCCATTACATGGAAGAGGTTGTAGATGCAGATCATGTATTCGTAATGGATCACGGTCATGTGGTAATGCAGGGAACACCGAGAGAAATCTTTTCACAGGTGGATACTTTAAAGCACTACAGACTGGATGTGCCGCAGGTGACGATCCTTGCTGATGAACTGAGAAAAAGAGGACTTGATATTCCGGCGGGAGTTTTGAAGAAGGAAGAATTGGTGGAGATATTATGTCGATTAAATTAGAACATATCAATTATGTATACAGTGAAGGAACTGCATATGAAAAGCATGCGCTGAAGGATGTATCCCTGGAAATCCCACACGGTGAATTTGTCGGGATCATTGGTCACACCGGCTCCGGTAAATCGACACTGATCCAGCATCTGAACGGACTGATCAAGGCGACAAGCGGAGCACTTTATTACAACGGAGAGAATATTTACGGAGAAAACTATAACTTACGTGAGCTGCGAAATCAGGTCGGGCTGGTCTTTCAGTATCCGGAGCATCAGCTTTTTGAGGTCAATGTACTTCAGGATGTCTGTTTTGGACCGAAGAATCAGGGACTTTCACCGGAAGAATGTGAAAAGCGGGCAAGAGAGGCGTTGCAGCTTGTTGGTCTCAAAGAAAAATATTTCGATCATTCCCCGTTTGATCTGTCAGGCGGGCAGAAAAGACGTGCAGCGATCGCAGGTGTACTGGCAATGCGTCCGAAGGTACTGGTTCTGGATGAACCGACTGCAGGACTGGATCCGAAGGGAAGAGATGAGATCCTGGATCAGATTGCCTATCTGCACGAAAAAGCAGACATGACTGTCATTCTAGTTTCCCACAGTATGGAAGATATTGCAAAATATGTGGATCGTATTATTGTGATGAATAAAGGCAGCGTCATGTTTAATGATGTGCCAAAGAAAGTGTTTGCACACTACAAAGAACTGGAGAGTGTGGGACTTGCGGCACCACAGGTAACGTACATCATGCATGCGCTGAAGGAAAAGGGAATGGATGTTCCGACAGATGCAACCACGATAGAAGAAGCAGCGGATGGCATTATGAAAGCACTGAAGAAGGAGAGGGCAGCCAAATGATTCGAGACATAACGATTGGACAATATTATCCGGCTGACAGCCGTATCCATAAGCTGGATCCGCGTGTGAAGATTGTATGCACACTGCTGTATCTGATTTCTCTTTTTACATTTAAAAGTATTTTGGGATATGTACTTGCGACTGTGTTCCTGTTTGGATGCATTAAGCTGGCGAAGGTACCGTTTAAATTCATTGTCAGAGGACTGAAGCCAATTATCATTCTGCTTCTGATCACAGTATGTTTCAACTTATTTCTGACACCGGGCGGAAAGACACTGGTCCATGTGGGCTTTATCAAGATCACGGAGTACGGCTTAAGCACAGCGGTTTATATGGCGATCCGGCTGATCTATCTGATTATGGGATCCTCACTTATGACACTGACAACTACACCGAATTCACTGACAGACGGTCTGGAGAAGCTTCTTCACCCATTGAATAAGCTCCATGTACCGGTACATGAGATTTCGATGATGATGTCGATCGCACTTCGTTTTATTCCGATCCTTCTGGAGGAAACGGATAAGATCATGAAGGCACAGATTGCCAGAGGTGCGGATATGGAAAGTGGAAATCTGATCCAGAAGGCAAAGGCAATGATTCCGATCCTGGTTCCGCTCTTTGTATCCGCATTCCGCCGTGCCAATGATCTTGCAATGGCAATGGAAGCAAGATGTTATCGCGGTGGCAATGGCAGAACCAAGATGAAACCTCTGATTTATAAGAGTGCTGACCACATGGCATACCTGATTACGATCCTGTATGTTGTGATCGCATTTGTTGTTGGAAGATATGTTCCATTCAAGCTGTGGATCTTTTAAGGAGTCATAAGATGAGAAGAATCAGATTAACAGTGGCTTATGATGGAACAAATTATTGTGGCTGGCAGATCCAGCCAAATGGAATTACGATCGAGGAAGTGCTGAATAAGGCAATCTGTAAGCTCACCGGAGAAGAGATTCAGGTGATAGGGGCGAGCCGGACGGATTCCGGGGTTCATGCAAGAGGAAATATTGCTGTGTTTGACACGGAAAGCAGGATACCGGCAGAACGTTTTTCTTATGCCCTGAATCAGCGTCTTCCGAAAGATATTGTAGTTGTAAAATCAGATGAGGTGGATCTTAACTGGCATCCACGTTATCAGGATACTCTGAAAACCTATGAATATCATATCATCAATACGAAAGTGCCGATTCCGACAGAGAGGCTTTATAATTACTTTGTAAGTTTTGACCTGGACGTGGGGCAGATGAGACGCGGAGCGGCTTATCTGGAAGGAGAACACGATTTTGCACCATTTTGCTGTATCCGTACTAATGCAAAGACAACGGTGCGGACAATCACGGATTTGCAGATTCTGCAAAGCGGAGAGCATATTACGATCCGGATTACGGGAAATGGATTTTTGTATAACATGGTGCGCATCATAGCCGGGGTACTGGTGCGTGTCGGAAGAGGATTTTACGAACCGGAAAAGGTAAAGGAACTTTTGGAAGGCGGAGAAAGAACCAGGGAAGCGGTCACGGCACCGCCGCAGGGACTCTGCCTGATGGAAATCCGCTATCAGAATGAGGAATAGTGCATGAGTCTGCTTTTTAGGCAGGCTCATTTTTTTACAGGAAATTCCGAATAGAAGGTACTACATATCGGAGAAATTTTACAATAGAAAAACTCTATAGAGAAGTCGGCCTATCCGGATAAACAATAAGTAAAACAGGCAGTTTTATTGAAGAAATATTATGAAAATGTTATCCTAATAACCAGAGGCATTTTGGAAAAACAGCATAGAAACAGGATGTCATTAAAGAGAGAAAAGGGAAGAAATATGAATTATGTAGGAATTGATATCGGATCAACAGCATCCAAGGTTGTTGTTGAAGGAGATAAGAAAGAACATTTCGTACTGCCGACAGGATGGAGCAGCAAAGAGACTTGCGAAAAGATCAAGAATAAGCTGCTTGAGATGGGGGTAGATGTTACCTCAGATGATACAAAGGTAGTTGCTACAGGATATGGAAGAATCGCAGTTGATTTTGCAGATCATGTAATTACAGAGATTACCTGCCATGCCAGAGGGGGTCGTGAACTTGCAGGGGGGGACTGTTCGATCATTGATGTGGGAGGACAGGATACGAAGGTGATCATTGTACAGAATGGAATGGTATCCGATTTCCAGATGAATGATAAATGTTCGGCGGGAACAGGAAAGTTTCTGGAGATCATGGCGAACCGCCTGGGTGTTACGATCAATGAATTATTTGATATGGCGGCAGCAGGAGAAGTTATTCCGATCAGCTCACTTTGTACGGTATTTGCCGAATCTGAGGTGATTAACTATATCGGAGAAGGAAAAAAGCGTGAAGATATTGCGGCCGGAGTTGTAGATTCTGTTGCCAATAAAGTAGTGCAGCTTGCGCAGAAAAAGGAACTTGGAGACAGAGTGATCCTGACCGGAGGACTCAGTCACAGCATTTATTTCACAGGAATCCTGTCAGAAAAGCTGGATCAGAAAGTGGAATCAGAAGAGTTTGGTCGTTTTGCGGGGGCATACGGGGCAGCACTTCTTGCCAGAGAAAAAAAGGATAAAAGGAGATAATGAAAATGGAACTGATTAAAGATTTACCAGAGGTATTTGAGGAATTCGCAGAGCAGAGACAGAAATCGTTTCTGGCTGTCAAGGAGTTAAAAGAGAAAGGGGTTCCAGTTGTTGGATCGTACTGTACATACTTCCCGAAAGAGATTGCAATGGCGATGGGGGCAGGATGCGTAAGCCTTTGCTCAACTTCTGATGAGACAATTCCGGAAGCAGAGAAAGATCTTCCGAAGAACCTCTGTCCGCTGATCAAATCAAGCTATGGATTTGCAAAGACAGACAAATGTCCGTTCTTCTATTTCTCAGATGTAGTAGTTGGGGAAACAACCTGTGATGGTAAGAAGAAGATGTATGAATATATGTCAGAATTCAAAGATGTATTTATTATGGAACTTCCGAATAGCCAGAGAGAACCGGGACTTCAACTCTGGAAAGGCGAGATCATCCGTTTCAAGGAATATCTGGAACAGAAATTTGGCGTGACGATCACGGAAGAGCAGATCCGTGAAGCTGTAAAGACAGAGAATCAGGCACGTCGATCCTTAAAGAAACTTTATGAAGTAATGAAATATGATCCGGCTCCGATCAAAGGACAGGATCTGTTCAAAGTTCTGTACGGAAGCACCTTCAAATTTGACCGTTCCTTGATCCCGGGTGAAGTGGATGCTCTTACTGCGAAGATTGAAAAAGAATATGCAGAGGGCAAGAGAGAAGAGAAGAAACCACGTATCCTGATCACAGGATGTCCAATCGGAGGAGCAACTGAAAAAGTAATCCGTGCCGTAGAAGACAACGGCGGTATTGTTGTAACTTTTGAAAATTGCAGCGGTGCAAAATCCATTGACAAGCTGGTAGACGAGGACGCAGAAGATATCTACGATGCAATCGCAAGAAGATACCTCAGCATTGGATGTTCTGTTATGACGCCGAACCCGAATCGTCTGGAGCTTCTTGGAAGACTGATCGACGAATATCAGGTAGACGGTGTGGTAGATATGATCCTTCAGGCCTGTCATACCTACAATGTGGAGACCAATACCATCCGCAAGTTTGTGACAGGTGAAAAGGGAATTCCGTATATCAGTGTGGAAACCGATTACTCTCAGGCAGACATCGGACAGCTGAACACCAGACTTGCTGCGTTTGTTGAGATGCTGTAAATGGAGAGTATGACGAAGAGAAATGCGTTTCAGTTCCGCAGGGCGAATGAGGAGGATCTTCCTGAAATTTGTCGTATAGTAAAGCTTGCCGGAGAAAGTGTTCCCGTGAAAGAATGGTTTGAGGCAGAGGATGAAGAATTTCTTGCAAAGCATATCCGTGAGGAAGGATTTACCCTTTTGGCAAAGAAAAATGGACAGATTGCAGCAATCATGATTGTCCGTATTCCAGGACTGGCAGAGGACAACCTGGGAGAATATCTGAAGATTTCCAGGGAAGAAATGAAGCGGGTTGCGCATCTGGAGATTGCTGTTGTAGTACCGGAGTATCAGGGATACGGACTGCAATATGAGCTTTTCTGTCAGTCAGAAGCAATCGTAAAAAATAAGCAGATGAGGTATCTGATGGCAACAGTTCATCCGGATAATATATACAGTTTTCGCAATATGGAAAAGCTTGGAATGAAGGCAGTTCTCGAGACAAAGAAGTATGGCGGGAAACGAAGATATGTTATGAGTAAAACATTAGAATCTTAGAAAAAAACGAAAGAGCTTATGGAAAATGTAATGGCACATTTTCCATAAGCTCTTTTTGAATACAAGTATGAATTGTAAAATGAGAAAGTTTCTTAACTAACAACTTCAATGTTGACATACTAACTTGTGGTAATATAAACTATTCTAAGTTAGAGAATACAAACAAGAGGAAACAGAATGAAATTCAAAAATAAAATCATTGTGGTCTGTCTGTGCGTATCTGTATTCGCGGGTGGATGCGGTCAAGGTGGTCAGAATACAACAAAGAGTAAAAATAGTGAAGGAACAGCCAGTTCGAAGGAAAGTACAGAACGAACCTCTCAGAATAATGAGGCATCAAAAGACATTTTTGCAATGGATACCTATATGACAGTGACAGCATATGGAGAAAAAGCACAGGATGCGGTGGATGCCGCTGAAGCAGAGATTAAAAGATTAGATACACTTTTATCAACGGGAAATGCAGACAGTGAGATTGTAAAACTGAATGAACAGAAAAGTGCAACACTTTCAGAAGATGGCGGATATCTTGTGAAGCGCGCACTGGAACTGAATAAGGAAACGGATGGGGCATTTGATATCGCAATTTATCCGGTTATGGAGGCGTGGGGATTTCCGATACAGAATTTCCGTGTCCCATCAGCTGACGAACTGACAGGGCTTCTGAAGCATGTGGATGCAGCGAAGATCTCATACGATAAGGATACGAGAGAAATCTCTTTTGAAGATGACCAGATGAAAATCGACCTTGGAGGAATTGCAAAAGGCTATACTTCTTCGCGGATTATGGATATTTTCAAAGAAAACGGGATTACAAGTGGTCTGGTAAATCTGGGTGGAAATGTACAGGCACTCGGAACCAAGACAGACGGAAGCAACTGGCGGGTTGCGGTACAGAGTCCGGACGACACAGAGGATTATCTGGGAGTTTTATCCATTCGGGATAAAGCGGTGATCACATCTGGTGGATATGAACGCTATTTTGAACAGGATGGTGTGACCTATCATCACATTATTGATCCAAAGACCGGATATCCGGCAGAGAACGGACTGGTATCTGTCACGATCGTAAGCTCGGACGGAACCCTTGCAGATGGGCTTTCCACCTCCCTTTTTATCATGGGAGAAGAAAAAGCGGCAGAGTTCTGGAAGGCGCACAGTAATGAGTTTGAGGCGATCTTTGCGACAGATGATGGGACGATTTATGTGACAGAAGGTCTGAAAGACAGCTTTACAACGGATTTTAACATGAAGGTTATTACGAAATAATTTGCGTGAAATGAGAGGATAATGAGAGATGGACATCAAAGAAACCGGTAAAAAATTAAAACCGTTTGCACCCGTTCTTTCAGTTGCACTGGTTACGGCGTGCGTGGCAGGCTCTTTAAGTGGATATGAGGCTCCGGTCTATGCGGCGACACAGGAAGAAACACCGGCAAAAAAAGAAGAGACAAAAGAGAAGAAAGAAGAAAAAAAGACAGCAGCCAAAGGATCATTTAACCTGGAGGATGGTGTGTATAAGGGAACCGGAACCGGGTATGCAGGAGACATCACCGTATCGGTACTGATCAAGGACAAGCAGATCGTTTCGATTGATATTCTGAGCTCTTCCGATGATGCGGCGTTTTTCACGCGTGCGAAAGCGGTGATCGACAAGATCATCGAAGGACAGACGCTGGATGTGGATACTGTATCGGGAGCAACGTTCAGTTCCAGAGGAATCATCAGCGCCGTAAAAAATGCGCTGACCGGGGAAAAGGATACCAGCGAGACAGGACAGGCGCAGTCCGGTCAGACAGGGGCGGCGGCAGGAAGCTCAACTAGTGTGGCACAGGTAGAAGATGCGGCAGCGTATAAGGACGGAACTTATTACGGTTCGGGAACCGGATTTGGCGGTCCGCTGAAGGTTATGGTAGAAATCAGCGGAGGGAAGATCGCATCCATCCAGATTGTGGAGAACAGTGACGGAAGCGATTATATTTCCAAAGCAGCTTCTCTGATCGATTCTATTATTACGACACAGAGTACCAATGTGGATACGGTGTCAGGGGCAACCTACAGCTCTGTCGGAATTATCCAGGCAGTCCGGGATGCGCTGGGTCAGGCGGTGGTAAATGGTACATCGGACAGCACACAAAATAGCAATAACAACAGTAATAACAATAGTTCGTCAGATGACGATAGTTCTACTGTAACCGGAACTGTTCCGTACAAGGAAGGAATCTATTACGGAACAGCAGAGGGTTACAGCGGAGATGTATCCGTTGCGGTCGTGATCCAGGAAAAGACGATCAAAGCAATCCTGATCACAGAAAGCTCAGATGATGAAGCATTCTTTAATCGTGCAATGGATGTTGTGAAAAAGGTGATAAGGACACAGAAGACAGACGATGTAGATACTGTGTCAGGAGCAACCTACAGTTCCAAAGGACTGTTAAATGCAATCAAGAATGCACTGAAACAGGCAGAGAAAGTGACAAATGGAGAATCCATTGATGAGAAGCCGGATCTGACTGATCTGAAAGAGCTGATCGAGAGAGCAGAAAAGTTGGAAGAAGATAAATACACAAAAACAAGCTGGGCAGTTCTGCAGACCAGAATTGCGGACGCACAAGAAGCACTCGAGGAAACAAAACAGACTATTGTGGATAAAGCAGTAGAAAAGCTGAAAACAGCAATTGCTCAGCTGGAATCAAAAGATGGAAAAGACGAAGAAAATACAAAATATGTCAGTGGAACTTATGAAGTGACCGTTCCGTGTACGCCGGATGAAGACGAAGATTTTGAAGAGTATGAGTTGACAATGTCGGTGGAGATCCGCAACGATAAAATTGTGTCAATTACGGATATCACAGGCGATGGTGCAAGCAGTAATGACAGCTATATTAAGAGAGCGGTAAATGGTACTTCAAGCATAAAAGGTGTGGTATTCCAGATCATAGATAAAGGAATGCCGGAGGATATTGATACTGTTTCCCGTGCAACCTGCTCTTCCAATGCAATCCTGGAAGGATGCAAAAAAGTACTGGAAGCAGCAGAAAGACCGACAGATATGGAGGCTGAATAACAATGAGAGAATTCTGGGTAAGACTGGTAAGTATGCTCGCGATCGTGGGAGTTCTGCTGGGATACAATTCAGTGCTGGATGTGCGTGCGAAAGAAGATGAGATCGCCCGGCTTTCCGCACAGGTTGCCGGAAACGGACAATCAGACAGTGAAAATGGAGGTTCCACAAACTACAAGGACGGAACCTATACCGGGGAAGCTGATGGATTTGGCGGAACGATCCAGGTAGAAGTGAAGATTGAGAAAAACAAGATTGTAGAGATCAATGTGATATCGGCAGAGAAAGAAGACGGGGCATACCTTTCCATGGCAAAGGATATGATTCCGAAGATCATCGATGCACAGAGCGCAGATGTAGATACGATCAGTGGTGCGACATTTAGCTCGACCGGAATCAAAAATGCATCGGAACAGGCTCTGGAAAAGGCGGTAAAGTAACGTGAAAAAGATGGATATTCATAATTTAACGGCGAAAGATATAAAAAAATTACATATATGGCTGAGAGCATTGATCCAGGTACTTTATTTTCTGTTTATCCCATCTGTGTATACAGCGGCATTTGCCGGAGTGAAATACATCTTTACACAGATCGGTGCAGGCGAAAAGGTTGCCGTGACCTCTTTCGTGACAGTACTGGTTGTGATCTGTATTTACACCATTCTGTTCGGAAGATTCTTTTGCGGATTCGCTTGTGCGTTCGGTACACTGGGAGATGGTGTGCATGCACTCTATGTGTGGATTTGTAAAAAGATGAAAAAGAAACCTCTTCAGATTGCGGATGCATGGACAGAAAAGCTCTGTTATCTGAAATATATTGTACTGGCACTGATTTCAATCCTGTGCTTTACAGGCGTCTACAGCAAAGCAAAAGGAACCAGCCCGTGGGATGTATTTTCCATGCTCCATGCAGGCAACTTTAAGCTTGGCGGATATCTGGTGGGACTCGTTCTTCTGGTTCTGATTCTCGTGGGAATGTGTTTTGAAGAACGGTTTTTCTGCAGAAATTTCTGCCCGATGGGAGCTGTGTTTTCCCTGCTTCCGGTCCTTCCGTTTTTCGCACTTCACAGAGACCGGGAAAACTGCATCAAAGGATGTAAGGCATGTACAAAGAAATGTCCTTCTAACATTGGACTTCCGGAAGATGGATCTCCGAAGGTAGAAGGGGACTGTTTCCAGTGTCAGAAATGTATCGATACCTGTCCGAAAGGAAATATTCATACCGGAGTAAAAGAACTTTGTGGAAATGAATTCTGGTTTACGATTTTGCGGGCAGTAATCTTACTGATTCTTCTGCTCTGGCTGGGTGTATAGAAGATGAAGAAGAAAGATCTGATACTTGGAGCAGGAATTATTGTGATTGCGCTTGCGATGCTGCTTGTGATGCGGCTGACGAGAGGGGAAGAAGGAAATCAGATCCGGGTTACGCTAGATGGGAAAATCTATGGAACATATTCCTTGTCGAGGGATCAGACCATCGAAGTAGAGGATGGCGATTTTTATAACCGAATCCGGATCGAAGACGGAAAGGCGTATATGGAAGAGGCAAACTGCCCGGATGGATACTGTGAAGAGCAGGGAAAGATCAGCGGGCATACACAGACGATCGTCTGTCTGCCACATAAGCTCGTAGTAGAGGTTCTGGAAAATGAGAATGACCAGAGCTTTGGAACTTCAGCTCCGGAAGATGTAGCTCCGGATACGATCGCAAAATGATAAAGGAAAAATAGATGAATAAAAACAAAAAACTTGCCAATATGGCAATGCTGGTTGCGCTTGCGATGATATTCAGTTATGTGGAAAGCTTAATACCGATCAATTTCGGGATACCGGGAATGAAGCTCGGAGTTGCCAATCTGGTGACAGTGACTGGGATGTACTTTCTGGAATTTCCGGAAGTATTTCTGGTGGTAGTTATGCGAATCCTGCTGACCGGCTTTTTATTTGGAAATGGAATGTCGATCGTTTACAGCCTGGCAGGAGGAATCTTAAGCTTTCTGGTCATGGCGCTGATGAAGAGGCTGAAAGGATTTTCCGTAGCCGGAGTCAGTATCGCCGGAGGCGTGTCACACAATATCGGTCAGATCATTGTGGCATCAGTTGTGGTAGAGAATCTGAAACTGATCTATTATCTTCCGGCACTTCTGATCGCCGGTACAGTGACCGGATTTGTGATGGGAATGATAAGTAAAAAGTTGCTTCCGATCGTAAAAAGAGAATCTGAGAGAGAGGCGCAGATAGGTTAATTTTTTTTAATTATGGGTTAGTATAAACTAACTTAATAATAAATTTTATCAACAACAAGGAGGTAATTATGGGAAAGGGAACAATTAAGACAAAAGCTATGACGATGGCTGTGGCAATGTCGATGGTAGCTGGACTTTGTCCGTCGACGGTGTTTGCGGCAAACAGTGAGGATGTAGCGAAGATTCAGGATGGAACATATACAGGGACTGCAAAGTGTACACCGGATGAATATGAGGATTTTGAAAAATATGATCTTTCTGTAGAGGTAACGATAGAAAATGGAGTAATCAAATCTATAGGAAATATCAAGGGAAATGGAGCAGAAGATAATAATACTTATATTACGAATGCTGCTAACGGAACGAAAAAGAATCCGACAGGTGTTGTACAGCAGATTATAGATGCCAATGGAACAGATGGAATCAATGCAGTATCAAGAGCGACGTGCTCATCTAAGGCGATCGTTGATGCAGTAAATAATGCATTAGAAAATGCAACTAAAAAAGAAGAAAATAATGTGAAAACAGATGAGCTTCGGGCTGCGATCACAAAAGCAGAAAGTTTAACTGAAGCTGATTATACAGATGAATCATGGAAAGCAATGCAGGATAAGCTGACAGAAGCCAGAGCAGCACTTACAGCAAAAGATCAGACAGCAGTAGATATGGCAGCAAAAGAGTTAACAGATGCAATTGATGCACTTGTGTCGACGAAAACACCAGACGTACAGAAAGAAGTCTATGTATTAATGAACATCCCATATGCCGATTTTTATAAAGCAGACGGTGTCGCAGGCGCAGATGCTGTTTCGTCAGCAACAAAGCAGAAAACAAGAGCATCCCTTGCAGCAGGTTCTTATCATGTAAATAGTGATGGTTCAGATATTACCGGTGTAACATTCCCGGTTAAGATCAGTGATGCATCTGTATTAGAAAAATATACACAGGTTACTGATGAAAGTGAAGTTACGATTACAACAAATATTAAAGGAAAAGAAAATACTGTTACATATAAGGGACAAGGTGCATTATTTGAAAGCGCAAGCTATTCTTATTACACATTAAGTGATACACCGTCATATTATAAAGAGGCAACTGTAAATGAGGATGGAAGCCTCAGCTTTAGCGAAGTAAAGGGAGAAGGACCGACAACTTTGACAAATGCGAAAACTGAATTTTCTACGTCATCAAAATATGGTGATTACCAGTTAGATATTACGAGTGAGGATCTGAAAAATGTGAATACTGTATATGGTGTAGTGGTCAGCACAAAAGAAGGAAGCAGTTATGGACTTCGCCATGTGGAAAATATCTGGAAGAAAACAAAACTTGCATGGAGTACTGGATTTGTAACAGAATCCCATGGGAACACACTGGATTCCAAAGATTATGCTGCCATGATGGGACAGACGATCAATAAAGTAACTTACTACACAGATCAGGGTATTTATGAAATTCCGATGGATCAGCAAGTTGCAAAGAAATTTGACGGAGAAGTATCAGTAGCGGATGTATCTGTGAAATCAGAAAAAACAGCTATAACGGTAAGTGGACTTCCAAATGATTTTGAAGAAGAATATAAAATTGATGGAATCGATGAAGATGCATATTCTGTTGAGATCAAATCAGATGGCAAGACAACTACAAGAACAATTAATTTTAAGAAAGCACTTGCAAAAGGTAGATATGCAGTTACGCTTAGTGATAGGAATGGAAATTATGTACCGATTTCAACGACTTTTAATGTTTACACAGAGACAACGCCGGTAAAATATAATGAGAATGACAAAGATCCGGCTGTGGTGAAAGCGGATGGTGTTGATGAAGAAGAATTCCAGACATATTTAAAAAATATTACATCCGTAACTGTGAATGGAAAAGAATATGCGGCTTCCGGGAAAAAAGCAGTAAAACTGATCACAGAAGACGGAAAACTGGATCTTTCACAGGATGCATTTAAAGATGCAAAAGCAGGAGAGGGATTTGCCATAACAATTGCAGAAGACGGTTATCAGACATACACATTTACTTATAAAGTGCCGGAAGAAGACAGTAAATATTCTTATGTTTATGTTGGTATGAGCTGGTCTGAATACTGGGCAAATGAAGGTGTCTATGCAGCAGGTGATACAGAATCCTCTGCTGATGTAGATTCACGTAATGAGTATGACAAGGGTGCTTTTGATGCAGTAACAAGAGCGACTGCAAATCATGGATTACATCGAGGAAGTTTCCAGTGCAGCGCAGTTATTGAAGATACAAATGGAAACGAATATGATCTTGCATACTGGAATGCAGATGGAAAAGCTGTAATGACAGACGGAAGTGTTTATACGAGATCAACCAATGAAGATAAAAAAGCAGTATTTACAGCTGAAGACGGAAGCTCATTTATCCAGGCTGATTATAAAGTGACAGGTATCAAATATGTTCCGGTCAAAGTAAAGACAGCAGATCTGAATGCATTAAGAAAAAAATATGCAGTTGTGGAAAACGGAGGCACATTAAGTGGAGGATTCTCTGAAAATCAGCTCCAGTCATACACAGCAATTGCAGATGTAACCCCAAATACAAATGGTCTTAAGACAGCAGAAAAGCAGGAAGATGGTTCTTTCACATTTTCAGCAAGAACAACAGGATCTTATTCTGGATTAAAGGATACACAGCTTGCAACTGCTGATGTTACTCCGGATGTCAAAGCAGGAGATAAAGTTGGAAGCTATGGAGAATTCATCCGTGTAGATTTTAATGGAAATTATGGCGGACTTGGTTCTGCGATGCAGGCTGTTGAATGGACATACTATGGAAATGATGATACTTATACAAATCCGGTAAGAGTATTTGGAACAAAATTTGCATCAGATAACTGGATGCATAAATCAATGGGGATCCAGCTTGGACTTACTGATTCTTTAAGATGCCAGCTGCCGGAAAATACGAATGGAACCGGTTACTGGAAGATTACTATCTATGGACTTGGTTATGCTGATTACAGCTATAATTTTGAGGTTGGAACCGAGAATATTGCCACATTAAAAACAGCAAGTGCAGAAGAAATAGCGGCATTGAAGGACAAGATCGATGAAGCAAAAGCCTTGAATCAATCTAAGTATACTACTGATAGTTGGAAGAAGATGCAGGATGAACTGGAAGAATCAGAAGATCTCCTTAAGTCAGAAAATCCATTGAAGTCAGAAGTAAACGAACAGGTTAAACATCTGACAGATGCAATTGACTCTCTTGTGAAAGTGCAATATGTTCTCATGAACATCCCATACGCAGAATTCTACAAAGCTGAAACAACAGGTAATGATATTGCGGTAGATGCATTTACTTCTGCGACAAAGAACAAGACCAGAACCAAAGGCCTTGCAGGTGGATCATACCATGAAAAAGCAGATGGATCCAGTATTGATGGTATCACTTATGCTGTAAAAGTAGATTCTTCGGTAGATCTTTCGAAATACAAAAAAGTAGAAGACAGTGATACGGTAGATATTACAGTTACAAACAGAGGTCAGACAAGTACTACAACTCTGACCGGAAAAGATACATTATTTGAAAACGCATCTTATGCATATTACCCGCTTTCAGAAATACCGGCAAATTATAAAGAAGTGTCACTTGATGCAGATGGAAATCTTGTATTCAGTGAGGTAAAAGGTCAGGAAGCAAAGGTGGTAGAAGGAGTTACAGCAAAACTTTCAACCGAATCATCTTATGGAGATTACGAGCTTGATCTTGATGGACTTCCAGAAGAAATCACATCAGACAATGTAAATGCAGTTGTAGTAAAGACAACCGACGGAACCGCTTATGGTATGCGTCATTTAGAAAATATCTGGTTAGGTACGAAACTCGCATGGAGTACCGGATTTACAAGTCAAGTACATGGTTGCCCGACATCATCTGAACATTACAAATCTATGATGGGCAAGACCATTGACAGCATTGAGTATTATACAACAAATGGTGTGTATACAATGGATATCGCAGATATCTATGTTCCTGTAAAATCAGAGATTACAAAAGTGAAAGTCGCCGATGCAGACATTACAGCAGGCAAGACTAAAATCAGTGTACAGCTTCCAGATGAATTTAAACCGGAATACAGTGTGGATGGACTGGATGTGTCGGTAGAAGGTAATGTACTGACTTTTAAAGCAGCGACAGAGAGCAGAGCAGCAGCTTCTGTAAAACCTGGAAAATATACCCTCACAATTAAAGATAAGAACAAGAAATATGCAGATGTTGTTACAACATTTACATTGACAACAAAAGATATGCCTGCAGCATATGATGAAGAGAATAAGAAACTTGTAGAGGCAGAAGGATTTGACATAGATGCGCTTAAAGCTTATCTTGGAAATATTACTTCTGTAAATGTAAATGGTAAAGATTATGCAGCAAGTGGAAGAGGCTCCGTAGTTATTATCAATAAGGATGGTACGATCAAGACAGATGCAGATCCGTTTAAGGATGCGGTAGCTGGAACGGAATTCCAGATTACAGTAGCTTCAACAGGTTATAAAACTCCTCTTACATTTACTTACAAGATAGCAGAGACTCCGGCACCGGCAGAGGTTGATACAACAGCACTGGAAGCTGCAATTGCAGAAGCTGATAACCTTAAAGAAGCAGACTACACAGCAGATAGCTGGAGTGTATACCAGGCAGCACTGCAGAGCGCACGTACTGCACTGGAAGCAAAGGAAAGTCAGGATGCAGTTGATCAGGCACTTGCTGCTTTAAATGCAGCAAAAGATGCACTGGTTAAAGCTGAAGAAGAACCGGTTGCAATCAATACTGCTTCTCTTGAAAAAGCAATTGCAGATGCAAAAGCGCTTAAAGAAGCAGATTACACAGCAGATAGCTGGAAAGCACTGCAGAGCGCACTTTCAGATGCCCAGAAAGCACTGGAAGCAAAAGAAAGCCAGGAAGCAGTAGATAATGCAACAAACAGCCTGAACAAAGCGATCAAAGCACTTGTAAAGAAAGGCAGCTCATCTGTAAAGAAGACAGATGGTACAACCAATGGGTCAAAGACAAGCGGAAGCGATTCTGTGAAGACAGGAGATCCGGCAAGTGTACTTGGCTGGCTTGGACTTGCAGTTTCTTCGCTCGGAGCAGGTATGGGTGGCTTTGCCTGGAAACGCAGAAAAAGAAAATAAGACTATACGATAATTTGTAACAAAGAATCAAATTAGAATAAGAATCAGAAAGCTGACAGACAGATGAGAAAAAATACATTTGTCTGCCAGCTTTTTTTATAGGAGATTCCGAAGGAACTGCAGATTATGTAATTTCTATTACAGAAAGCTGGATGACACCGACGATCCTTATGACATTGACTTTTGTAGTATCTGCTTTTATTGCATTCTTTACAGGAACTTCATGGGGAACCTATGCGATTGTTACACCAATCTATGTACAGATGGCTCTGAATATATCTGGTGGAGCTTTAACACCGGTCGTATATGCTGCAATAGCAGCTGTAATGGGTGGAGGATGCTTTGGTGATCATTGTTCACCGCTTTCTGATACCACGATTTTATCATCACTTGCAACCGGATCTGATCATATCGATCATGTAACGACTTTTTTTAATTTCTTGCTATTTATTTTTCTGAAATGTATAATTTTTGGTAAAAGTATGATTTTTTGCATCAGAAGTATAGTTTTTGATAAATTCTTTATCATGTCTTATCTAAAATAAGAAGTAGGAAGATTATCAGGAATGGGGAAAATGGTATGAAATTATTAAAACTTGTGATTGTAGATGACGAACCAATCCTTCTGCAGGGACTGGTTAAGACGTACAACTGGAATGAGATGGGATTTGAAGTTGCCGGTCAGGCACAGAGTGGGGAGCAGGCAATCGAAGTGATCAAAAAAGTGAAGCCCCATGTCGTACTGACGGATATCCGGATGAAACAGGTTTCCGGTCTGATGGTGATGGAAGAGATCCAGAAGACAGAGCTGGATCCGGTTTTTATTGTGCTCAGTGCGTACCGTGATTTTAATTATGCACAGCAGGCGTGTGATCTTGGTGCATATGCATATCTGCTGAAACCAATCGAGGAAGATAAACTGCAGGAGACCATGCAGGGCGCATACCAGACCTGTATGGAGAAACTGGAGAGCGAAGAGCGTTATGAAAGCTGGGAAAATATGATCCGAAAAGATTCCACCAGTTTTCTCCAGGTTGTTGTACAGAAATATTTACAGAATAAAATTTCCTATGAAAAGGTGCAGGAAGTATTTGCGATCTTGAAAGATGTGATTGAAGAGGACGACCGTTTTATTGCAATGTGTGTGGATCTTGATCTTACATATAAGATTACGGATGCACTGAATTACGAAGCAGCCAGGCTGGAATTGATACAATCTCTGGAAGAAATGTTTTCAGAGCGGTATTTTTTCTGGCATTTTGAAAAGGCAGAAGGTTGTCATGTATTTCTGATCAAGACAAAGGAAAATGCGTCAGTGCGCGAGATTGCGCAGATTCTGGAACAGGTTAAAAGGGAACAGAAAAGTCCGGTTACTGCATCGATTTCTAAACCGTATAAAGGACTGGATGGAATCCGCCGAAGTTACGAAGAGGCGCAGGGACTTTTCGAGCCAATCTGCAGCAGTGCCACAAATGAGAATACTTTTCCCATACCTGTGAAAAAGGAAGAAAAAGCGGAAAAAAGTGATTGTGAAGAGGCAGGACTTACGATCGTCAATGCTGTTCGGAAGAATGCGTTTAAAGAGTTAAAACAGGCTTTTATTGCGTTGATTTACGCACTTCCACATGAGGAAGAGTTACAGATCCGTTATATACATAAGGTTATGCTGCAAGCGGAGATGATGCTGAACGATACTTACGGAATGACGGAAAAACTGCAGAAACAGTTCCGAAATTATTATTCGAATATGGAGAGTCTGACAGCAGCACAGGCGGTAGATGTCAGTTATAGGATCCTCGGAGAAGCAATTGAGGAACGGGAAAAATACGCAGAAAGCGGAGAAAATAAATGTGCAAAGGAATATATGACAGTGGCACTTTCTTATATCGGTGAGCATTTGCAGGAGGAAGAACTTTCTATTGTTCAGGTGGCAACGCAGATTTATCTGAATCCGGTATATTTCGGGCGTGTATTTAAAAATACATTTCATATGACCTTTAAAAAGTATCTCTTACAGCAGAGAATGGAGAAAGCAAAGAGGCTGATCCAGGATGGATGTGAGAGTATAGGAACGGTATGTGAGCAGGTGGGAATCAGCAATGCATCCTATTTTTCACATTTATTTAAAGAATATACAGGAAAATTACCGAGTGAATACAAAAAGGATTACGAAGAATGAAGAAATGGGTGATTAAATCCGGAATACAGAGAAAATACCTTCGGTATATAATGGGGCTGTTGTTGCTGGCAATTTTGCTGTCAAGCATCGGTGTTTGGATTTATGTAAGGCAGAGTTTGACCACAGAGGTTACAGATAAATATGAATTTTTAAATGAGAAGATGGGGCTGGCTCTGGATACACTGTCAAAAGAGGCGGATGAAGGGACAGCAGAATGTATTACTTACGATCAGGTTCAGGAAAGTCTGAAAAAAGCTTCATTTGCAGATGTGGAAAAGAACTCTCTTCAGAAATATTTTGCCTATATGAATCTGGATCATGTGGCAGAATACTGCTATGTGGATAATAAAAATAATGTTTATGCCAGATCCTACTCGCATATTGATTATGAAGATTTTTCAGACAGCCATCTGGAAGATTACATGGGAGATTCTTATGCGAAAACACAATGGTTCTGGGCGAAGGATACTCTGTTTGGGACGGAGAAAGAAGCATTGTTTATCGGAAGATATGTACACAGCATGGAATACGCCAGCAAACCAGGACTGCTGCTCATCAAGATGAATGACGGCTTTCTGGAAACGATACTTGGAAAGGATCGGAGTATGACAGATGAAGTGCAGATCGGAATTTTGGATAAGAAGGGAAATTTATGCGCTGCCTGGTGCCCGAAAGGGACGAAGATTTCGGATGCGGTAAAACAGGAAGTCTATAAGATCAGCGCACAGGAAACGAGTGGTATTCTTGCAAAAAGCCGGAGAGTGAGCGGTGGTGTCTGCTCCATTTACAAAGAAAGCAGCTCTGAAATGACGGTGTTCACAGTCGTTCCGTCGAGTGTAATGACGCAGGGAACGATGAGGGTACTTACGGTGCTGATCGGGATTTATCTGTTTGTGGCAGTGGTAGCGGTTGTGATCAGTATCTATTTTTCCAAGCGGTTCACCAGTCCGATCCGGGAGATCAGTGAAGAGATGACACAGTTTGACGGAAATGATTTCAGTCGCCTGATTGAACTGAATACCAATACAGAATTGGATCAGATCGGACATTCCTACAATAAGATGCTAAAAAATATTGAGAATCTTCTGGCAGAGATCAAAGAACAGGAAGGGGTGCTCAGACGGACGGAGTTGAACATGCTTCTGGCACAGATCAACCCACATTTCCTTTATAATACGCTGGATACAATTTACATGCTTGCGCGGATAAACGGAGAAGAGACAACCATGAAGATGATTCAGGCACTTTCCAAATATCTGCGTCTGTCACTCAGCAAGGGCAGTGATATCGTGACGGTGGAGGACGAACTGGAAAATGTAAAGAGTTATATGGAAATCCAACAGATCCGGAATGCAAATTTGTTCCGGTATGAGATTGAGTGTAAGGTGGAAGAGAAGAGTACGTGGATGCTGAAGCTGATCTTGCAGCCACTTGTCGAGAACGCGATCAAGCACGGATTCTGCGAAATTTATGAGAATGGTCTGATCCGGATTGAGATTGCGAGGGAGGATAGCCAGCTGAAAATCGTGGTATTCAATAATGGGAAGCCGATTGACCGGGAAATGATGGAAAAGATCAATGCCTTAAACGGGCATCCGATTCTGGAGGCGAAAAAATGCTTCCAGGATAAGGAACACGGATATGGAGTGGTGAATGTACTGACCAGACTGCGGCTGAAATATGGAGAGGATGTGCTGTTTTACTATGAGGCAGAAGAAAATGGAACTCGGTGTACAATCCAAATTCCGGATGACGGAAAGGAGAAACGTGATTTATAGAAAATATTTGCAATCGGTGTTTTGTATCGCACTGGTTCTGACAGTGCTGACCGGATGTGGTAAAAATACGGGGCAGACAAGCCGGAGCACAGAAAAAAAGGAGATTGATATTCCGATCATTCTGACGGTAGATCCGACTTCCGGCAAGAAAACGGAACAGGATGTCGTTGATGCGTTTAATGAAGAATATGCCGGTACGTATCATATGCAAGTGGAATGGATCATGGAGACGGAAGAGGAATACCGAAAAAATCTGAAACGGTTAAATGTCACAGACGAGCTTCCGGCTGTGATCTATGATGTGCGCACCCTGCCGTCCTTTTATCAGATGATGGTTGCGGATGGACGGATCGAGAATCTGAGTCCGTATCTGGAAGAGGATGAAGAGTGGAGGAATATGATCGAACCGGCGGTGATGGAAGGCTGTACGGATGAGGATGGCAATATCTATCTTGGACCGATCAGTACGGCGGCATTTGCGTGCGCCGGCATGTTTTGGAATCCGGAGCTTTTTGCGGAAGCAGGGATTGAGAAATTCCCGGAGACATGGGAAGAATTCTGGGACTGCTGTGACCGGCTGCAGGCAAACGGAATCACACCGCTTGGACTTCACACTGAAGGAACCGGCTGGGCGCCGATGCTGATTGCAACAGCAGAGGCAGCACACACGGAAGAAGGCTATGCATTTATGAAAGAGCTTCTCCCAGAAAGCTATTCCAATGATGCCGGTCTTGAAATTGCAGAAACCTTGCAGAAATTGTTTCGGTATACAACAGAAGATGCAATTCATGCTGACTACGATGTGGCATACAATAATTTTGTCGCAGGAAAGGTGGCAATGATCCCGAACGGATACTGGATGATCGACCAGTTGCCGGAAGAATGGAAAGAAAAGGTAAGATTTTCCGCATTTCCGGGAAATAAACTGATTGCCTCACCGGAAACCTTTGGCTGGGCGGTGGTTTCCACTTACAGCGAGGAGGTCAAAGAAGGAGCGGTTGAATTTTTGAAATTTCGCACGAAATTCAATCTAGAAGAGAAAAAAGAGCTGATGGACAAGAACGGACGCACTGAAATCAGCCAGCTCCTTCAGGATTATGTAAATGCCTACAATAACAATCCGCAGATCGTTCCGAACTATCAGGTGAAATGGAACTCCATCCTTCAGGAAGAGACGATCGGGGAGTGCCTGCCACAGCTTGCCGCCGGGAAAATGACGCTTGCGCAGATGGTGGAGACTGCCGATGAAAGTATCCGGGAGTATGCGGCAGAGAGGTAGGAGAAGACGGCTGTTGGCGTCCCTTTATCAATAACAAATTTTTTACATACCCAAAAGTATATTTTTTGGTATATGAGGTTTTCTATTTGCTACATCTTTTGCACGGATTCTTGCTATTATCTAAGCATAGAAAAGAAATCCAGACGAGGAGGAACGGAAATTATGAAAAACAAAAAAAGATGGCTGGCACTGGGGCTGGTAGGAATCATGACACTTGGATGCTTTGCAGGATGTGGAAGCAAGAGCGATGGCAAGAGTGCAGACGGTAAAGGGGACAGCAGCAAAGGATCTGTATATTATCTGAACTTCAAACCGGAGCAGGATGAGCAGTGGCAGCAGCTGGCAAAGGATTACACAAAAGAGACAGGTGTAGATGTAACGGTTGTTACAGCAGCTTCCGGAAACTATGAAACCACTCTGATGAGTGAAATGGGAAAGAGCGGAGCACCAACATTATTCCAGGTAAACGGACCTGTAGGACTTGCAAACTGGAAAGATTATTGCTACGACTTATCAGATTCTGATATTTACAAAGAACTCACAAGTGATGATTATGCACTGAAAGACGGAGATTCTGTAGCGGGTATCGGATATGTTATTGAAACATACGGAATTATCACAAATAAGACATTATTAAAAGAAGCAGGATATACACCGGATGACATCAAATCTTTTGCAGATCTGAAAAAAGTAGCAGAAGACATTACAAATAGAACTTCTGAACTTGGATTTTCTGCATTTACTTCAGCAGGTATGGACGGATCTTCTGACTGGAGATTCAAGACACACCTTGCAAACCTTCCGATCTACTTTGAATATCAGGATGAAGGAATTAACACAACAGATGCAATCAAAGGCACATATCTTGACAATTATCGCGATATGTGGGATCTGTACATCAACAACAGCACATGCGATCCAAAGGATCTTGCTGCAAAGACAGGTGACGATGCAAGAAATGAATTCCTGAATAAAAAAGCTGTATTCTATCAGAATGGTACATGGGAATATACACAGCTGATCGATGGCGGTCTGACAGATGATGACATGACCATGCTTCCGGTTTACTTTGGTGTAGGCGATGAAGCAAACCAGGGACTCTGCACAGGTACAGAAAATTACTGGTGCGTAAATAAAGACGCAGACGAAGCTGATATTCAGGCTACATTAGATTTTATGGACTGGTGTGTAACTTCAGATGAAGGAACAAAATGTATGGCAGACGATATGGGATTCAACATTCCGTTTAAGAAAGCTCAGGAATCTAAGAATCTCTTTATCAAAGAAGACAAACAGATGACCGAAGACGGAAAGACTCCGGTAGCATGGAACTTCTCAACAATGCCTTCAGAAGAGTGGAAAAATGGTGTTGGATCTGCACTGACAGCTTATGCGGCAGATCAGACAGATGCTAACTGGGATGCAGTAGTAAGTGCATTCGTAGATGGATGGGCATCTGAATACAAGCTTGCAAATGAATAAATAAGTTGCATAAAAAGAACTGACCTAGGGGCAGGCGGCTTGCCTGCCCCTTTTAAGTGAGAGGAGAGCCTGTACGAAGCGGGTTTTCTGGATATGGGAACCTACGTTTTTCCATATAAAAATAAAAAGTGAAATGAGAGCCACCTGGTAGGAAGATCCTTCCGGGCAAAAGGAAAAGAGGAGGATTTCTATGGAGAAGGCACTGAAAAAACATGCACCAATATTTGTTCTCCCAACATTTCTTGCATTTGTGATCGGATTTATTATTCCGTTTGCACAGGGATTTTATCTTTCTTTTTGTAAGTTTACAACAGTAGGAAATGCAACATTTGTTGGAATATCAAATTATACCGCAGCAATCAAGGATACATCATTTACAAGTTCATTTAAATTTACAGTATTATTTGCGATTGTATCGATCTTACTGATCAACGTACTGGCATTTGGTCTGGCACTGCTTCTGACACAGAAGTTAAAGGGAACCAATATTTTCAGAACTATTTTCTTTATGCCGAACCTGATCGGTGGAATCGTACTTGGATATATCTGGCAGATCCTGATCAACTGTCTGCTTACGATCATCGGACAGCCGCTTCTGGCACTGAATTCTTCAGCCGGTTACTGGGGACTTATCATTTTGATGTGCTGGCAGCAGATCGGATATATGATGATCATTTACATCGCAGGTCTTCAGAATGTACCGGATGATCTGATCGAAGCAGCAGAGATTGACGGAGCAGCAAAGTGGGATATCCTCTGGAAAATCAGAGTTCCGATGGTAATGTCTTCCATCACGATCTGCGTCTTCCTGACACTTACCAATTCATTTAAATTGTTTGACCAGAACCTGGCTCTTACAGGTGGAGATCCGAACCATGCGACAGAAATGCTGGCACTGAATATTTACCAGACATTCTACGCACGTGCCGGAATGCAGTGGAAAGGTTATGGACAGGCAAAAGCAGTGATCTTCTGTGTTCTGGTTATCATTATTTCACTGGTACAGCTGAAAGCAACAAGATCTAAGGAGGTGCAGCAGTAATGAAAAAGAAGAAAAGTATTGCAAATACAATATGGATAGTTATATTAACAATTGCGGCACTCGCCTGGATTTATCCGATCATTATGATCCTGATGAACTCTTTGAAAAAAGAATCAGCGATCAGTACAGGAACTGCATTTAAACTTCCGACTGCAGATGCATTTGCAGGAATCGCAAACTATGTAGATGCCGTTGCTTCAAAAGGATTTTTGAGCAGTCTTGGATACAGTACATTTATTACGATTACTTCTGTAGTTGCTATTCTTGTATGTTGCTCCATGTGTGCATGGTATATAACCCGTGTAAATAGTCCGATTTCAAAGATTTTATATTATCTGTTTGTATTTTCCATGGTTGTTCCTTTCCAGATGGTTATGTTCACCTTGTCACAGACAGCAGATACCTTACATCTGAATATGCCATGGAATATCTGGGTGATCTATCTCGGATTTGGCGCAGGTCTTGCGGTATTTATGTTCTGCGGATTTGTAAAATCGATTCCTGTAGAAATCGAAGAAGCTGCCATGATCGACGGATGTAATCCGCTGCAGACCTTCTTTTTGATTGATATCCATATCCTGAAGCCTACCATGATATCCGTAGGTATTCTGGAAGCAATGTGGGTATGGAATGATTACCTGCTTCCAACTCTTGTACTTGATATTAAGAAGTATAAAACAATCCCAATGCTGATCCAGTATTTCCGCGGAAGTTACGGAAGAGTTGAAATGGGACCGATGATGGCAAGCATTATGCTTACAGTAATCCCAATCATCATTGTATATCTGGCAGGACAGAAGTACATCATCAAGGGTGTTGCTGCCGGAGCTGTAAAGGGATAGAAAAATATAGTATAAATTTGGCGGACAGGCGTTGCTTGTCCGCTTTTAAATAGAAAAAGCTTGCAAATTTTGAGAGTTTCCGTTAAGATATAGCGAAAATGGTAGAAAACATTGAGAAAGGAAAGAAGGTATGTTTCAGACGATTATTGGGGCGGTCAGTTCATTTATGTACAGCAAACTTCTGGTGATTATTCTGATCGGTGCAGGTTTATATTTTACAATCCGGACAAGATTTCCACAGGTGCGTTTATTTGAGAGAGCTTGTGAGTCCGTGATGGAGAAGCCGGACGACAAAGAGGCAATCTCATCATTCCAGGCGCTTATGGTTTCAACGGCATCGAGAGTAGGAACGGGAAATATTGTCGGGGTGTCATCGGCAATTTGTATTGGGGGATTTGGTTCTGTATTCTGGATGTGGGTGATTGCGATCATTGGAAGTGCGTCTGCACTGATTGAAAGTACGCTGGCACAGATTTACAAGAAAAAGGGAGAGGATGGGAAATGCTATGGTGGTCCGGCTTATTATATCGAGGCGGCGCTGCATTGCAGACCACTGGCGATCGTGTTTTGTATTGCCATGATCCTGACTTATGCATTTGGATTCAATATGCTGGCATCCTACAATCTGCAGTCTACATTTTCCGGATTTTCTTTTTATGATCCGAAGGTAAGCCCATGGATCATTGGTGGGATTCTGGCAGTTCTGACCGGATGGTGTTTGCTTGGCGGTGGAAGCCGTATTGTAAAGGTGACATCGACGCTTGTGCCGGTGATGGGACTTGCATATATCGGTATGGCGCTGATTGTGGTTATCATCAATATCCGCAATGTGCCGGAAATGTTCCTGCGTATTTTTGAGGAAGCGTTTGATTTCAAGGCGATTTTCGGAGCGTTTGCGGGTTCTGCTATGATGCAGGGTATCCGCCGTGGGCTTTATTCCAACGAAGCCGGAATCGGTTCGGCACCGAATGCATCTGCTTCTGCAAATGTCAGCCATCCGGTCAAACAGGGACTGGTTCAGATGCTGTCTGTCTTTATCGACACACTTCTTCTTTGCACGGCAACGGCGATGATGTGTATGTCGTCTGGCATTGATCCAACCAGGGAGATGCAGGGGGCACCGTGGGTTCAGGCATCTCTTCAGGAATCCCTGGGAGCATTTGGTCCGGTATTTATAACGGTGGCTATGGTATTTTTTGCGTTTACAACATTGCTTGGAAACTGTTTCTATTGCGACAATCTTCTGACCTATATCCATAAAAAGGAACCGGGGAAAAAATTTATGCGCGGATTCCGCCTGGTATCTGCATTTGTTGTATTTCTAGGGGCAGGTATGGAAATGTCGCTTTTGTGGGATCTTTCCGATGTACTGATGGGTGTGATGGCACTGATCAATATTCCGGTGATCCTGATTTTGTCCGGGACGGCATTTAAGGCAATCCGGGATTATGAGGATCAGTTGAAGCGGGGAGTTAATCCGGTGTTTAAAAGTGCAGATATTGAGCTGGAGCAGAAGACGGATTTCTGGAATTAGGGAATCTGCGAGAGTGGTTCGGAAAATGATGGAAGGCTGTGAATTGGATTTGACAAAAGTTGTTTTGTGATAATTTGGCGTGAAATCCGGCTTGACAAATTTTGAAGGATACGGTAGTATGACAAAAGAAGAGAAAATTACAGACTATGAAGAGAACAAGTAGCAGATGACAAGGCTCAGACAGAAAGTAACCGGTTGATGAGAGGTGCACGAAGAGTCAGATGTGAATACATCTTGGAGTTTCACACCGAACGCACGGAAGCGCAAGTAAGCTGTGACGGAGTGGCGGACGTTATACCTGCTACGGTAATGTTAGTTACTGACTGAGGCATTCGGTGCGAGCCGGATGTGAATTAAGGTGGTACCACGAGAGAATATACCTCGTCCTTAAAGGCTGATTGGCCGGAGGACGAGGTTTTTTTATTGGAAAAATTGAAGGGGTTCAGGACGGACGCTATCCGGAATCTATTTCTATTTGTCTGCGGGTTCGGCAGCTGATACTTCTAAGGTTTTGTAAATTTGTTAAGGGCATGATTGAAAATCCATAACTCGCTGCGCTCAGACAGATGGATTTTCAATCATAACACAAATTCCCAAAACCTAAGAAGTATGAGCATCCGCCTGCACATGCAGTCAAATAGAAATGGTTTTCGGATGGCTGACATCCTTGAAGACTTCAAAGAGTTCCAGACGGGACGCCTCCTTCTCCGGGGGAGAAGATTGGCTGTGACTAAGATATAGGTTTTGAAAAAAGAAAGGAAATTAGGAAAATGGGTATTTATGAAGAGCTTAAGGCCAGAGGATTGATTGCGCAGGTTACGGATGAGCCGCTTATCCGGGATCTGGTGAATAACGGGAAGGCTACGTTTTATATTGGGTTTGATCCGACGGCGGATAGTCTGCATGTTGGACATTTTATGGCACTGTGCCTGATGAAGAGACTGCAGGAGGCTGGCAATAAGCCGATCGCTTTGATCGGGGGCGGTACTGCTATGATCGGGGATCCGTCCGGTAGAACAGATATGCGTCAGATGATGACACCGGAGACAATCCAGCACAACTGTGACTGCTTTAAGAAGCAGATGAGCCGTTTTATTGATTTTTCAGACGGGAAAGCACTGATGGTTAATAATGCGGACTGGCTGATGGATCTGAATTATGTGGAAGTACTTCGTGAAGTCGGAGCACATTTCTCCGTAAATCGTATGCTGACTGCAGAATGCTACAAACAGCGTATGGAAAAGGGACTGAGCTTCCTTGAGTTCAATTACATGATCATGCAGAGCTATGATTTCTATATGTTATACCAGAAATACGGCTGTAATCTTCAGTTTGGCGGAGATGATCAGTGGAGCAACATGCTTGGTGGTACAGAGCTGATCCGTCGTAAGCTTGGTAAGGATGCAAGTGCGATGACAATCACACTGCTTCTGAATTCAGAAGGAAAGAAGATGGGTAAGACACAGTCTGGAGCTGTATGGCTTGATCCGGAAAAAACTTCTCCGTTTGAATTCTACCAGTATTGGAGAAATGTGGCAGATGCAGATGTTCTTAAATGTTTACGTATGCTGACATTCCTTCCGCTTGAGCAGATTGATGAGATGGACAAATGGGAAGGCGCACAGCTTAACACAGCAAAAGAAATCCTTGCGTTCGAACTGACAAAACTGGTTCACGGCGAAGAAGAAGCTACAAAGGCACAGGAAGGCGCACGTGCACTGTTCAGCTCAGGAAATGCAGCAGATATGCCGACAGCAGAGCTTTCTGATGAAGATTTTGCAGACGGGTCTGTCGATATCCTGACACTGCTTCACAAGAGTGGACTGGTTGCTTCCAAGTCAGAAGCACGTCGTGCCGTACAGCAGGGTGGAGTTGCCGTTGACGGAGAAAAGGTTTCCGATATTGCGACAAAATTTGCAAAAGCAGACTTTGAAGGTGAAGGAAAAGTTGTAAGAAAAGGAAAGAAGAATTTCCGTAAAGTAATCGCAAAATAAGAGGACAGAAAAATGAGTTTTACAGAAATAAAAGCAGAAGAATTAAAGGATAATCCATTTGAATTGATCGGAAAACAGTGGATGCTGATCACAGCAGGAAATGAAGAAAAATGTAACACCATGACAGCAAGCTGGGGTGGTGTTGGAATTATGTGGGGTAAGCCGACTGCGACAGCTTATATCCGTGATTCCCGCTATACCAAAGAATTTGTGGACAGAGAAGATTATTTTACACTGGCATTTTTTGGAGAAGAGCATAGAGAAGCGTTAAATCTCTGTGGAAGAGTTTCCGGAAGGGACGAAGATAAGATCAAAGAAGCCGGTCTGACACCATATTATGTAGATGGAACAGTTGCGTTTGAAGAAGCAAAAATGATCTTTGTATGCAAGAAGGTTTATGTACAGCGCATGGGAGAAGAAAATTTTGTTGAGAAAGCAAATCTTGACAAATGGTATGCTGACAAAGATATGCATAACATGTATATGGGAGAAATTAAGAAGATTCTTGTGAAAGAGGATTAGGCTATGTGTAGTAGAATACAGAAGCTGACTGTAGTTCTGGCCTCTGCATCACCGCGCAGGACAGAACTGCTGGAACAGGGAAATATAAAGCATGTAGTCATGCCGTCACACAGTGAGGAAGTAATTACATCCCAGGTTCCAAGCCAGGTTGTGGAAGAACTTTCTGTACAGAAAGCAGAAGATGTCTATCAGCAGTATGAAACGAAAAATACAGGAGATTTTCTGGTGATCGGCTCAGATACGGTGGTTGCAGCGGATGGAACGATTCTCGGAAAGCCAAAGGATAAAGAGCAGGCATATCAGATGATTTCCATGCTTCAGGGAAAAGCACATCAGGTTTACACCGGTGTTACGCTTCTGATAAAGAAGGATGGGAAAAAGATCCGGAAGACATTTCATGAATGCAGTGATGTGCATGTATATCCGATGAGCAAGGAAGAAATCAGGGAATATATTGCGACAGGAGAGCCGATGGACAAGGCAGGAGCCTATGGAATCCAAGGGGCATTTGGCGTGTATATCTGTGGGATTGAAGGTGATTATAATACGATCGTCGGACTTCCTCTTGCAAGGGTATATCAGGAAATGAAGAAATATATTTATTAGAAAATGGGATAAATGACCAGAAGGGAGAACGTCAGAACAGAAAAAGAGTTCTGATGTTCTCCTTTGGTTTTATTTAGAAATCTGTAGAGTTTTAACAGATATTTAGTGTGAGTTCCTGGGTGTCTAATCCTTTTCCGGATACTTTTACAGTGACAGTGCCTGGTTCATAGCCGGCCCGGATTACGGCTAAGGATTTGCCATAGAATGTCTTGAAAGTATCGTTGCAGAAGCTTTCTTCAACATTTGGTCTTGCAGAACCGTATCCCTGAAGTGTTGCAGGACCGGAGATTTCTATTTTCAGCTCCTGGTCGACAGAGGATTTTGTGATTCCATTTTCACCGATAAGATCGATATTAAGGAAGCAGAGATCCTGACCATTTGCACAGAGGTTTGTTGTTTCAGGAGTGAGTTTTATCGAAGTTTTTCCAGTGGCTGAGACAAGCGTGGTGCGGGCTGTTTCTTTTCCGGAGGAGTCGTAAGCAATGGCTTCGATTTTGCCGGCTTCATATGGAATTTTCCTGAATTTTGCAATATCTTTTTTCGGTTTCTTTTTACCTGCGCTTTTTCCATTGACAAGAAGTTCTATTTTGTCTGCATCTGAGTAGATTGTTACAGAAGCTTTTTTCCCTTCGCAGCCTTCCCATGACCAGCTTTCCACCGCATCTGTGACACGCCACATAGAAAGAGACTGGAAATAGTCTGTGCGGGTATAAGGGTCAACACCAATTGTTGGAGTTTTCTGTAATCCCCAGATGATCTTGCTCCATCCAACTTCCGGACGTTTTTTTCCACAGATATCAATGATACCGGCACCACCGGAAATAATAAGGCCCGGATCGGCATTTTGCTTCGTCTTTTTGTCTTTGTACTGAATGGTGCCAATGCCTGATTCACCAAGATAATCATATCCGGTCCACATAAAGTCGCCGGTCATGGTAGGAATCGATTTGACAAGCTGCCAGTTATCGTAAAGGGTCTGCGGGAGAGTTTCAGAGCCGGTTGTCGCCTGTTCCGGATGATTTCTGGCATCAATTTTATAGCGGCTGGATGCATAATTATATCCGGGAATATCGAAAATACCGGACATAATTTCAGCAATGGCAGTCGCTTTTTTTGTTTTGGCTGCTTTATTGATGAGTCCGCCCATTTTGTTCATCATGATATTGAAAAATTCAGAGGTCGGAGCGTTATCCAGTCCACCGGAACCACTGTCTTTGACTTTACCGTCTTCGTCCGTGCCATAAATACTTTTTTTACTTCCGGCCATGGTAGCAAGCATCAGATTGATCCCGGCTGTGACAGGTCTTGTATGATCTTTGGTATGGCAGAATTCAGTCATGATACGGGCCTGTTCCTGCCCGTCTGCAAGTCCAAGCTCTGTAATCTCGTTTCCAACAGAGTACATCACAACAGAAGAATGGTTATAGTCTTTTGAAATCATGGCAGCAATATCAGCTTTCCACCATTTGGAAAATGTTTCACCGGCGTAATCGTAAGGATTTTTCTTGATCAGCCACATATCAAAAGCTTCGTCAATAATGTACATACCAAGTTGATCGCATGCATCCAGCATTGCCTTTGAAATGGGATTGTGTGAAGAACGGATGGCATTAAATCCGGCTTCTTTTAAAATGCGTACCCGCCGACATTCAGCATCATGGAAGCCACAGGCACCGAGTACCCCATTATCATGATGGATGCAGGCACCCCGGAAAAGGACGGACTTGCTGTTTACAAGAAATCCATCTTTTCCCCAGGAAAGGGTACGGATTCCGAAAGAGGTTCTGGCAGTATCAATGGCAGTTCCATTTTGTAGAAGGGTTGCCTTGCAGGTATATAAATAAGGATCTTCGGCAGACCAGAGGTGTGCATCTGGGATGGTGATGGTGACATCTGTGCCTTCGGAAGATACGATTTTGCCAGTGTCATTGAAAATTTCCAGTACAATTTTTTCATCAGGCTGCATAACCGCGTCAGTAAAAATGTGGATTGTATTAAGATCAACAATCTGCACTTTTAACCCTTCCGGGCGGATATAAGAACTTCCGGAACGGTAAAGGTGCACTTCGCGGTAGATACCGGATCCGGAGTACCAACGGCTGTTCGGGACATCTGCGTTGTCTGCAACGACTTTCAGTTCATTTGTTCCGGCAATAACTTTTCCGGTGATGTCAACAAAAAAGTTTGTGTATCCGTAAGGATGTTCGGCAACCTGTCTGCCGTTTAAGAATACGGTTGCGTTTTGATAGACAGCCTCAAATTCTAAGATCAGAGTTTGTCTGGTTTCATTTTCCGAAAGATCGAAAATTTTAGTGTAAATATATTTGCCACCGGCAAAATAGGCACTTGCACTTGCGGTTTTATTCTCTTTTGAGCGCTCTTCACGGATCATGGCGTCATCTGGAAGATTGACATGAAGTATTTCATTGGATCCGTCTTTCTGTACGGTCCAGTCACGGTTGAAATCTGTTTTTTGCATAAGTTTTCCTCGCTTTTACTATTGAATAGAACAATTCGGTTAATTAGTGAGTGGTAAAAAATTTTGACATCCACATCATATGATATTATTATAAATGATATGAAAAAGAGTATAAATGGCATAAATGATGGGATTGAACCTTATGTGTATCAGATTCAATTGTTAAGAGCTATTCGAGATGAACAGGAATGATCACTATAAAAAGATAAAACTGGTTTTTATCAGAAAGAGGAATAAATTATGTATTTTCAATCTACACGTCCTATGATGTATCAGGATTTAATTAAAGAAATGAAGGCATATGAAAAAGGTTTTGGAGAAAATCATTTTACAGAAGATAGTCTTTCTTTTATTTTAGATTCCTATTATCCGGAAAAAGAAGAAGGAAGAGAGGTGCTTACATTTATAGGACCGAAGGATTTAGGATATCTTTGTATGGACAAGGAGGAATCGGACAAAATTCTTGAAAGGAAAAGTATGCACAGACATAATTTCTATGAGTTGATGTATGTTGCAGATGGAAGGCTATATCAGAACATTGAAAATACCAGACATCTTTATCCGAAAGGAAGTTGCTGTCTGATGAATATGAATATTCGCCATCTGGAGGAATTCGATGAGTATTGCAGAGTGATTTTTCTGGAATTTACACAAGAATATATTTTGAATTTACTACAATTTCCAAGTGTTTTTTCCGGGAAACGCACAAAGGAATATGAGATGGTAAGGAAATTCTTTTTACATGAATTGGATAAAGAAGAGGCATCACAACGGGCTTATATCGATTTTATTCCGATGAAAGAGACAAAAGTAGTGCATGATTGTTTTGACAAAATTGCAGTAGGATTGCAGAAGAGAACGCCTAAATCAAATTTTCAGATTGCAGGAGCAATGATAGGAATGTTATCTGCATTGTTTGACGGAGCGCTTTACACAAATACGCCGGTTGCTTTCGGAAATACGTCTGAGAGAGAACTATTTGATCAGATAACCAGTTATATCCGGGAAAAGGATGGACAGGTGCGCAGAAAGGATTTGGAGGAAAAGTTTAGTTATTCAGGAGATTATCTTTATAAAACGGTTGAAAAATATACCGGGTTGTCTCTGTATGAATATAGCACGAAATTTACAATGGAAAAGGCGGAGGGACTTCTTTTGGATTCGGATCTTACGATTGCAGAAATCATGGAGGACCTTGGCTTTAGTAATCGGACACAATTTTACAGGCTTTTTCGAAAAAATTATGGAATGACTCCGAGGGAATATAGAAAATCGAAGTTCCGTTAAATGACAGGAAATCTCAAACGAAATTACTGTATTTACTGGAACAGAGATTCTTTGAAAAAATGCCAGAACCGACAGCAAGCCGGAACTGGCATTTGTGCTGTTAAGCAATATCAATCATTCTCATGGCAAACCAAAGAGGTCTGCTTTGGAAAATGTCCGGAGATATTATTTCAGATACTGCACACTGTACGGCGGCATCTCAAGCTGTCCGCTCATCTGGATTTCATTTCCGGTGAGCAGGTCGGTCATTGTGCCTCCGAGTTCTCCATTGTGCGCAGTAAACGGTGCGTCCGATGCATTGATCGCAACCAGCATCCGTTCATCATCGGTCCGACGCTCAAAGATGAGCTGATGGTTGGTCAGGACAACATTACGGTAGCTTCCGTGGCAAAGAGCATTGCTTCCGGTTCTGACATGGATCATTTTTTTGATCTGTTCAGTCAGTGCATTCGGTTTTGGCGCATCGAAGCATGGGCGGAGAGCATAGTCATTGTCCGGAGCTTTTACTCCTTCCTCACCCCATTCACTTCCATAATAAATGCAAGGAACACCCGGCATACCAAGAAGAAGACCGTAAGTCAGCGGCAGGTGGTTCTTGTTGGTCAGGATACTTGCAATTCGGGTCACATCGTGGTTGTCAACAAAAGACATCAGATGTTTTCCACGGTAAATGCACCACTGTTCCGGTCCGTACTGGCGGTTCAGAGAGTGCGCGATCTCAAACATGTTCATGCTGTTGAAGCTGGAGTAAATGCCTTTATAGCATTCGTAGTTGGTGCAGCTGTGCAGCATTTCGTCATTGACGATCTGATTATAGTCTCCGAAGAGAACCTCTCCGATCAGGGCAAAGTCAGGTTTTAATTCCTGGCAGAAACTGCGTAGACGTTTCATGAAATTGCGGTCCAGGCAGTATGCAACATCAAGCCGGAGACCGTCGATATCAAATTCATCGATCCAGCCCTTTACACATTCCAGAAGATAATCTACAACAGCAGGATTGGCAAGGTTCAGTTTGACCAGTTCAAAATGTCCTTCCCATCCCTCATACCAGAAGCCGTCATTGTAGCAGGAATTACCGTCAAAATTGATACAGAACCAGTCTTTGTATGGAGAATCCCATTTCTTTTCCAGTACATCTTTAAATGCCCAGAAGCCACGTCCTACGTGATTAAACACACCGTCAAGGACAATTTTTACATTGTGTGTATGGAGATCTTTGCATACTTCTGCGAAATCTTTATTGGTTCCGAGACGGCAGTCGATTTTTTTATAATCCCTGGTGTCATAACCATGATTATCTGATTCGAAAATTGGATTTAATAATATAGAAGAGATACCTAAGGATTCCAGATAACTGCTCCAGTCCTTTAATTTTAAAATTCGAGATACGGTTTTGCCGTCATTTGCGGTCGGAGCGCCACAGAATCCAATTGGATAGATCTGATAAAAAATTCCTTCATAAGCCCACATATTCTAGTACCTGCCTTTTAGTCAAAATTTGGATAAAAATACCATACATCTATTGTATCAGATAGAGTCAAATGATGGTATACTATTTAAAGCAAAAAGTGGAATTTGTAAAAAATGTAATGATATAGTAATGTTTTTGAAAAAAAGGAAAGGGAAGCCATTTTTTTGGTTGCAATTTATAGTAACTTTTATTATAATTTATGGTGCGTGAAAAGGTATTTGTGCATAATAATGCACAAATCATGGAGAGAAAAATGTGGCAGTTTATACTAGGAAGTACAGGATTTATTCTGTATTTTATTTATGATATTAACAGTGTTCGGATGAAGAATGCAGTATTACAAAAATTTTTTGCAGCTGGGAGTATTCTCGTTGTAGTATCGCTGATTGCAGAACTTTATGCAGCATGGGGGAGTTGCCATCGGAAGATCGGAACAATGACCGGATTTGGATTAGGAGGATTCCTTTTCCTTTGTCTGCTCATTTATACGTTGTTTTTTGCGCTTCCCTTTGAAGAAACCTATTGTGAAGAAAATAAACTGCGTGCGGCTTATACGGAAGGTATGTATGGATTGTGCCGCCATCCTGGTGTTTTATGGTTTGCAGGAGCATATTTGTGCATGTGGGGAATGGTCGGTGGATGGAAACATGGGATTTATTTTTTACTTATGATTTTCTGGAATTATCTGTATATTATTTTTCAGGATCTGTGGACATTCCCACGGACATTTTTTAACTATAAAGAATATCAGCAAAGTACACCGTTTCTGATACCGAACAGAAAAAGTATACGGGTGTGCCTGCGTACTATCAGAAAAAATGATTGATCTGGAGCGGACAGTCTATGAATTTAAAAGAAAAATTAAAAAAACAACAGTATAATGAAATATGGCAGCAGTACTGTGGATTTCTGGATCTGTCGATGGACGGTTACATGAAAATCCAGCGGCGGCTGATGGAAGAACAGATCCAGCTGTGGAGTAACTGTGGACTTGGACAGTCGATTTTGAAAGGAAAACATCCCCGAAATCTGGATGAATTCCGCAAAATGGTACCGCTGACGGAGTATGAAGATTATGCAGACATTCTTCTGACCAAGCAGCCTGATATGCTTCCGGGGAATCCGGTGATCTGGATTCAGACAACCTGGGAAGGCGGGAAACATCCGATTAAGGTTGCACCGTATACAAGAAGTATGCTGGATACCTACCGGAATAATGTGACAGCATGTCTGATTTTATCGACCAGCAGGAAAAAGGGTTCTTTTGATGTTGCATCTACGGACAAATTTCTGTATGCGCTGGCACCGCTTCCGTATGCTACCGGACTTTTTCCACTGGCACTCGGGGAAGAAATCGATATTGAGTTCCTTCCGGCAGTAAAAGATGCTGTGAATATGAGTTTCAGCGAACGAAACAAGCTGGGATTTAAAATGGCGATGAAAAAAGATCTGGGATTTTTCTTTGGTCTTGGAAGTGTGGCTTATGCGGTAAGTCTGAGCCTTTCTTCGATGACCGGTGGCGGCGGTATCCAACTATCAAGTCTTCTGAAATGCAGACCGCATATGATCTTCCGTATGATACAGGCAAAATACCGCTGCAAAAAGGAGAACCGGCAATTACTCCCAAAGGATTTATTCCATTTGAAAGGGTTCATGGTAGCAGGTACGGACAATCAGTGCTATAAAGATGATCTGGAAGAACTCTGGGGAATCCGGCCGATGGAATTGTTTGCCGGTACGGAACCATCTATAATGGGGACAGAGACCTGGACGAGAAAAGGAATGTATTTCTTCCCGGATACGGCATTTTATGAATTTATCACAGAGAAGGACATGTTGAAAAATCATGAGGATCCGTCTTATGTTCCACCGACATATCTGATGGATGAAGTCCAGCCGGGAGAAAAATATGAGCTCGTATTTACGATTTTGAAAGGCGGTGCATTCGCGAGATATCGCTGTGGTGATATGTATCGGTGCGTTGGACTGGAAAACAGGGAAGATGAAACACAGATCCCACGTTTTGAATATGTGGACCGGGTACCATGGATCATTGATATAGCAGGATTTACAAGGATTTCAGAAAATGGGATCCGAAATGTCATTCGTCTGTCAAAGCTCCCGATCACAAACTGGGTTGCGGCAAAGGAATATAATGAACAGAACCGCCCATATCTGCATATGTATGTAGAACTGGAACGGGAATCCTTGCTGAACAGTGCCATGAGCGCCGATATTTTAAAAGAGTTACTGAGTACATATTTTAAATATATTGATCAGGATTACCGTGACTTGAAGAAAATCCTGGGAATGGATCCTTTGCAGGTTACAATTTTTACGTGCGGAACATTTGAAACTTATGAAAAACAGACTGGAAAAAAACTGCATCAGATGAATCCTTCTTATTATGATTTGAAGGCGTTGCTGGAAGTGCAGGAATGTTTGAACAAAGTGAGATAAGAGGGAATTATGGGAACCTATGGATATATTTCAATCATAGCAATGGTGTGCTATGGATTTATGCTGCTGATGTTTCTGACAGCGAAGCGAAATAAAATTGTAAATAGCTTTCTGGTAGTGTTGGTTGGACTGCTTTTCTGGGCTGGAGGATCGGCATTTATGCGTGTCCATCTGTGGCCAAGTTATGAATTCTGGTATCAGGTTTCCCTGCTTGGAATTTTACTACTGCCGTATGCATATTATTGTTTTATTCTGGCATTTGGCGGGGTGAAAAAAAGTCTGCCAGGGAAAATATATCTGGCTGTTATGCTGATCTGTTTTGTGGTAAATATCCGGCATGGGGTATTCCTGGGATGCCCGAATGTGGTGGAAAAGAATGGGCTGCCTACTTTTGTGTATGAGATTAAACCTACTATATTAGTACTCTTTTTCCCGGCTGGGATTTTTTTGATTTATCTTTTCCTTATCCTTGTGCGGATCTGCAAAGCAAATCCCAATATGAAAGTACAGTATGAACCGGTCATGGCAGGAGTCCTGGTGTTGTTTGCAGGGAATATGTTGCTTGGAATACCATTTTTCAGTGGGTTTCCGATTGATATTTTAAGTGGTGTTGTAAATGTATTTTTCCTGTTTTATGCACTGATCCGCAGACGTCTGTTCCGGCTGCAGATGCTGGCATCGCCCAGTCTGTGTTACGGTGTGGGATTTTTGTTTTCTGTTATTGTATTTTTGAATGTAATTCCATATCTGCAGAAAATCTTCCATATACAGATGAATAAGAATACAACGCTTTATGCCCTTGCTTTTGCAATTGTGTTTCTGGTGATTTATGCGCTGTTTACTTTTTTGTGGAAGCTTCTGGTACGCAGTGTGTTTGTCAGGGAAGAAAATTATCAGACAGAAAAAATCAGGGAGTTCAGCTCTGCAATTTCGAAGACGCTGGATTTAAATGAAATTCTGGACAAAACGATCAGTGTCATGAAAGAACTGATGGATGTTGGAAATATCTATATTTGTATGCAGGATGCACCGGGACAGCCATATCGGGGAGTGGCAAGTGATCAGCCACTGAATGATCTGACATTTACGATGGAAGAAGAAAACCCGATGATCCAGTGGCTGAAAGAACATGAAGAGCCGATCATTTACCGGGATTTCCGTTATACCGTGGAGTATAAGTCGATGTGGGAGAGTGAAAAACACCGGCTGGATAAGACGCATATCCGTTACTGTGCAGGGTTGAAAGATGGAGAATGCCTGGTTGGTGTGATTCTGATCACAGATGCTTCGGTGAAAAAACGGCTGGTATATGATGAGGTGCAGCTGATCTCATCTGTTACGTCGGTTGCATCGATTGCGATTAAGAATTCAAGATTGTACGAGAGAGCCCGCCAGGAAGCCAGAACAGATGAGATGACCGGATTACTGAACCGGAAATATTTCTATGAAGTGCTGAATGAAGAGCTTGAGAAAAACAGGGAGGCATCGCTGGCACTTGCGATCATCAATGTAGATGATTTTAAATTGTATAATCAGTTGTATGGGGTGAAAGAAGGAGATCTGTGTCTGCAGCGGATTGCAGATATTATCAGAAGCAGTGTCGGAGAAAGTGGATACACGGCCCGCTATGGAGGAAAGGAATTTGCGGTTCTTTTACCGGGATATGATCTTTTTTCCGCCAGAAATATGGTGGAATCTATTGCAAAACAGATTTATGTTATGAATAACCGCAGAACGGATATGAAGCTGAAAGCGGTAACTGTGAGTGCCGGTATCAGTGCGGCTCCTTATGCGGCAAGGAACGTGAAAGAGCTGATGGAAAATGTAGATCTGGCAGTTTATCATGTGAAACATAATGGAAAAAATGGGATCCAGGTCTTTGATATGATGTTCCGGAACAACAGTGAGGGGAACAATACAAGGAATCACACCCATATTTATCAGGAGTATGAGTCTACGATTTATGCGCTGACGGCGGCAATTGATGCGAAGGATCACTATACGTTCAGCCATTCCAACAACGTAGCTTATTATGCAACGTCACTGGCGACGACCCTTGGAATGAACGAAGATATGATAGAGATTATCCGGCAGGCAGCACTTCTGCATGATGTCGGTAAAATCGGTATTCCGGAGTATATACTCAATAAAGAGGGAAAACTGACAGATGAAGAATATGAGATCATCAAAGGGCATGTAGAGGCATCGATCGATATTATCCGTCACCTTCCATCGCTGGATTATGTAATTCCGGCAGTCATCGGTCATCATGAGCGGTATGATGGAAAAGGATATCCACGCCGGATCGCAGGAGAAGATATTCCACTGACTGCGCGGATTTTGTGCGTGGCAGATTCTTTTGATGCCATGACATCCAAACGATGTTATAAAAAAGCATTTTCTATTGAAGTGGCACGGGAGAAGCTTCTTCAGGATGCAGGCAGACAGTTTGATCCTGACCTGGTATATAAGTTTGTTGAATGCCTGGATAATGGCAGTATTACACTGGTGAAGGCAGAAGAAACTGTGGACAATCTGAAAGAAATACTGTAGAAAATTCCCACAAAAAAGTGATGAAAATCAGCAAGAAACAGTTGACAAAAGCCTGCTGGTATAATATAATATGCAGGTATGACGTGAGAAGAAACAGTTTGCACCAAAGCCCCGGAGTGAACTTGTTTTCTATAGAATCTACAATGAAAATAATTAGTAAACTGAAATTCATAGGAGGTCAACCAATGAAAACTTACATGGCTAATCCAGATAAGATTGAAAGAAAATGGTATGTAGTTGACGCTGAAGGACAGACACTTGGACGTCTTGCAGCAGAAGTCGCTAAAGTTTTAAGAGGAAAAAATAAACCGGAATTTACACCGCACATTGATACAGGTGACAACGTAATTGTTATCAACGCTGAAAAGATCAAAGTTACAGGAAAGAAATTAGATCAGAAAGTATACTATCATCACTCAGATTATGTAGGAGGAATGAAAGAAACTACATTAAGAGAAATGATGGCAAAGAAACCGGAACAGGTTATCGAACTTGCTGTTAAAGGTATGCTTCCAAAAGGACCTTTGGGAAGAACAATGATCAAGAAACTTCACGTATATGCTGGAGCAGAACATGCTCATCAGGCACAGAAACCAGAAGTTTTAACATTTTAGTCAGAGGTTTGAAAGGAGGAAATAAAAGTGGCAACAGCTAAATTCTACGGAACAGGAAGAAGAAAAAAATCTATCGCAAGAGTATACCTTGTACCAGGTACAGGTAAGATCACAATCAATAAAAGAGATATCGACGAATATTTAGGACTTGAAACTCTTAAAGTCGTAGTTCGTCAGCCATTAGTTGCAACTGAAACAGTTGATAAATTTGACGTTCTCGTTAACGTACGTGGTGGTGGATACACAGGACAGGCAGGAGCAATTCGTCACGGAATCGCAAGAGCACTTCTTGAAGCAGATTCTGATTACAGACCGGTACTTAAGAAAGCCGGATACCTTACACGTGACCCACGTATGAAAGAACGTAAGAAATACGGTCTCAAAGCAGCTCGTAGAGCACCACAGTTCTCTAAACGATAATTACAAAGAGACAACGAAAAAGATACAAACCCAGGAAATGCTTATATTTCCTGGGTTTTCTTTATGCCAGCTGATTTGTGGAACACCACAAAAAAGCATAAATTTTTTACGGTAACTAACACGTAACTAACAGGTAACTAACACTATATCTTGTTGATCGCGTCTATTAGTTCTTCTATTTCAAAGTGAGTATATACTATTTCGGTTACGCCTTGCCCTTTATGTCCGATTATCTTTTTTATGACCTTATCAGATACACCAGCTACGGTTAATAAGCTTACGCAAGTGTGCCGGGTGTCATGCGGACGGTGCGACATTCCGACGGCATCAAGCAGCGGCTTCCAGTAAGAATCGTAATAATTACGATATTTGAAGTGTGCGCCTTCTGGTGTACTTAAAAGGTACTCACAAGAATTAAGGTTATACCAATATTCAAAGAATGGGTAAACCTTTTCTGCTATCGGTACTGTACGGATTCCGGCAGCAGTCTTAGCGGCGACAATATTAAAATGACGTTCTTCTAAATTTACATCTTCTTTTTTCAAGTCTAATAGTTCACTTATGCGGCAGCCGGAATAGATCAGCATAAGTATAACCGTATAATATGGGTTACTTTCTTTAGCGTCCCATATCCGGGAAACTTCCGACTTACTGAACGGTTCACGGTTTAGCGCGTTCGGATTTCCAGCATTTTTAATATTTAGATATTCGACCATATTTCTTTCTTTCGGTATTATTTCATGTATTACAGCGTATTTGTACATAAGCCCCAGCATAATTTTTAATTTCTTAAGTGTAGGGGTATTCTTCCCGGATTCATCAACAACCATTTGAAGATGATCTAATTTAACATCGACGAAGCGCATTGAAGCAATTTTATCGCAGAGCTTCCAGGAAGCCTTATAACCTTTTACGTTAGATTCACTGACTGTCGGGTAATGTTCGTCACTCCAACGCTCATATACATCAGAAAAAGTAACTTTGGCAGCGTTCACATCGTAAGGGTTGGCGTTAAATTCTGCCAGGGCGGTAAGTGCTTCTTTCCTGGTAGGATAATAGCCGACTGTTATATATAGCTGCTTTACCTTCCCTGTTTTCGGGTCGATATCCCAGCCTTTTGTTTTCTTTGCTACATAGGGGTTACGGCGGTTGCCGGAGAGCTTGTAAACACTTCCGAAGCCGTTAGGTAATTTCATATAATCACACCTTCCTTAAAAAAGGGTATAAAAAATAAGCCCTTTTTAAAAATATGGGCTTATGGTATAATCATATTGCGTTTTGATTTATCTATAAGCCCTTGTTTATAGGTATCGCGTAGCCGTTTCGGGTGGCAGCCCGGGACGGCTTTTTAAATTATCTTAAAGGTTCAATAATTCAGATTTCTTTTTATTAAATTCTTCTTCGGTTATAGCGCCGCAATCTAATAACTGCTTATACTTTAATATTTCATCGGCAGCAGACCCGGAAAAAGACGGGGCACTTGATTCTGCCGTAATAGAATCAAGCAAAGCAAGTATTTTATTCGCGCAATCTGTCATAGTGTTATACAGGAAACTTCCTTTTTTAGTATCGGCAGAAATAAGAGGAATTTCTGTATAGGTATCGTATGTATGATTAAGGGTAATTTTGATATACATTTTCTTAATCATTTCTTTTTGCGATTTCTTTCCGGTAGTTCCGCCGATTACAGCACCAACACCACCAAACACAGCACCACCGACCAGGGCGCGCCCGATGCTTACGCCGCCTTTTGTATATGTTTCACCGTCTACGACAAGTTCATAATCTACAATGTTGTCGAAGGAATATACAATAGGCGTTTTGTTATATATAGATACTGCCGGGGCTGGAACGTGGAAAAGTCTTTTACTCTTATCTACGAAGAATAGCTTACCTACTGTATCTGTAGCCTGGAAGTTTTTGTATAATTCCTGGTTTCCTTTTATGTATTCTATATGCATTTTAATTTCTGATACATTCTTATTCTTTATATTGCTTACAAAGTTCGGGCTACAAAGACTAAGACAAGAAGAACAAACCGAACCTTCGGCAGTTTTAGCTTTTGTCAATGCATTAACTTTACCGCCGCAAACAATACAGCTTTCTTTACTAAATAATCCCATAAATAAGTTCCTTTCAAAAGCAATACTAACATTATCCTTATCCTATCGCGCAGAAAGGAAGGTAGGATAATGTTAAAAGTAAATTTGTGGGAAGTGCGTACAGCCAAAGGCTTAAAGCTGGAAGCTGTAGCCGTAATGACTGGTGTAAGCAAGTCCACGCTAAATAATATTGAAAATGGTAAAACTTCGCCAACACTGGCAAACCTGGAAAAAATAGCCAAAGGCTTAGGATGCCGTATAAGCGATCTGTACGATTCAGAATATAAGTAGTATATCATAACACAGCTTTTTACCTGGTATTCTTGTAAATATTTCCACAATCCTGGAAATGTTTTTAAAATCCGGGACGAGCAGAAAAAATAGGAATATAATGGATATTGTCAAAGGAAGGGGGCTTAACTATAATGCGTGAGAAGCTACACAACCTTATAGACACTATCCAGGAAGAAAAACTATTAAGAAAGATATATTTTTATATCCTGGGCTTGAAGGGGTAGACGTTAATAGCGTCTATCCCTTATTTCATTTCTGAAATGATTTTCTTAAGTACGTCCCATTCGTCTTCTGACAATTTACAAAGAGTTTTAATTAAGTTCTTCTTAAATTCATCAGAGCCGCCGGAGATACGACCTACATATAAGTCCAGTTCTTCATCTTCGGACATTGCGTTAAACATAGAGCCGTTACCAGTTCTGAGCCATTCTTCACTTACGTTATGCTGAGTAACTATAGATAGAATCATTCTATCAGATAAGGAATTGATACCGCTTTCTATGCGACTGATAGCAGCTTTTGTAACTCCAACAGTTTCCCCAAAAGCTTCCTGGCTAAGTCCGAGATAATTACGTAACTCTTTTAAACGTTCGTTCAAAATAAATCCCCCTTTCTGTAATTTAATTATACGATAGCATAAAAAGTAAACTTAATCAACAAAAAGATTAAAAATATGTTGACAAGGTAAATCTAGTACACTATAATGTAAATGTAATCAACGATGAACAAAAGACGAAAGGAGCAAGAAATGAAAAAAAACAGAATAAAAAGAGCGCTACATAGTCTCATTGACAGAATGGACTACAAGCTGCAAAGAAAAGTATATTTCTATATTTTAGGATTGGAAGGACAGCAGAGCAATGAGCGAAGAACAAATTAAAATTTGGAAACAAGTAGAAGCCAAAGGCTTAGAAAAGCTGGAAAACATTGAGAAAGCAATATTAGCAAAGGAAGGCTTTGAAGAAGCACATAAAGATTATTGCGACTTTATAGAAAAGCTGGCAGAAACTACAGGGCTGACAACCGGGGAACTTGATAGACATTTTACTACACTTTTGGCAGAGAAAAAAGTAAGAAGCGGCGGAAGCTGCTTAGCAGAATGGAAAAGGATATGGAAAAACAAGAAAAACAAGCAATAGAAATATTGCACATGATGTGCGGTAATAACGGGTGCGTAATATCGGATAGTGGCGGAAAGGATAGTAGCGTATTAAAACACATAGCATTAAAGACAAAAAATATGTATGGGTTGGAATACAAGATAAGACATAACCATACGACGGTAGACGCGCCGGAAACGGTGTATTTCATTAGAAAAGAAAAACAAAAATATGAAGCTATGGGAATACCATACGAGATATTTTACCCGGCAGAAACAATGTGGCAGTTGATCGTAAGACATGGAACACCGCCAACGCGAAAAATGAGATATTGCTGTAAAGATTTGAAAGAGAATACCGGGATAGGAGAAAAATTAGTAACCGGAGTAAGAAAAGCGGAAAGCAGGAACAGAAAAGAGAACCAGGGGATAGTTACAATAACGAATCCCCGAAAGGAACTTTTAAGCAAAATAGAAGAAAATGAAAATTTTCGATTAACAGACAAGGGGGGGGTGGTTGTTCTAAATTTAGATAATTCAGAGACAAGGAGAACCGTAGAAAATTGCTACAGGACGCAAAAAACGTTGATAAATCCGCTGATAGAGTGGGACGATGATTTTTTATATTGGTACATAAGAAAAGAGGACATCGAGTTAAATGAACTCTACGGCTGCGGCTGGAATAGGGTAGGCTGTATAGGCTGCCCGTTAGCTGGTAAACACAGGTGGAAGGAATTTGAAAGATACCCCAAATACAGAGATGCATATATAAGAGCGTTCGACAGAATGATTATAGAACGGACAAGAAGAAAATTAAAAGTAATGGATATGTGGAGTACTGGGAAAAAGTCTTTAAATGGTGGATGGAAGACGAAAATTTAGACGGTCAGTTAGCATTTGACTTGTACGGAAATATTTATGAGGAATATACATAAGCGGCAATAGCCGCAAGTGCCGTTAGCTCAGTTGGTCAGAGCACCCGGCTCATAACCGGGCGGGCGTGGGTTCGAGTCCCACGCGGCGCATTAGTAGCAAGGTTGGCTACCTTGCAGCAGCGACAGCAAGCGAATAGCTTAAGCTGGATACTGTGATAAAAATAGCAGCGGGTACACCAGCTAGAGAGTGTGCGGATGTATAACAGGTTTTTCTACAGCTTTTTTAATGGGAAAAAGCGACTACACAGTAAATAAAGCCGGAACGGAGAAGCACAAAAATGAAAAAGAATCATTCACGCGCGCCACCTGGTAGGGGAAATGCCTAAATCCGTAATGCAGCCTACCGCGGTAGCCAGTCCCAAGCCTGGGAAAATGCAGAGGGCGGATATTACATAGAAAGGCGGGATAGATTGAGGGAAAACAACATAAAACCAGCGGAAGCAGCGGAAATATTGGGCGTTTCGCCGCAATTTATCCGGGTTGCTATGCAAATGGGGCAACTTCCTATAGGAATAGCCATAAAGCTTCCTGGTTCAAGTGAGTACACATATCAGATCAGTGACAATTTATTACAGCAGCGGACTTCTAAGAACGTAGCGGAAGAGATTAAAAGAATCAGAAGCACGAACCAAAGATAAAAGACTGTGGCAGCAGTCGTAAAGCCCTTGTTTATAGGTAAAATCGCGAAAAAGTAACAAAGAAAAGGAGAACGAAGCAGTGAAAAAATGGGTTGTTGAGATTGAGAAGGAAAGCGGGAGAGTAGAAACCAGGTTAGTACCAGCAAGAAACAAATGTACAGCGATAAGCAACTGCAAGAACGAAGGAGACACAGTATTATCATGTGTTCCATATACCGGGCAGAACGTGAAAGTAAGCGGGCAGCGCGACGAAGAAGAGGAACGCGGCTACGGTGGCTATACTTTCGGTTATGGCTTCGGATACGGGGCAAGAAGAAAGGGGCGAAAATATGGCAGCGGCAGTTATGAGCATTGATAAACAGAAGGCAAGAGCAGACGAAGCGCTGGAACTTGTAGGACAGCTTGATACTTCGATGCAGAAAGCCGTTTATATTGCTACTAAAATGTTTCTGGCGGCGAAGGAAACGCCGGAAGAGAAAGGAAAACCGAAGAAATGACACTTAAAAGAGTTGGAAGCTTGAAAAATAAGAAACATAAGCACTGTTTACAGTGCGGGCGTGTGCTGGTAGGGCTTAAGGACAACACCGAACACGAATGTAGCTTTTGTGGGCAGAAGCATTTTGTAGATATCTACGGTACTACCCTGGTACTTACAGCAGCAGAACGCCCGGACTTAAGACACCGAACCGAACCAAAGAACCCGGACGACCCGGAAGTAGTACAAAAGAAGAAAAACCAGGACGAATTTAAAAAGAGCCTGGCTATATTCCGTAGTAAATGGGGAAGGTAAAGACTAAGTGTTAGGACTGAAAATATTTTTAGGTGTAATGATTGCGTTGATGTTATTAGGAATCATCGGGGCAAGAACTAAATGTAGTAAATCTATCGCGGGGGCTATCGCAATATGTTGTATTGTACTGCTTACCGCGATCGTTGCCAAAGAGAACCAGCCGAAAGTAACAGAAGTAGCGCCGGAATCCGGGAAGATTCAGACAGAACAAAACGCCTGGGGAACGATTACCGTTACAGACGATACCGGGGTTACGAGAGAATACCAGGGCTGTATACATATTTCCGGCACGTACCCGTATGAGACTACAGAGTATATGGGATTATGCGTAAGTATGGAAAGTGCAATAGAGACGGGCGAGTGGTCGCCAGGAATGTACAAACTGTACTATGAAAGCGAAGGAAAGTACTGGGAAGCGAAAAGCAATGAGAAGGAGAGTAAAACCGATGAATAACTATATAACATTGTACGGAGAACCGTTAGAGTATCCGCACCAGGTAAGCGTAGATAAGCGCGGAGTAGCTTACTACGGGTTCAACATGGCAACAGAAAGGGTAAGCGGCATTAAGGATATTACCCAGGTAATCGTAGAAGAAGGTACGCCAGCTTTTGAGAGCTTAACAGCAATCGACCAGGTAAAAGACCTGTTAGACTGTAAGCTGCTGGTTACTGGAAGAATCCGTACAAGAAATATCAAACGGAAGGACACCGACGGCAGCAGAACCAAAGAGAAAGAACACGACAAGAAGAACCAGGCAGCAGAGAAAGAACATAGCAAGTTATATATTTCAGTGCGCGCCCAGGAGATTACAGACCAGGAATACGAAGGAGATACGAACGGGGTAGTTTTAACCGGGTTCGTATGTAAAAAGGGCGATATGCGGACTACGCCGCGCGGTATCCGTATTACGGATATGATTTTAGCGTGCTGGCGCGAAGACGACGAAAGCAACGTAAGCGATTATATCCCGGCGATCACATGGAACGGAACAGCGGCAAGGGCAGCAGATAACCTTAATGTAGGGGACTGTATCGAAGTACGCGGACGTTTACAGAGCCGGGAGTATACAAAAGAGCTGGAACACGGGGAAACCGAGGTTAGAACGTGTTACGAGCTGAGTATTGAGGAATACCAGGTAGCAGCACCAGCGGAGTTAAAGAAAGAAGCGTAAGCACATACACCCGAAAACAGAGAAAGACAAAAAGAAAAGCCGCTAGGTTATCGGGAAATAACTTAGCGGCTTTGCCGTACAAAGCTGTACTTCAACTCACAAAGATAGTATAGCAAATATCCGGCGAAAAAGCAACTGGAAAGCCTTTAAATTCAAGGGGTTTTACCAGTTTTAAGGCTTGATAAAAGTATTAACTTTAGGAACAGGAGTTAGGATATATGCCATACATCATAGAGGTAGTACAAGCGGGTAGAACTGTAGAGGTAATGAAATACTATAGCAGCAGATACGGGAAGAAGGGAATAAAGAGAGGGGAGAGGAAGGCACTTACCAAAGAAGAACAGATTAAAGTGAATAAGAGAGCAGCAGAGAAGAAGTTGAGAAGGCTGATAAATGAGAACTTCCAGGAAGGAGATACACACCTGGTATTAGACTACAGAAAGGAGAGAAGACCAGCCGAAAGAGTACAGATGCGGGAAGACGCAGACGACTTCTTAAGGGAAATGCGAAAGCTGTATAAGCGTCATGGTATTCCGTTCAAGTACATTCATGTAATGGAGATCGGGAAGAAAGGGGCGCTGCATCATCACTTAGTCATAAATACACCCGAAGAGATAAGCCAGCAAGCTATAGTACGGTGCTGGAAGGGAAGAGGAAGGACACACCACAACCCGCTAGACGATACAGGACAGTACGCTAAATTAGCGTCGTATCTGATAAAGCAAAGCGACGGAATGTTAAGAAGCCCGGACGCACTGCAAGGAAAGCGCTGGAATAGTTCACGGAACTTAAGGAAACCGAAGGTATTGAGGAAAGAGCCAGTAAAAGACAAAGGCTGGTATAACCGTATCGCAAGGCTTCCGAAGAAGTTGGAGCAGTCCTATTACCTGGACGGCGACAGCGTACAGGAAGGAATACACGAAAAGACGGGTTATACGTTCTTTACCTACACATTTGTAAAAATTAACCAAACCTGGAAGGAGACAGAACTAGAATGGGACAAACTTTAGGAATTGACAGAGACTTAGCAAGAAAAATTAAGAGAATGAGCCGTAAGGAGCTGGACGGCTATTTAACGAGAGTAACCGACAAGAGCTATAACAACGGTTACGAACAGGGCTTAGTAGAAGGTATCGCACTGGCGGGACAGGCTATGGACGAAATCCTTAAGGAAGAAGTAATTAAAGGCACGTTTCCGGCTGAGAAGGTGGACGAGATCAAAAAGGCAGTAGGTACATATATTGCAAAAGTGCCGGAGCAGGCAGCAGAGAAAGACAAGGACGAAGGGAAGGAAGAAAATGTTTAAAGCAATCTATCTTACCGGGACTATTGTAGCGTTCTGCTTCGCCCTGTTATGGCTGGACGTTGACGAGATGCGGGAAGAAATGCGGGAAGAGGAACGGGGCTACTACCGGGAGAAGCCACACGGGAAAGAGAAGGCGGCGCTTGTATGGGCGCAAGTTGGGACTGCATTAACCGTAGGGCTTATGTGGTGGCTTGTGGTAGTGGCAAGCATCGGAGTAACAATATTGACGATTACAGGAGACGACTTAGGAGAATGAATATAACAGAATCAGAAGACCAGGCACAGCGCCTTATATTTGACTGGGCGCGCTGGCAGCAGGGCAAATACCCACAGCTTAAGGCTATGTACCATGCAGCGAATGAAGGGAAGCGAAGTGCGAGAGCTGGGGCAGAATTGAAACGCCAGGGCATGAAGCCAGGCGTAAGCGATATCTGCTTACCGTATGCTTCCGGGAAGTATAACAACCTGTATGTAGAGCTGAAAGTAGGAAATGGCAAAGCTTCAGATAATCAGCTTAAGTTTGTGGATATGATAAACAGCATTGGCGGGAAAGCGGTTGTAGTCTACGGAAGCGAAGCAGCAATAGAGCTTATAACTGCATACCTGGAAGGAACGATAGACGACCTGGAAATAGTAAGTGACACATACCCGAAGGAAAAAGCAAAGATTACAGAGCGGGTAAACAAAAAACGTTTTATTGGATTTTGCGGCATAGACTGCCGGAAATGCGATAACAAAGGCTGCCAGGGGCGGACGGTAGACGACGTATTAAGCCCTGGGTTACTGCCAGCAACATAAAGAATAGTACGAAAGAGAAAAGCGCTTGTAACTGCTTATGGTTATGGCAAAAAGCAAGGAAATGTATATCACACACGTAACACGACAACGAAGCACCAGCGGCGGGGCTTTTCTGCTGCCGCCGCAGAAAGGGAAGTTTAGGCAAATGAACGCGATTGAATGGTTAAAAGGAAAACTACATATTGAGCCGGACGAAAGAAAGATAGGAAAGAAATATTATGAGAAATGCGATAAGAACACAGCTACAGAGCTGGAAGCGTCTTACTCTACATACATGATATTGAAAGACCGAGGATATGAGCCGGACGATGTTTTAATATTACTGGAAGAAGATAACGGGAAGTTTACAGGAAAGAAGCTTACAGTACAGGTATACAGCACAGAAAGAGAAATAGAAGGCTTGTTAGATGGCTATTGTGTCTTAATGGTCGAAAATATGGGCTTAGCAGCGTGGAAAGTGAAATAAAAGAAAGTGAGGTAGAACGAATGAGAACAGCAGCAGTAGTAAATTTAAAAGGTGGCGTAGGGAAGAGTACAACAGCTATCAACATGGCTTTGATTATGAGCCAGGTACACGGGAAGAAAGTATTATTGATTGACAATGATTTCCAGGCAGCAGTTACAAAATTCTTTGAAAAGCACAGCTATGACGCGCTGAGCATGGAAGAGGTACTTAGAAATCCGATTTTGTTCGCGCAAGATGTAATTGTACCGAGCGGACGCTGGGGGCTGGATATTATCCCGTCTAATATGAACCTGGTAGCGGCAGCAGACGACCTTATAACAGATAAGGACGGCGACCAAATGGGAAGAATCAGACACGTACTTAACCAGGTGGAAGAAGATTACGATTATTGTATTATTGACTGCCACCCGGGAGTAGGAATAGAGGTGCTTAACGCCCTGGCAGCAGCAGAAGACATTATTATACCGATTAAGGCAGATAAGAACGCTTTAGACGGTATGGAAGAGTTAGACGACATTATACAGGAAATCAGACCGTATAACGAAAAGCTGGAAAGCGTGCGCTGCCTGGTAACGATGTACACAAAGGATATTGATGTAATCAAAGGCGAGGAAGCTTTAAGAAATAGCAAATACGACGTATTTAATACGCATATCAGACATAGCAAGAAAGTAACAGCGTGGACGTATGAGAACGGGCAAAGCCTGTTAGAGACAACACCGAGAAGCGCAGCGACAAGAGATTATAAGAACCTGGTATTAGAGTATATGGGAAAGCGGGTGTAAAGATGCTTGAAGAATTCAAGGAAACATTAAGAAGGGTTTTGCTGGCAAAGTATAGCATCGGCTTTATAGACGGATACGAAACCGGGAAGGCTGACGGATATACGGAAGGATATACAGACGGAACAAAAGCGGGCGGTTTTACCGACGGGTACAGAGCTGGTAAGACTGATGGATACCGGGAAGGGCATGAAGGCGGAATAAAAGCGGGTGGCTTTGTTGACGGATACGAAACTGGGTACGAAGTCGGATACAAAGAAGGAAGCGAAGACGAAAGAAAAGGGATAAGACGGTTAAGCCCAGGAGAAAAATAGGGGAACAGTAGAAAGGAGATACAGCAATGGGAAAGATTGGCATAGGCGACAGACTTAACGCCAACAGCAAGAAAAATATTATTTTTGCAAAGGACTACAGAAAGGTACGCTTAGACCCGCGTACATTGATTCCGTCGGAGCATAACAAGTATAGCCAGGACAATATAGAAGAACTGGCGGACAATATGCTTTTAGTCGGACAGCTACAGGAAATCATAGTAGGGCGTGTAGACGGGCAAGACAGAATAATAGTAGGACATAGACGTACAGCGGCAGCAGTCCTTAATATCGAGCGTGGACACGACGAATTTAAGCTTGTGGACTGCAAAATAAAAGAAATGAGCGAAAGCCTGTTTATGCTGACACTGCATAGTGCAAATATCTTTAACCGACAGCTTAGCGACTGGGAATTAACGAACGGCGTAGCTGAGTTTACAAAGTACCTGGTAAAAGCCAGGGAATCCGGGGAACTGACTATAGAGGGGAAAATGAGAGACTATATAGCAAATGTTACCGGGAAGTCTACGGGTAAGATAAATCAGATCAACAGTATCAATAACAATTTGTGCGAAGAAGGCAAGGAAGCATTTAAAGACGGAAAAATAAACTTTTCTACAGCGTATGAAACTTCCAGGCTGCCGGAAGAAAAACAGCATGAAGTTATTGAAAATGGAGAGCTGTTAAGTAAAGACGTTCGGGAAATGGTAAAAGAAGAACGAGAGAAGAAAGAAGCGGAAAAGAAGCCGGGCGACGATTACGAGCCAGCACACCCGGAAAGCATTACGAGCCTATGCTATTCTTGCCAATACTACAGTGAGTGCAACGTAAAAACGGGAACTTGCGAAAAGTGCGATAAGTACACAAATAAGGCAGAAGCAGAGAAAACAGAGGAACAGCGGTACGATGAAGAACAAGCAGCAATAGATCGGGATACAAAAGCGAAGCTACGGCAGCAGTCCGATGATAAGAAAATGGAGACATTACCGAGCGAAGCGACGACAGCAGAACCGAAGACACATATTATACGGCTTGCGGCTATGAATTATGACGACGTTGTAAGCGGAAAGAAAAGTTTTGAAATCTGTAAAGATGCCGGATACAAGGAAGGCGACATTATAGAGTATATGGAGTTTAAAGACGGACGCAACACGGGAAGAACATTTAAGGCGGAAATAGCTTATGTAGTGAATGAGCATAGAGGACTAACAGAAGGCTTTTGCATTATAGGCGTAAAGGTGTCAGAATCTGACACGGGGAAGGAATAAGAGAACATGGAAACAAGAAAAATAACGCTAAGAGATTTATTAACAGTAACAGGAGAGAAGGAAAACATAGCACTTTATAAAGCTTGTGATGAAGGAAAGAGATTCATTGTAAATATTGAATGTGAAAGCGCAAAGAAATATCTGAGCAAAGATATACTTGATGATGAAGTAGAGATAGTAGAAGGCGTTTGTAGCAAGGGTGTAAAAATAACAATGAAAAGGGAAGGCTTATGATTAGAAAAGGGCAAAGAATAAAAGTAATATGCAACGAAGCCAGGCTTAAGGAAGTAGGCGTAAGGCAGAAACATATTAAGCATATCCTGGGGAAGATAGGTACAGTAAAGGAAATACGGAAGCTGCCGAACACGGACGATATGTACGCCTATTTTATACACTTCCGTTATGTGAATCTGAAAGCAGCACCAGGGAATAAGAAGCCTTACTATGCTATGCTGGACGATATGATAGAACCTATTAACCTGGAAGTAGTAGGAGAAAAGAAGAAATGATAGTATACGGTAGAAAGAACGGGAAGACACTACGAAGCACACTTAACAGCGTGACGGAAGTACGGAACGGTTACATATATGCAGCAGCTACAGGAGAGCGTATAGCGAAGATAGGCAATGTAATAATGATGAGCCTACAGGAAATGTTATTGATAATACGGGCGAGCTTCGGAAACAAGAAAGCAAAGAAGGAATTAAGACAGCGGGAAATACGAGACAGACAAAAGCAGATCATACGAAGCCGAAGGCGGCAGCAGTTGTTACGTGAGAACCAGGACAAGAACAATAACTGGAAGCGTATACATGGACTGCCAACGACCAGGAAAAAGCGTGGAAAAACTCAGCAAACTATAGAGAAAACATAACAAAAAAGAATTGAAACTAAAGAAACTTTATGATAATCTATAGATACAAACGCAAGAAGAATTAGGTAAAGGAAAGCACCCTTTGCCTGGTTCTTCTTTTTTTGTTTGTCTAAACCTCCCAAGTGCCGCATGAAATCCAGGGCGGCACTATGAAAGAAGAAAGATAGATGCTTAAGAAGTTATGCAGTTACCCGGGCTGCCACAAGGTAGTAGAAGCTGGGGTTAAGTATTGTGACAGGCACAAGAACACAGACAGAGAGAAGTACAGAGAATACAAGCGTAAGCGTATGGAGAACGAAGAGGAAGCCCGGCGGCAGCAGTTCTATAATAGCAAAGCCTGGGAAGGGTTCAGAGCCAACCAGGAAGCGGCGCAACTTGGCGTAGATATATTTGAATACTACACAACGGGAATAGTGATAACAGCGGAGCAGTACCACCACATAGAAGAGGTTACGGAAGCATGGCATAGACGACTTGATAGAGACAATGTAATAGGGCTGAGCGAAGCAAACCACAGGCGCATACATAAAGAATATGACCGCGGATACATGGCAAAAAAGAAGATGCAGCGAACGCTTTACGATATGCTACAGCGCTTCCGGCGCGAGTTCGGAGACAGCGGGGGGATATAAAAACTTTTTATTTCTTTTTAAAAGTCCCGAGTTCAAGTTGATTTGAAAAAAAACGCCGATTTTTTGTATAGGGGGGGGGTCTGAGAAGGTGGCAGTATGGCGAATGAAGAAAAAAAGACAGAAAAAAACAAGCCGAAACCTTGCCCGAAGTGGTTAAGTGCGGCGGCTAAAAAAGAGTGGCGAAGGATTGCGAAAATCTTCGCGGAAGAAGAAAAAGAATTTACGGACAAAGACCTTAAAGCCCTAGAAGCTTACTGTACGAACTATGCAAAGTGGCAGAAGTGCGAACAGATCATAGACGAAAAAGGTTACAGTATGGAAGTGGGCGATAATGGTTACGAACAGCAAAGACCAGAAGTAAGCATAGCAAATAAAGCACAGACGGAAATGAGAGCCTGGGCGAAAGAATTAGGATTAACGCCAGCGGCGCGGCAGAGAATGAAGGCAGAGAGCGCACAAGGCGACGGCGGCATAGACGCGGAGCTGGACGGAATGATAGCACATGATTAACACGGAACTGCTTTTAGCTGCCTGGTTGGAGAAGTTACAAAAGAAGTGGGATACGGAAGAATACTACTACGATGTAGAGGAAGCAAAGAAAGTATTTAAGTTCGTGTCGAAGTTGACCAATGATAGAGGAGCAAGCCGAAACTTTGATTTATTAGAATTTCAGTTTGAAATAATAACAGAAATCCTATGCGTAAAGAGAAGGAGCGACGGCAAGCGGAAACATAGAGAAGCACATATAAATATACCGCGAAAAAATGGTAAGTCATTCCTGGCGGCGATTATAGTAGTATATCTCTTTTTCTGTCAACGGCATATCTTCGGCGCGCTTTTTATTTTAACGGCAAATACAACCAAACAGGCGGGCGAGCTGTACGGAACGGTAGAACATTTCATAAAAGCAAATAAGACGCTACGCCGCTACTGCAAGATTACAAGCAGTACGAAAACCATTATACGGAAAGATAACGGTAATAAGCTTATGGTACTGTCGTCAGATGCAGACAACGCCGACAGCTTTAACGATTATGTAGCCGTCCTGGACGAGATACACCAGGCGAAAAACGACGAAATGTACGGAAAGCTGAGAACGGGACAAGGAGCATGGGACGAGCCGTTAATAATGACAATTACAACGGCTTCCAGCGGAGAAGACCCGGCAAACCCGGAAATGCAGCTTTATACTATGGCAAAGAAAATAGAAGCCGGGGAAGTGAACGACCCGAGCTTTTACTATAGGATTTACGAAGCTGATAAAGATTGTAATGTTGAGGACGAAACACAATGGTATAAATCGAACCCGGCATTAGGAGTATTTAGGAAGCTGGAAGACCTGGCGAACTATGCGAAGCGTATACGGCTTATGCCTTTACAGGAAAATATGTTTAGGCGTATGTTCCTAAACCAGCACGTAGCGTTAGACCATGAAAAAGGCGCTATAAATATGGACTTATGGGACTTGTGTACGAAAAAGGTAGACACGAAAGACTTAGAAGGCTGGAAGTGCTGGGGCGGACTGGATTTATCAAGTAAAAATGATATTACGGGCTTTGTCCTGGTGTTTTATGAAGAGACAACCGGGCGATTTATCGTAGTGCCGTACCTGTATACGCCGAAAGAAACGGTAGCTTACAGGCAGCATAAGGACAATAACCCTTATGAGTACTGGATAAAAAAAGGCGATTTGATAGCTTTAGACGGAAAATATGTAAATTTTGAACGCTTCTTAGACCATGCGGTAGAACTGGACGAAAAATACAGGATAGAACAGATAGGCTTCGACCAGTGGGGAAGTACAACAATCATAAACCGATTAGAAGACCGCTGGGACGTTATCCCAATAGGACAGGGAACTAAGACTATGACACAGGTTATTAACGATTTTGAGAACCTATTAGTAGACGAAAGGCTGGTTATTGCAGAAAATGAGTGCTTCCGATTTATGGCGAAAAACTGTATAGCAGTTTACGACGAAATGTTAGGAGTCAAGTACAGTAAGAAGAAAAGTAAATTTAAAATCGACGGTGTAATAGCCATGCTTATGGGCTTGCTATTGTGCATCGAAGAAAATGGTATTGAACACTATAACCCGGTGGAATACCTGGACGCGATGTAAGAAGGAAAAAATATGCTTAAGAAGTTAAAAAACATGAAGAAAAAAATAGTGATCGCAGACGGGCTATTATTGGCAGCTATGGCGGTAGTGTTTGGGACGACATACGACATAAACCCGCATATCGGTATGTATGTTTTAGCTGCTGAGCTGGCAGCAGTCGCGATTATGATAGTAAGGAGCGGTAAAAGTTAATGTTTTTGGATTTTTTGGAAAAAAGAAGCGAAGAAGTAGACGATACGCCGCGACTTACGGACGAAGAAAAGCTTTTTTTAAAGGTTTTTGGGATAGAAGAAGACCAACCAGCGGCGGCAATGAAGGAAGCAACCTACTTTACCTGTATAAAAAAGCTGTCGGAAGCAGTGGCGAAAACGCCGCTATATCTTACCCAGGACACGGAAACAGGCGAAAGAAGGGCAAAAGAACACCCGTTATATGAGCTTTTGAGTTTAAGACCAAACCCGTATATGACGGCGGTAGACTTTTGGAAGGCAATAGAAGCCACCAGGCAACACGAAGGAATAGCCGGAGCGGTAAAAGTGTACGGAAGAAAAGGAAAAATAGAAGCTTTGTACCCTTGCACGATAGAAGGAATCACTATAGACGATGCGGGTGTACTCAGATCAACCAAAAAGCATAAAGTTTTAGTTGATTTCAAAGTACCAGGTACGGGAATGAACGAAAGCGCCTTTTATGAGGATTTGCTGATATTCAAAGGCTTTACTATGGACGGAATTAACACGGAAGCGGTAAGGACTATCGTAAAAAGCACGATAGACGTACAGATTAAAGCACAGAATTACCTTAACACGTTATTTGATAATGGATTGACTAACAAAATGGTAATACAGCTTACAAGCGACATAAGGGACGAAAAAGAGCTTAAAAAGATACAGGAAAAGTTTGGAAAACTGTACAGCAAAGGAAAACGTATTTTTACAGTTCCGGCGGGATTTAATGTACAACCCGTAAATTTATCCCTGGCAGACGCACAGTATGAGCAGATAAGAAGAATGTCTATAAGTCAGATCGCGGCGCTATTTGGTATAAAAATGTATCAGCTTAACGACTTGAAAGACACAAATAATAATTCGCTAGAACAGCAGCAGTTAAGCTTTTTGGTGGATACACTGCTTATCCTGTATGAATCTATCGAACAGGAAGTAACGTGGGGCTGCTTAACAAAAGACGACAGGGCACAAGGATATAAAGCGAAGCATAACACAAATGTTATTTTGCGTTCTTCGCCGGAAACCCAGCAAAAAATATTATGCGCTTACGTGGCGGGCGGAATCATGAAACCGAACGAAGCCAGGTTAGAGCTTGGAAGGGAAACTACAGAGGACGGGGACGACCTTATAGTAAATGCTGGTGTGCTTAAGCTTAAGGACTTAGGAAAGGACACAAAGGGAAATGCCGGAGAATAACACACACAGTACAGAAGATGCGGCGGAAATCCAGGAAAGAAGAAATTATGCAGCGTGCCAGGGGATACCGCTTGAAGTGAGAGCAGCAGAAGGCGAAGAAAGCCGCACGATTGGCGGTTATGCAGTTAAGTATAATACGCCTGTAGTTATTACTGACCGCTGGGGCGACAAATATTTAGAGGAAATCGCCGCGGGGTGCTTCGATGAAAGCTTAAGCAGATGCAAAGAGAACGGCAGCGAGATAAAAGCGTTATGGAATCACGACACAAGCCGACCACTTGGAAGCACGAAGACGGATACACTCAGATTTAACATGGGGGATACTACCGGGCTGAATTACGACATTGATTTACCTAATAACACATGGGGAAACGATGTACGGGAAAGCGTGAAGCGTGGAGACGTAGACGGTAGTAGCTTCGGTTTTATCTGTTTAGAAGATAAATGGAGCAAAGTACAGCACGAAGGCGAAGAAATGTACAAAAGAAGTGTTGTAAAAGCGGAGCTGTTGGAAGTAAGCCCGTGTACGTTCCCAGCTTATGACAGTTCACAAATTAACTGTAGAAGCTTTGAACGTATGAAAGCAGATACCAAAGAAGAGAAACGGCTGGAAGAGCTGAGAAAAGAAGCGCGACTTTTGGAAATCGCAGACGAAAATAACAAGGAGTAACCACATGACAGTACAGGAATTAAGAGAAGAGATTGTACAGAAAACAGAGGAAATTAACGGATACCTGGAAAGCAGAGACGCGGACAAGGCGGAGGAAGCTTTAGCAGAAAAGAGAAAATTACAGAAATTGCTTGCGGTAAGAGAAGCAGAGGACGACGAAGAGCGGGAAGACCTGGGAAGACAGAAGAAACAGAAAGAAAGCAGATCAACAGGAGCAGTAAGCGAGTTGAGAGCTGCCGTAAAATTTGCTTTGCATGGAAAGGCAGCACTGACAGACGAAGAAAGAGCTGCCGTAAATATCGACGGTAACGCTGCTATTCTGCCGGAGCAGTTCGTAAACGATATCCAGGTATTAAGAGCTGGTTTCCCAAGCCTTAAAAACCATTGCCATGTAATCAAAGCAACCTCTAACCATGGCAAAATGCCGTTTGCAAAAATCGGCGGTAAAAAGCTGAAAAAGTATAAATCTGGCACGAAGCTTACAGGAGAAGCGGCAAATACAGAGGATATCAAGTACGACATTGAGAATTACGGTTCGCTTGTACCGATTGCAAACGATTTACAGGAAGACGAAGCCGTAAATATCGTACAGGAAGTTATTAAGCCGGACTTCGCGGAAGCTGGGGTTAATACTGAAAATGATGAGATTATGCAGATCGTAGAAGCCAATGCCGTAGACAAGTCTACAGGTGCGAAGGATTGGAGAGATGTAAAGAAAATTATCGACGGAGTATTACCGACACTTCGCGGAAGAGTGGTAGTAATTACAAACCTTTCCGGCAGCGTGTACTTAAAGTCACAGGAAGATAAGAACGGAAGAAACTTAGACCTGGTTAAAGAGGTAAACGGTAAAGAATACTTCCAGGGTAAAGAGCTTATTACGCTGAGTGACGAAGATATTACAGCAAGCACTACAGAAAAAATGATTTTCTATGTAGTAAATTTGTATGCCCTGGTTAAATTCTTCGAGAGAAAAGGCTATACAGTGTCTACGGATAAGTCTGTATTCTTTGAATCTGACGAACTGGCGCTGAAAGTACAGGAGCGCTTTGACTGTGAGAAACTGGACGACAGAGCAGACTTTAAAATTGAGTTCGCGGCAGCGTAGGCGTAGCTTATGGCGATCACATTACAGGAAGCGAAGGAATATTTAAGGGTAGGCTATGACGATGATAACGACTATATCACGGAGCTTATAGATATATCCGAAGCTTATATAGACGGTTGTGTGGGTACTGCATACCGGGAAAAGGATAAATACAATAGCGAAGAAGAATATAAGAGAGGTTGCAGACTTGCAACCCTCTTACAGAAGAAAGTAATAAGCGATATGTACGACGTAAGAGGAACTACAGTAAGCAATAACACGAAACAGGATAAGATAACACAAACTATCCTGGATAAGCTAGCGAATGTGGGGTAGGTAAAATGTATGTAATGATACAGAAGCGGCAAAAGACCGTAGAAAAAGGGCGACCAGTAGAAAAGTGGGACGACTACTTAAAATGCTGGTGTGAAGTAAAGAGCCTGTACGGGAAAGAACTGTATACCGCCCTGGAAGCAAAGTTAGAAAATGTAATGAACTTTGAAACGCGATACTGCAAAGCCCTGGAAGCCTTAAATACAAAGGAATACCGGGTAGTATGGGGCGAACGTATATTTAAGCTTATCAATGCCGATTACGGCAAATACGACCGCCGGAAAGTGGTACTTAAAGGGCAAGAAGTAGTATGAGTTTTAATATTACTATGGATTTTTTGGGACTGGACGAAGTGCAGCGGGAAATAGAAAGGCTTGCTACAGCGTCGGAACTGAAAGACCTAAATAAAAAGATTGTAAAGAAAGCCGGGAAAGTCGGCTTAGAAGAATCGGAAGGGCAGATAAGGAAGAAAGCATACAGTAAAAACCCTATGAAATCCGGGCGGCGCGGCAGCAGGACGGGGCAGCACGCGGCGGATAATGTCCCGGAGAAGGGAACGACACAAAGCGGGAACTATGGAGAAGTCATAGGCTGGGAAAAAAGCGATACTTCGCCATTTTTCTACATGAAGTTCCATGAATGGGGTACGACGATGCATAAGCCTAAAAAATTCATGCTGGAAGCAGCGCGCCCGACATATCGCGCACTAAAGAGCATAGCAGAAGAAGAATACGAGAAAGTTTTAAAGGAAAAGTTAGGGGGATAATATGGCACTTCTGAGTGAAGAAGAAAAGCAGCAGCTTAAGCAGATCATGGCGGATTATCCGAATAACGAAGACCTGGATTTAACGGCGTATATAGCAGACGTAATAGGTATAACGGGAAAACACGTAGAAGAAGGCTGGTATAACCAGGATATAAACGATACCCATATTACTTTTTACTATATTACGGATACCGACGCGAACCATAGCGACGATAAGAACGAAGCAGAAGAATACTATATACAGGTAGATATATGGAGTGAAGAAGATTGTTTTCTTTTGAAACGGAAAATAAAGAAATTACTTAAGAAGGCGGGCTTTACATATTTTGCGGGAAATGATGATTATGAACAGGATACGAAAATATACCATAAAGCAGCGCGATTTTATTTTTTGATAAATACCGAAGGAGAAGACTAAGGTAATGAAAGTCCAGGAAAATAAACAGACGATTGAGAGAAGCCGAGTAGTAGGCTTAAAGGATATCTGTGTAGCGGAAGTTACTACAAACGATGCTACGACCTATGCAGCAGACACACCTACCAGGCTGGCGAAAGCAATCACGGCAACTATTAAAGAGACATTCGAGGTAGAGTACTTATACAGTGACGACGAAGTAGAGGATACTACAGAAACATTTGTAAAAGCAGAAATTGAGTTGGAAGTAAACAGACTGACACCGGGCGACTATGCGTTACTGTTTGATTCCCTGTATAAATCCGGCTACCTGGTAAAATCAGAGAGCGACAGAGCGAAGGAAGTTGCTTTAGGATTCCGGGCAAAGCAGAACAACGGGAAGTACGAATTTGTATGGTACTATTGCGGAAAAGCAGAACACCCGGAAGAGTCCTACGAGACAATCAAGGACAAGAAGACCGCTCAGACACAGAAGATTACATTTACTTTCTACGCAAGAAAGAAAGAGGATACCGTAGACGGAAAAGCAAAACGCTTCTATGCGCTTAAGGTGGACGAATCACAATTACTTGAAGAACATGCAAACGCTAAAAAAGCTATTGCGGAATGGTTCGGGGCGGTACAGGAATACAAAGCAGATGTAGCAGCGTAAAAAGAGAAAAAAAGGGGCGGTGTCATATTCTGACACCGCTAAGAAGGTGCGAATATGAAAATAACAATTAACGATAAAGAATATGAAAGTGGAAAAATTACAAGAGAAAAATACAGATCATTTTGTGAGACATTCGACAGCTTTTTAAAGAAGGAAGTTGCTTCTATGGTTTTCACAGACGAAGACTTAGATAAAATGATTGAATCTATCGTAGTGGTATACGGAAATCAGTTTACATTTGATGAAGCCAGCGACGCGCTGGACGAAATCCCGGATATTCTGCTTAATTTCTCACTTATCAATGCGGAAATTCTGAACAAGAGCAATTTACAGGCGGAAAAGACAGCAAAGACCGGGAAAGCAAATATTATTACAATCGGCGGCAAAGAATACGATTGCGGAAAGATTGGAAGAAAGAAATATAAAGCCTTCCGCGAGGTATACGAAAGACTGACACGCCCGGAGAAGCAGACCTATACAGACGCGGAACTGGATGAAATGATTAACACTATTGTACTGGTGTATGATAATCAGTTTACTTTTGAAGAAGCGAACGAATCTTTAGAAGATGTTTCAGAGATTATTTTTAACTTCGGACTGATTAACGCGAATATCCTTAAGAAGCTTAAGGACGAAGCCGCGGGCGCAAAAAAAAATTTGAGCTCACAGGTGTAATAGACTACTGCCTGGAATGTGAGGAAGGAGAAAAAAGGCTATACAGAATCACGACATACGCTTACCGAAGATTTATAAAGCTTATGGAGAGAATTAGCTGTACTGATGATGAAGACGACTTATTAGAGCTATACGCTGCCGTGATACAGGCTGTATTTAACGACAGGGTAGAGAATGAAGAAATAGAACGGCTGGACGTAGCAGACATTATAGATACGTTTGGAGCGATAGTAGAAATCATAGATATTTCTGTCAATGAAAAAATACGGTATCTTGGTACACTTTTGGGCGGAGTGCCGGAAGAAGACCAGGGTAGCGCGTTCGATGAATACGACCAGGAAAATGGATATATCGAAGAGACGACGCAGGAAGAAATATGGAGATCATACGGGGACAACCTGGACGCTATCCTACAGATATGTATAAAGAGTATGCGAAACAGCTATAAGGAGTGCTTAGAATCAGATTTAAGCGACTTATTGGACTACGTTGTATTTCAAGTCGAATATGACCGGGAAAAGTAGACATAAGGAGCGTAATAAATGGCTGGTGCAAGTCTCAGAGTAGGGGCGAATACAAGCGAGTTTACCAGTCAAATGAAATCAATGCTTACGCAAATGAAGCTTGTTACCAGCGAATATAAGGTAGAAGCGGCACAAGCGAAAGCATTAGGAAGTCAGACAGATTTACTTAAGGCTAAGAAGACAGAGCTTACAAGTAAGATTAAGCTGCAAACGGACGCAATTAAGCTACAGCAGACCAATTTAACAGCTCAGAAGCAGAAGCTTACAGAACTGATAGAGAAGGAAGACAAGGCAAAGCAGAAGGTAGCAGAGCTTACGAAAGCCCATGAAGATAGCGTTAAGGCGACTGGAAAAGACAGCGAGGAAAGCCAAAAACTAAATGCACAGCTAGAAGAAGCAAAAGAAGCACACGCAAAGGCTACAAATGCTGTAAAGAAACAGGAAGACGCAATAGCGAAGAATACGGTTAAGCTGAATGAATCGAAAGCGGCACTTACTGAGCAGAATACAGCATTAAAAAATACAGAAGAAGAATTAACGAACGCCGAAAAGAAATGGACTGTTTTCGGACAGGAAATAAAGACGGCGGGAAGCAACATGGACGAAGCCGGGAATAAAACTATAAGCCTGGGCGACGTTATTAAGGCTAATCTTATTTCTTCCGCGATCATCAACGGAGTAAAAGAGCTTGCCAACGGTATAAAGGAACTTGCGAAGGGCGCGATAAGCGTCGGTATGGACTTCGAGAGTGGCATGAGCCAGGTAGCGGCTACTATGGGCATGACTACCCAGGAAATAGCCGGGGGAAGTGAAGCTTATACAAAGCTGGAAAATGCAGCGAAAGAAGCCGGAAATACTACACAGTTTAGCGCTACCCAGGCAGCAGAAGCCCTTAACTATATGGCACTTGCCGGATATGATGCAGACAAAGCAGTAGAGACATTACCTACAGTTTTGAACCTGGCAGCAGCGGGCGGAATGGATTTAGCGACAGCTTCCGACATGGTAACGGACAGCATGAGCGCACTAGGGGACAAAGCCGGAACTACAGAAAGTTTTGTAGACAAAATGGCGAAGACCTCACAAAAGAGTAATACCAGTGTGCAACAGTTGGGCGAAGCGCTGCTTAGCGTAGGCGGAACGGCTAAGAGCTTAGCGGGCGGAGTTACCGAAGCGAATACCGTATTAGGAATATTCGCGGATAGCGGAACGAAGGGAGCAGAAGGCGGAACAGCATTACGAAACGTAATTTTAAGCCTTACAGCGCCGACGGATACCGCAAAGAAAAAAATGCAAGAGTTAGGGCTTGAAGTCTTCGACGCAAACGGGAATATGCGCCCGTTGAATGAGACTTTCCAAGACCTTAACGGAATCCTGGGAAATATGACCCAGGGAGAGCAGACAGAAGTATTAAACACAATCTTTAATAAAGTTGACCTTAAGAGCGTAAATGCTTTACTTGCGAACAGCGGCGAGCGGTTCAATGAGTTAAGCGGATACATAGAAAATTCTACGGGCGCTGCCGAACAAATGGCGGCAACGATGAATGATAACTTACAGGGTAAAATTACGATATTAAAGAGCGGGCTGGAAGGGCTTGGAATTGCTGCTTATGAAAAGTTCGAGACACCGCTTAAAAATGCAGTAACGAATATTACGAACGTAATAGGAGATTTACAGACAGATTTAGCGAGCGGGGAGCTGAGCGGCGCGCTTGATAAGGTTGCTACAGGTTTCGGAAACCTGGTAGAAAAAGCCAGTGAAATTATTGTAGCGGTATTACCTAAAATCCTGGAAGGGCTGGGCTGGATTGCAGACCACGGCGACACGATAGCCAGCTTATTAGCTGCCATAGGTGCGGGATTTGCGGTATTTAAGGTAGCGTCGATAATCAACGGAGTAGTAACAGCTATACAGGGACTTACGGCGGCAGAAGTGGCGCTAAATGCCATACAGAAACTTGTTAATATAACAATGGCTGCTAATCCGATGATGTTAATTATAACGTTGGTTGCTACACTGGTAGCGGCTATAGTCGGATTTGTCGCCACAAATGAAGATGCAAGAGCGGCGGTAGTAAATGCCTGGAACATCGTAAAAGATACGGTAGGAAAAGTAGTAGGAGAAATTGCAAAATTCTTTACAGAAACAATACCAAACGCACTAAGCAAGGTTGTAGATTTTGTAAAAGATAACTGGCAAGATATTCTATTATTCCTGGCGAATCCGTTCGCGGGTGCGGCTAAACTGCTGTACGAACATTGTGAAACTTTCCGAAATATTGTAGATAATATCGCTTCATTTTTCCGGGAGTTACCGGGCAAGATTTGGGACGCAATACTGGGAGCGGTCGAGAAGATAACAACCTGGGGCGAAAATGTAAAGACAGCGGCGACCCAGGCGGCAAGTAACGCGATAACGAGCGTTGTAACATTTTTCCAGGAATTACCGGGGAAAATTTGGGACGCAATACTGGGAGCAGTTACGACAGTAACGACCTGGGGCGAAAATATGAAGGCAGCAGTTGTACAGGCTGCTACTGAATTTGTAACAAATGCAATAGCATTTTTCCAGGAATTGCCGTATAAAATCGGCTATGTAATCGGTCAAGCAATCGGGAATGTAGTACAGTTCGGTATTGACCTGGTAACATGGGCGACTACAGAAATACCGAATTTTATTAACACGGTAATAACATTCCTGGTAGAGCTTCCGGGCAAGATTTGGGACGCGATAGTAAGCGCGATCACGAACGTACAGAACTGGGGACAGCAGATATACACGGAAGCAACAACGTATATACAGAATACGATAACTTCCGTAGTGGGATTCCTGGTAGAGCTTCCGGGCAAGATTTGGGACGCGATAGTAAGCGCGATCACGAACGTACAGAACTGGGGACAGCAGGTATACACACAAGCAACTAATTATATACAGAATACTATAACGACGGTCGTAAACTTTTTATCACAGCTTCCAGGTAAGATTTGGAACGCAATAGTAAGCGCGATTACAAATATGGCGAACTGGGGGCAACAGATGTTAAGCCAGGCGAGCGCGGCAGCATCGAATATTTTAAGTAATGTATATTCAACACTTTCACAGATGCCGGGCAGAGTTTGGAACGCAATACAGGGCGCTATACAATCTGTAGCAAACTGGGGAAGCGGACTACTGCAACAGGGAAGAAATGCAGCGAGCCAGTTAGTAAGCGCTGTGATCAATGGCGTAGCTTCCTTACCGTCACAAATGGCAAACGTAGGCTACAATATCGTAACGGGTGTATGGAATGGTATATGTAATGCCGCTGGCTGGTTTAGACGGCAAGTGCAGAGCTTCTTTAGCGGAATAGTAGACGGTGTAAAAAATGCACTGGGTATACATTCGCCGTCCCGGGTATTCCAGGACGAAGTAGGTAAGTACATGGCACAAGGAGCGGGCGTAGGATTTACGAACGAGCTTGGTAATGTTGAAGAAGACATAGATAAGAGCCTGGGAACACTTACAAAGAAAGTGGCGAAGATAACACCAGTAACAGAGGTTAAACAGAGTGCGAAAGTAGTAGCACTGAACAACAGAGTAGATACTACAGAATTTACGGACGATTCCGAAAAGACAGTAATTGTAGAAATCACAAATATTACTGAGCTTGACGGAAAAGAGATAGCACGAAAGACAACAAAGCGAGTAGTTAAGAATGTAACGAAAGACCAAAAGAGCAAGCAGAAAGCGAAAGGGGCGGCATAATGAACGGTGTATATTACACGATATACAACAATATTAGGGACAGAGACGCGGGCGTTAAGCCCGTGAGCCGCCCTAATATCCCTACAGCAGAACAGGAGTACGACGAGATAAAAGTACCGGGAAGGGACGGGAATTTATACAGAAAAAAAGGAACATTAAAAGATATTCCCATTGAGATTACTTATAACTTCCTGTCAGACGACCCGGAAGACTGGGCGGAAGATTTCAGAAGCATAAAACGGCGATTCCTTAAGGAAAGTACAGGTATGCTTATGTTTTCAGACGACCCGGGCTATTATTACAAAGTGAAGAAAATTGATATAGGGACAAACGAGCGCTTAGCGAAGCGTATCGGGAAATTCCAGGTAACATTTACTTGTGAAGGCTATATGTATCTGATAGAAGGAGCAGAAACCAGGAACTTAAGCGATACACTGTATAATGCTTTTGAAGAGTGCAAACCAGTGTATGAGATCGCGGGGGACGGCGTATGTACACTTACTGTAAACGGTACGGAAGTTACGGCGAATATCGGCGGAAAGCTGGTTATAGATACCGGGCTGAAACTTTGCTACACGGCGTTGAAGGAAACGGCAAACAGACGGCTTACCGGGTATTATGAAGACCTGTATTTAAAAGAAGGGGAAAATACATTTAGTGTAAGCCCTGGATTTACAGTTAAGATAAAACCTAACTGGCGGTGCAGATAAATGATAGAGGTATACGTTAAAGGTAATGAGGACTACGGAAGTAACGGAGATATGACCTTAACGCCGACTACGTGCGAAGTAGAACTTACTGTAGAAGGAGTGGCAGAGCTTACCTTAGAACACCCTATAGACGACCTGGGGCGTTGGGAATACCTGGTAACTGATAATGTGATAGCAGCACCTACGCCATACTCAAAGAAGCAGCTTTTTAGAATCTATGATTATACAAAGACTGAGACAGAAGTAACGGCTTATGCAAGACATGTTTTCTATGATTCTGCCGGAGAAATGCTGGTAGATGTAAGACCGACGGACAAGACCGGGCAAGAAGCGTTAGATATAATCTTAAGCGGTACGAAGTACAAGGCGAAGACAAATATTAAAACGCGATCCACGGCTTACTATATCCGTAAAAATATCATGGAAGCAATCGGCGGGGACGACGAAAACAGCTTTATAAATCGCTGGGGCGGCGAAAGAATGTATGATAATTTTACCGTTATCATAAATGACCGCCTGGGCGGGGACTATGGAGCGTGCGCAGAGTTTGGGCGGAATATGACAGGGATAGAAGCGGACATAAGTATAGACGATGTAGTAACGCGAATTATCCCGGTATCATACAACGGGCACACCCTGGAAGGGGAAGAACCGTGGATAGATAGCCCGCTCATTGGAAGCTATGCAAACCCCAGGACAGCAGTTATTAAATTTGAAGATGTTAAGTTGCTGGAAGATTGCCAGGAAGGGGAAGAAGGATTTAGTACGCTGGAACTTTTAAGGGAAGAACTTAAAAGACGGTGCACGAAAGAGTATGAAAACGGGCTTGATAAGCCGAAAGTAAATTATAAAGTAGACCTGGTAGAAGTTGCGAATACGGAAGACTATAAAGACTACAAGAAATTAACAACAGTAGGAATAGGCGACGACGTATTAACAAAGGACAGAAAGCTTAAGATAAATGTAACGGCAAGATGTATAAGGCTTGTGTACGACTGCATAGAGGAAGAAAACGCAGAAGTTGAGCTAGGGAACTTTATAGAAAATTATTTTGACAAGACAACCAGCGCGGCAGATATTATACAGAAAGTAACCAGGGAAGACGGGACACTTAAGGCGGAAGAAGTATACGGTAAAATCGACGCTGTAAAGGCACAATTAAAAGCCCAGCGAGACATATCGCAACCTTCAGAAGTAAGGGCGGTAATATTTGAAGACCTGGTAGAAGGAAGCCCGACCTACGGGGCTATGTCTATCGGCACAATGGGCTTCTGTATTGCATCAGAACGTACAGCGGACGGGAAAGATTGGGACTGGAAGACCTTCGGAACTGGCAGAGGATTTTACGCTGATTATATATGTGTCGGGCAGTTAGACGGAGCGCTTATAAAAGCAGATAGCATACAAGCGGAATCTATCAGCATCAACTATAAAAAGTCGGTGGAATCCCATATAAGCGAAGCGGTAAACACTGTAGAGAGAAACTATAAAAATGATATCGACGGGCTTAAAAGCGATTTCAAGAAAACCTACACTACTTTTCAGTATGTAGACGAAACAGCGGGAAACCTGGCAAATGAAGCAGAAAGCAACGCGAACAGCTATACGGAAGAAAAACTTAAGAAGTATGTTACTACGGTCGAAATGGGGACATCAATAAACCAGACAGCAGAAGAGATTAAGACCGAAGCGAGCAAGAAGTATACAACGTATAAGTATGTAGATGATTCCGCCGGAGTAGCAGAAACAAACGCAAAAGGGTATGCGGATACTGTAGGAGCAGGAGCAAAGAGTTATACAGACGAAAAGCTTAAGAAATATGTTACTACTACAGAAATGAATACGGCAATAAGTCAGACGGCGGAACAGATCAAGACAGAAGCGAGTAAAACTTATACCAGTTTTCAGTATGTAGATGAAACGGCGGGAAACCTGGCAAGCGAAGCAGAAACAAACGCAAAAGGGTATGCAGATAAGGTAGGCACAGGGGCGAACAGCTACGCTGATACAGTGGGAACAAATGCGAAAAACTACGCGGACACAAAGGCAAACAAGGCTTTGACAGATGCAAAAGCCGACACGGACGAAAAGCTTAAGAAATATGTAACACAGGTTAGCATGAATACGGCTATAGATCAGTCAGCAGAATCAGTAAAAACATATGCAAAAAAAGCAGTAAACGAACTGAAACATAACTATGTAGAAAATGGAACTTTTGAAAGTGGAAACTTAGACGGATGGGACTTAAGTGATAGTAATAATATTAAAGCTATAAACGATGAATACTTAGGGAATGTAGCAAGTATTACAAGGGGAACGTCTAACATTTACATGCGCCAAAGCTGGAAATTGAAAGCTGGAACATATACGGTAAGGTTCAAAGCTGGGGCGAACTTAAGAAGCATAAGCAAAGCAAGAATTAGAGTTTCGCTTGGTGGAACAAGTTATTATACAAAAGCCGGAGAGCTGGACGACGAAGTATTTAAGCAGTACGAAACGGAGATAACTATAAGCGCAGCGGGGACAAAGTACCTTTATGTGTATAACTATGTGGATAACACGACGGTTTATATTAAAGATGTGGAAGTACTGGGTAAATACGAAGATCATGCAGAAGCACAATTTACAGTAGCAAATGGCGCTATCGAAGCAGAGGTAAAAAGAGCGGAAGGCATAGAAGACGAACTTAGAAGTGCTATAAAAGTAAATGCAAATAACATAACGAGCAAAGTAGAAAAAGGGGATATGGGAAGTTATGTGACGCAATATTACAATAATGTGCTAGTTGCATTTAATAATAGTTCTAAGTATGTGCAAATTTCAGCCGGACAGATCGCTATTTACAATGGAGAAGTAACAACAAAAGGCAAACGAGCAGTATTTAACCAGTCGGGAAATTCATTCTATAGGGATGATTATTTTGTAGGGCGAATAGGTACAAATGAGTGGAAGAGTAATAGTGCGCATAAAGGGCTTACGTTTGATTTGGAATACCAGGGGAAATATATGGCGTGGGCGCAAGAAGAAAGTAGCAGCGCGACAAGTTACGATACGATTTTATGCTATTCGAGAGCGAATAGCATTTATACAGAAAAGGGCTTACATTTTGGTTGTAATGTGTACGCACATGGTTGGAATCTGTATAACGCCGATCTAAGAAACACGTCATACGACGGCTATAGCAGTTGGACGGGGGAAATTCCGATAATAACAAAGATACAGGCGAATAGTGATGGCACTATTACGTGGTGGAGTTCATCAATAACTGTAAGAAATGGCGGCATAACAAGCGCCCCGAGAAGTTAGGAGAAAATATGGAAGAAGATAGATACTTAAAGGTTAATGAAGCGGAAAAGCCAAAAGAAGAAGAAAGCCCGGTAATAGAAAAAACCACGGTAAGACTTTTCAATACAGAAGCGGGCGAAATGAAAATAGAAGAGGAAAAAGAAGTAGTATGAGCAAAGAAGAAGTAAAGACAGAAAGACACACAGAAACAAAAGAAGAAGCAATTAAGAACATGAGAAAAATAGTAGAGGTTGAGGAAGAAAACCACGTAGAGACAAAAGAAGAAGCAGTTAAGAGAGTAGCCGAGCCGCTTAGCGTTACTATTGAAAAAGCGAAAAAAGATATAAATACAGCGGTTATTATGGCGGAAAGAAATTACGGCTTACATTCAAGTATTACGGTGCTGATTCTTGAAAGTGTCTTAGCAAATGTACGCGCGGGAAATGCTACAGTAGCAGCTATGGAATTTGAACAATACAAAGGGGAACTGTTGAAGAATGAATAAACAGATCACACGACTTACGTTAGATGTAGGCTTAAGAGATTCCTATAAAGTTGTATTCGCAAAGATGGGCGATACAGAACGCCGGGTAATTGCGGAAATTAAAGACAACGGAGAGGACTATAGCCTTGCTGGGGTAAATACTGTAGAAGTTCGCTGTAGAAAGGCAGATGGAAAACAGGTTACTAAAAATGCTACGAAAGATAACAATACAATCGTAATTGACATAAGCGGGCAAATGACAACTTGCAAGGGTACAGCTATTGTAGACGTAGTACTGTACGGAACTGACGGCGGCGTATTAAGTACAGCTAAATTCTATTTGAATGTAGACGACGGGGCGGTAAACGAAGACGATATTAAAAGCAGCAACGAATACGAAAGCCTTACAGATGCATTAAGAACGGTGGGACTTGCAAAGGAAGTAGCGAATACTGCATTAAATACAGCTAATGAAGCAGTTAAAACAGCAGAATCAGCTATGAAACAGATACCGGGTTATACTTCCAGGGCAGAGACAGCGGCGAGCAAAGCGGAAGAAAATAAAACAGCAGCGGCAAATTCAGCGAGCGCGGCAGCAGATTCTAAGGCAGCCGCCGGAAAGTCCGCAACAGCAGCGGCAAATTCAGCAAGCGCGGCAGCAGAAAGTAAAACAGCAGCGGCAAACTCAGTAAAAGCAGCAGAAGCGGCAAAGACGAAGGCAGAAGACGTAGTAAAAGGGATTGCAGATACAAAAGCGGAAGCAATCGCGCAAATAGAAGCTGCCGGAGTAGAAGCCACACAAAATATTAAGGGATACACGAAGGAAGAAACAAACGCACTCTTAAGAGCTGCTGGGATTCATACCCAGGTAGGCGCGCCGATCTACGGGGTTAAAAGAGTATGGAACACGGAAAGCGTAAGCGATACCTGGGAACGTACAGACGCAAGCGTAGGCATGGAAGCAAACCCGACCATAGGGACAAAAGTAGGGAAAGACGACTTTTCTTATGTAATGCCGTGGGCGGGGATTGTATCTAAATGCTGTGACCTGGATACAGGGGAAACAATAGCGTATATCGGAGAACCGGGGTACGACCCAACGAAGTACATGGTACTTACAGAGTATCCGGGATATTATCTCAAACGCTGGCGAGACGATACATACGAATATGTACAGATTTCCGCCGGAGCATTTGACGGAGCGGTATATATAGAGCCGTGGGAGTGGGGACGCTACCCGTCTTCGCTTATGGGAAGTAAGCACGTATCCATGAGCGGAAAGCACCCGGATTGTAGAATAAATAGAGCTACGGTACGTGCGCGATCAAAAGCAGCCGGAGAAGGATACTACAGCATGGATAGTACAAGCTACTGGGCGTATAGTATGCTGGTTCTTGTGAAATACGCGAGTCTTAATACTCAAGAAAAAGTATGCAAGGGCTATTACTATTTGAGATACACAGACCAGGACAAGGCTTTAGTAGCGGAACAGAGTACAAACCGTATTGTTATCGCACTTGCGACAGCAGCCAACGAATACCTGGTAGGAAATGCTGTGGAAATCGGGACAAGCCTGGGCGGAGCACAGGTAGCGAAGCAGAGACTAATTACAAGAGTGGAAGACTACAGCAACGGAAGCGTAACAGGGAAAGCGATCTATTTTGACGGCGACCCGGTAAATATTGCAGTAGGTAATATTATTAGTCATTGCGCTAATATATCGGGAACAACCGATAGCCTGGGAATGAGGGACGGCTGCTTAGTGAATGACGGTAAGCACGCTATGTTACTTTTAGGGCATGAGCATAACGGGCAGTATGCTTTTGTAGATAATGTGAACCGATACCAGGGGACGCTATATGTATGCTACGACAACACAGCGACGAAAGATAATGTAGGAGATACAGACCCGAATTATAAAGCATTAAGCTTTGCATTTCCTACAACGTCCGGCTGGCAGCTTTTGGAAGGATTTGACCCGGAACACCCGTTAGAAATGTGGTGCGAAAAGCTGGGCGGTTCTTCTGTTGGAAAAGGAAACGGGGCGTACTTATGGAGTAATAACAATGCCGCCTGGTACGTCTTGTATGTCTTCGGTAACGCGGGCAGCGGGGCTGACGCGGGCTTGCCTTGCGTGAACGCGGGCGACGGCAGCGGTAGCGCGAGCTGGAGCATCGGCGGGGTGCTTCTTAAAAAGCGCCAGTAAGACCGGGGGTGTAACGGGGGCGGGCAGCCCCCTAATACCTAAAGATTTCCAGGAAAATGGAAGGAAAGGGGGAAAGTATTGAATTTGCAAAATGAAATGATATACTACCCAAAAGAAACGGCGGGAAGGAGATAGAACATGAAAGGATAGAGAAAATACATAAAAGGGATTTAGTGTGTAAGCCGCCTGGTACGTCTTGTATGTCTTCGGTAACGCGAACAACGGAGCTAACGCGGGCTTGCCTTACGTGAACGCGAACAACGGCAGCGGTAACGCGAACTGGAACATCGGCGGGGTGCTTCTTAATGCTTACAATGGAAAATATGAATTATTGCACACTATCTAAACACGGCGCAAGCTGTGACCTTACCAGAGTAACCGACACGGCGAAGGACTGGTAAAAATAAGCGACTGGCAAGGAACTATTAGGGGAAGACCCGGAAGCCGCTATTTACAGGGCGGTATGCCTTCGGGCGTATTCCGAATAAGCATTTAAGAAAGGGTAGTATATGGATAAGCCAGTAAATAAGAAACCAAAGTTAAAGAAACAAGAGATACTACCTAAAAGAGTTGGTGGAATCTACGAAAAAATCTACGAATATGAAAACATTAAAAAGGCGATTAAGGCAGTATGCAGTAGCCCAAACGCAACAAAATCAAAGAAAAACGAAAAGACAAATGCAAAGCAACAGAAAGAAAAGTATTTAGGGGATATCGACAAATACACGAAAATAATACAGGCACTTCTGATAGAAGGCAGATATAAGCCACGGAAGCTGAGAAGAAAAGAAATATACGACGGTGTGCGGCATAAAAAACGAATGATCGCTAAGCCCTGTATGATTGATAAGATTGTACAACGGGCAGTATTACAGATCATTGAGCCTATTCTGACAAGAAGGATGTATATGTATTCGTGCGCAAGTATAAAGGGAAAAGGCGGGACGTATTGCAAAAGGAAGATTGAAAGAGCGATAGCCAGGAAGAACAGGAAAGGAAAGACGTATAAGAATGTAAAACATACAAAGTACTGGGAAGCCCTGGATATTAAGAAATGCTACGACAATATTTTACATTGCTTTTTGAAGTTCCGACTTATCAAAATGTTTAAAGACAAAAGGTTACTTGAATTACTGTTTATGTGTATAGATATTTACTGGGTAAAAGAGACAGCAGCCGGGAAAAGAGGAATACCAATAGGTACGCCCTTCGGTCACTGGTTCGCTAATATCATGCTGACACCAGTAGACTTTGTAATAAAACATATTTTCAAGATAAAATACTATTTTAGGTACATGGACGATATGTTATTATTTAGTAGTAATAAAAAGAAGTTACGACAGTATGTAGCCTGTATCCGTGATGCACTATCACGAATAGGCTTACACATAAAGAGTAAATTACAGGTACACGCAACCAATGATAAAGGGAAGTTAGGGAACAGACCAATAGACTTTATAGGCTATAGATTCTACCGGGACTGTACTACCTTACGTTCCAGTATATGCTTAAGAATAACACGGAGAATACGGAAGGTACGAAAGAAGCAGATACTTAACGGACACGATGCAAGAAGCGTAATAAGCTATTACGGCTGGATAAAAAATACGGATTCCTGGGGACTGAAAGTAAAGTATTTTGATGATACCGTAAAAAGCGCAAAGGAGAAAATAAGCAATGGAAGCGGTAAGAATCAGAGAAGGCGTAGAGACAGAAGAGGAAGTACTGACCGGGGCGGCTATCGTTGGGAGACAGGCAGGGCGTGTGCGCGTACAGCTTAAGACAGACGTAGAGACAGTAGAAGAGACGGAAGAAAAACCGAAACACTACCGTTTTACACTGATTGAGTTTTGCACCCGTGAAACTGCAAAGCTGGAAGCCCGTATTAACGGAAGCCTGGCTAAATGGATTGAGGAAGCCCGGAGAATTGCAGCAGAGAAAGCGGGAGAGAAGACAGCAGAAGAGAAGTACGACGATCTCAAAGAGACAACCGACGGACTGGTAGAAACAACGGACGAGCTTGTAGAAACTATGGCGGATATATTAGGGGGTGCTATTTAATGCTGACGGGTGCGAAACTTAAAATTATTGTACGCGGTGTAAAAATTAAGGTGCAGCGTGGCGAAGACCTGGAAGAGATTTTAGAGAGCTACGAAAACCTTACGGAAGAAGAGAAACAGCAGATAAGGGATAAAGTAAATGAGTGATTATCTTTTACAAATGATTGAAGTACAAGCCAGTGTAATTACAGATTTGACAGAGGTAAATAAAAGACTTCTGTTAGAGCTGGAACAATACCGGGCGATAGAGGAAGAAGACAATATTATACTAACGATGATGCAAGACATAGAAGAAGGAAAGGAAGACTTAATAAAAATGTCTTCTGTATAGGAAGGTTAGTATTTTTGAGTAACGAATTTTGGATAGGGCTGTTAATACAGCTTGTAGTCTATGGCGTGTCTATCGGCGTGATTTACGGCGTAATGCGTACAAGATTAGACTATATCGAAAAGAAATTAGATAAACACAACAACGTAGCAGAAAGGGTATACAAATTAGAAGCAGATTCAAGTAAAATACTTGAAAAAATATCAGTAGAGAATAACCGTATAAAAGACCTGGAAGAGTGGCAGACGTATGAGCAGAGGAAAGAGTAAACGGGAATTTAAGAAAAAGGTTGTAATGGGGACTGGTGTACTATTTGTATGCGCCTGCTTAGTGGCTTTAGTGTTCGCCTGGAACGAAAAGCCTACAGATGTGTTTACCTATATCATTCCGACGGCTGGCGGCGTATTCGCTGCCGCTGTAGTGTGGTATCTGAAAGCGGTACAGCTTGAAAATGGAATTAAGATACAGCTTGGAATGATTAAAAAACTTATCGACCTGGGGGAAGAGAACCAGGCGGAAGAAACAAAAGAGAGAATCATACAGAAGATGAAAGATAAAACAGATACAATTATAGACGAAGCGTTAGAACCGACAGAAATACAAAATTTTTAGAGGTACGAAACTATGGAAACTGTAAAAATGATTCTTGAAAACTGGGTATACTTTTTTATCCTTCTTATCCTGGGGCTGCTTACCGTGTATGCAATCCTTAGATTTATGAAGCTGACACCGAAGCAGCAGCTTGAAAAAGTAAAAGTAGCACTGCTTTACATGGTAACAGAAGCAGAAAAGGAATTAAAAAGCAAAACAGGACGCATTAAGCGATCTATGGTATGGGAATGGCTGGTAGAAAGATTCCCGATTGTTACGCTTTTTATCACGGAAGAACAGTACGACAAATTATTAGACCAGGCGTTAGAAGACTTTAGAAAAATGCTGGAAAGTAATACAAGTTTGTATGATTACGTTTACAATACAGTAACAGTTACGGAAGAGGACACGGAAAACGATATTATGAGAAAGATTGTAACGGGGGCGTAATTGTATGAAGATTTTACTTATCAGCGGACACGGGGACGGCGACCCGGGCGCAAGCTCAAAATTTGGAGTAGAAGCAACAGAAACCGTAGTAATGGTACAGAAGATTAAGGAAACACTGGGGAACTATGCACAGGTTGACTTATACCCGACGAACAGGAACGCTTTTAAAGACCTGGGTAAAGGTTGCTGCCAGGTAAAATTTGGAGATTATGACTATGTACTGGAAGTACATTTTAATTCTTGTGTAAATGACCTTGCCGGGAATGGGAAGACTACAGGTACGGAAATCTATGTAACAACAGCAGAGAAGACCGTAGGCGTAGAAATGAAGATCGTAGAGAAAATCGCAGCGCTGGGACTTAAGAACAGGGGCGTAAAGCGGACAAATTGGCGCGTGATCGCGAGAGCAAAAGCAAGCGGTACGTCTTCGGCACTGCTGGAAGTATGCTTTATCGACGACAAAGACGATATGCAGATTTATACAGCGAAAAAAGACCAGATCGCGGCAGCAGTGGCTACAGCAATCGCGGAACAGTTCGGGCTTAAGAAAAGCGGGAACAGCGGAAACCAGGGAAGCAAAGGTATTACAGTAGGAAGTACCGTAACAATTAAAGACGGCGCGGTATACGGCGGCTTATCATCGGCACGCGGTAAAACAGTTCCGGCAGCTCAGCGCGGCGGAAAGAAACATACAGTAGATAAAATCCAGGTAAATAACGGAGTACAGGAAGCACGACTTAAAGATATTACAAGCTGGGTAGCTGTATCGAGCTTACAGGCAGTGTAGGGGGATAAGGAACATGAACGCAGAACAGAAGAATTTTATTGAAGTGGTGGGCGCTATTGCGTCCGCCGATATGAAGAACAGCGGAGTAGCGGCAAGCTTAACGACAGCACAGGCAATTTTAGAAAGCGCCTGGGGAAAATCAGAGCTGACAAAGACAGGTAATGCACTTTTTGGAATTAAGGCTACAAAGGACTGGAAGGGTAAGACTTTAACAAGAAAAACAACGGAATACGAAGATGGAAAGAAAGTACAGGTAGAAGCAGAGTTTAGAGCCTATGACACCTGGGAAGATTCCGTAAAAGACCACAGCGCATTTTTAAAGAAGTATAAGAGATATGCGAAGGTAATCGGGGAAACAGATTACAAAGAAGCTTGTAACGCGGTAGCTGCTGCTGGGTATGCATCAGACCCGGAATACGCAAAGAAACTTATTGAGCTTATCGAAACATACGAACTGTACAACTACGATACGAAGAATACAAATACCGACGACCTGGGAGCAGAGGACAAGAAGTATTACAGAGTCCAGGCGGGAGCATATAGGAGAAAAGAAGGAGCTGACCTTATGGCGGAGAAAATCAAAAAGACCGGGCATAAGGACGTATTTGTAAGAATGATTAACGGGCTTTACAAAGTACAGGCGGGAGCTTATACAGATCGCAAAAACGCAGAGAAGACAGAGAAAAAATTAAAAGCTGCCGGAATTAGTTGCTTTATTGTATGTGCATGATGTAGTATTAAGGAAACGGGAAAGAAAGTAGCGGTAACTGCCGCGTAACTTACAAATGCATCAAAAAAGCCGAAAAATAGGCGTTCGGAGTTATCAAAACGTTAATTTGGAGCAATGTGGCTGCGGGAAAGACGAAGTTTTTTCGAGTTCATTTTCAAAAATACAAACCTCAGAAACCTTGTGTTTCTGGGGTTTTTTGTCTGTTTATATTGAAAGAACACCAATTTCCACATATAATAAAAGACAATGTGTAAAGAAATGAATCAGGGAGAATAATAAAATATGAGTATATTAAATGTAGAACATCTGACACACGGTTTTGGTGACCGTGCCATTTTTGATGATGTATCGTTCCGTCTTTTAAAAGGGGAGCACATCGGTCTTGTAGGAGCAAACGGAGAGGGTAAATCTACCTTTATGAGTATCGTTACCGGGAAACTTACGCCGGACGAGGGAAAGGTGGAATGGGCGAAGAATGTACGAGCAGGCTATCTGGACCAACATGCAGTCCTTCAGAGCGGTATGACGATCCAGGACGCACTGAAAAGTGCGTTTGATCCGCTTTTGCAGAAGGAGCAGCGAATGAACGAGATCTGTGAGAAACTCGGTGAAGTAGACGAGGATGAGATGAATCTTCTGATGGAAGAGCTTGGAACGATCCAGGATGAGTTGACACTGCATGATTTTTACACGATCGATGCAAAGGTAGAGGAAGTGGCAAGGGCACTGGGACTTCTGGATCTGGGACTTGACCGTGATGTTACAGATCTAAGCGGAGGTCAGAGAACGAAGGTTCTTCTGGCAAAGCTTCTGCTTGAGAAGCCGGACATCCTGCTTCTGGATGAACCGACAAACTATCTGGATGAAGAGCATATTACGTGGCTGAAGCGGTATCTGCAGGATTATGAGAATGCATTCATTCTGATTTCCCATGATATTCCGTTCCTGAATGAAGTGGTAAATATCATCTATCATATGGAGAACCAGGAACTGAATCGTTATGTGGGAGACTATGATCATTTTCAGGAGGTCTATGCAGTTAAGAAAGCACAGCTTGAGGCAGCATACCGCAGACAGCAGCAGGAAATCAGTGAACTGAAGGATTTTGTGGCAAGAAATAAAGCCCGTGTTTCTACAAGAAATATGGCGATGTCCAGACAGAAAAAGCTGGATAAAATGGATGTAATTGAGCTGGCAGTGGAAAAGCCGAAACCGGAATTTAAGTTCCGTTACGGACGGACTCCGGGGAAAATGTTATTCGAAACAAAAGATCTTGTAATCGGTTATGATGAACCACTTTCCAAGCCGCTGAATTTCCAGATGGAAAGAGGACACAAGATTGCGATTGTCGGAACAAATGGTATCGGAAAGACTACATTTTTGAAGAGTGTACTTGGTCTGATCCCGGCAATTTCCGGCGAGTGTGAGCTTGGGGAAAATCTTCAGATCGGCTATTTTGAACAGGAAGTTAAAGGAGAAAACAAGACAACCTGTATTGAAGAGCTGTGGCAGGAATTTCCGTCATTTACCCAGTATGAGGTGCGTTCTGCCCTTGCAAAATGCGGACTCACTACGAAGCATATTGAGAGCCAGGTAAGGGTACTGAGTGGTGGTGAACAGGCAAAGGTAAGACTCTGTAAGCTGGTCAACAAGGACACGAATCTGCTGATCCTGGATGAGCCGACCAATCATCTAGACGTGGATGCAAAGGATTCTCTGAAAAAAGCGCTTCAGGAATACAAAGGAAGTATTCTTCTGATTTGCCATGAGCCGGAATTCTATCAGGATGTGGTAAATGAGGTGTGGGATATGAGCAAGTGGACGATGAAAGTATTTTAAAAGTGTCGTGCAGAAGACCTTTCGGGACTATCCTGAAAGGCCTTTTTGTGTTACTATTTATTTAGAACGTATCATTTTAGTCATTACTTTTTATTTTATAGGAAATTCCGAAGGAACTTCCTATGAAATAAAAGGCACTACGTGCCGGAGATGCGCACTCGCACGAAGATGAAGAATGTCGCAAGCGACTGCGCTCGGCGCGAGAATGTGCCAAGGCACATTCTTTTTTACAAAGCCGTTATATAAGCTTTACAGAAGTAAGATAGAGCCTGCAAAGCGCAACGTCTATAATAAAACGTGTTTCAGAAAAGAAAGGATGGGATAATATGCCGTCAACTTATGCACATTACATTTTTGGACAGCAGATCAGGGGCAGATTAAGCGGATATGAGAGAAAAGTTATTGATAAATATCCGGAGCTTTTTAATATTGGACTTCATGGACCGGATATTCTTTTTTATTACAGACCGCTTGGCAAGAACAAGGTCAATCAGTTGGGAAGCCGTATACATAACGAGAGCGGGGCAAAGTTCTTCGTTCATGCAGCGAAGGCTTTACATACACACGACCAGTATGAGAAGCATCTGGCTTATGTATATGGAGTGCTCTGCCACTTCGCGTTGGATGAAATCTGTCATGGTTACGTGGAACAGGCAGTAAAAGAGACTGGTCTTGCACATATTGCAGTGGAGGGCGAGCTGGATCGTAAGCTGATGATTATGAACGGAGAAAATCCAGTGAGCAGGAGACTGACCGGACATATTGTTCCTTCTATGAAAAATGCGATAATTATAAAAGATTTTTATCGCGGAATTACAGCAAAGGAAGTCAAAAAAGCACTGAATGGAATGGTATTTTATGACAGGATTCTTGTCTGTCCATCTAAATTAAAGCGGATGGCACTTTATGCAGCACTTAAAGTGGCAGGGCTTTATTATGATTTTCATGGGTTTATTATCAAGTATCATGAGAATGAATCCTGCAGGGAACAGATAAGAAAACTGCTTCATCTTTATGAAAAAGCAGTTCCACTGGCAGACAAACTGATCTGCGAATACAAACCGTTTCTGGAAGGAAACGCCACATTAGATTCTGTATATGCCTATACATTTGGTTCTCAGTTTCCTGGCAAGGAGGATACGTTAAATGAAAATAAAATTGACAAAACAGGAGAAAAACTGGATACTTTATGATGTCGGAAATTCTGCATTTACACTTCTGGCAGCAACCATTTTACCGATTTATTTCAACTATATCGCAGGAAAGCAGGGACTTTCGGATGTACAGTATCTGGCATACTGGGGATATGCAGTATCCATTGCAACCTTACTTACAGCACTTGCAGGACCGGTATTTGGAACCGTTGCAGATACAAAAGGCTATAAAAAACCAGTTTTTACAATTGCACTTGGAATCGGGGCAATTGCTTCAGTCGCACTGGGATTTGCAAAGTACTGGCTGGCCTTTCTGGTAGTTTTTGTCATTGCAAAGGTCGGATATTCCGTGACGCTGGTATTTTATGATTCCATGCTTGTCGATGTGACATTGGAAGACCGGATGGATGAAGTCTCTTCCCAGGGCTATGCGTGGGGATATATCGGAAGCTGTGTACCGTTTGTAATCTGTCTTCTGGTTGTGTTAAATGCAGGGAAGATTGGGATTACAATGGAGATAGCAATGATGGTTTCCTTTGTGATCATCACGGTATGGTGGGTAATTATGACATTACCACTTCTGAAAACTTATCACCAGAAGTATTATGTAGAAAAGAAGCAGCATGCTTTTTCAGAAAGCTTCAAAAGAATCGGCATTACTCTGAAAAATGTAAAGAAGGAGAAGAAGGTTTTTCTGTTTCTTCTGGCGTTTTTCTTTTATATTGACGGGGTTTATACGATTATTGATATGGCAACTGCATATGGATCAGCACTTGGACTTAGCAGTACAGGACTTCTTCTTGCATTGTTGCTTACGCAGATTGTAGCTTTCCCATTTGCGATTATTTTCGGAAGACTTGCGAAGAAATATTCTGCAGAAAAGCTGATCACAGTATGTATCGTGGCATACCTTGGAGTGGCAATTTTTGCGATTTTTCTGCATTACCAGTGGCAGTTCTGGGTTCTTGCTGTCTGGGTAGGCATGTTCCAGGGAGGTGTGCAGGCGCTTTCAAGATCTTACTTTACGAAAATTATACCGGCGAACCAGTCAGGTGAATTTTTCGGCTTAATGGATATTTGCGGAAAAGGCGCGTCCTTTATGGGAACAACGATCGTGAGCCTGATCTCGCAGCTTACCGGCAATATCAATATTGGTGTGGGGATGATCGCTGTCTTGTTCGTGATCGGAATTATTTTATTCCGGAGAGCGGCAGCGCTAGAATAAAAATAAAGGATACAATTGATTTATGATGACAGAGCTTGAAAAATATTATAACAAATTTAACGAAGAGAAGCGGCTTAAGAGCCGCCACGGACAGGTAGAATTTATCACCTCAATGAAGTACATTCACAAATATCTTCCTAAGCGGGAGCATGGACAGGTAAAGATTCTGGATGTAGGAGCCGGAACCGGGCGCTACAGTGTTGCGCTTGCCGAAGAAGGGTACGATGTGACGGCGGTAGAGCTGGTGAAATACAATCTGGGAATTCTGAAAAAGAAGAACAGCTCTGTGAAAGCATATCAGGGAAATGCGCTGAAGCTGTCACGTTTTCCGGATAAGGAATTTGACCTGATCATCCTGTTTGGACCGATGTATCACCTTTATACAAAGGAAGATAAGGTAAAGGCGCTGATGGAGGCGAAGCGTGTTCTGAAAGATGAGGGCACGATCCTGGTGGCTTATACAATGAATGAGTACAGTGTTCTGGTGTATGGATTCCGGGAGAACCATATACAGGAATGCCTGGAAAATGGCAAACTGGATGCGAATTACCGGGTATGTCCTTCACCGGAAGATTTGTATGATTATGTGCGTCTGGAGGATATTGACAGCTACAATGAAGCAGCAGGAATGGAACGGATCCAGATTATTTCGGCGGATGGACCATCCGATTATATGCGTCAGGTGTTAAATACGATGGATGAAAAGACTTTCCAGACGTTTATTGACTATCATCTGACTACGTGTGAACGCCCGGAACTGGTTGGTGCGGGATCACATACGGTAGATATTATAAGAAAGAAAAAGATGGGGGAATAGAAAATGAAAGTAGCAGATATGCATTGTGATACAATTTTAGCGATTCAGAGAGGAAGGGAACAGGGAAAAGAGATTTCACTTCGGAAAAATAATTTAAATGTGGATCTTGAACGGATGAAAAAGGGGGATTATCTGATTCAAAATTTTGCCATTTTTCTGGATCTGGAGGATCCGATGCTTGCAGGGAGTCCATTCCGTTATGCAATGAAAATGGCGGATGTATTTTATCGGGAAATGGAGAAAAATAAAGACTGGATCCGGCCGGTCACAAAGTATGACGAGATTGAAGAAAACCGGAAGAATGGAAGGATGTCAGCGTTGCTGACATTGGAAGAAGGAGAAATCTGCGAGGGCGATCCTGCCCTTTTAAGAGACTTTTACCGGATGGGGGCAAGGATGATGACTCTGACCTGGAACTATCCGAATCAGCTTGGATATCCGGCAAAAGCGACTGGCGGAGAATTTGCCGGAAAAGCCTTTTCAGAAGCCGGATATGGGCTTACAGCGCATGGGATTGAATTTCTGGAAGAGATGGAGAACCTGGGAATGATCATCGATGTGGCACATTTAAACGATGCAGGAATCCGGGATGTGTTAAAGTTCACAAAGAAGCCTTTTGTAGCGAGCCATTCCAACGCGAGACATTTGTGCAGTCATCCGAGAAACCTGAATGATGAACTTCTGAAAGCGATCGGGGAAAGAGGCGGTGTGATCGGGCTGAATTATTATGCATATTTCCTGCGCGACTGGAAAGACGGAGAGACGGTTGTGAGCAGAGCGGAGGATATTGTGGCACATGCAAAATATATCCGTGATATGGCGGGAATAGAGGCTTTAGGACTTGGTTCAGACTTTGATGGTATGAATGGAGAACTGGAGATCGCATCCCCTGTAGATATGACAAAGCTGGAAGATGTATTTAAAAAGAATGGATTTACAGAGAGCGAGATTGAGAAAATCTTCTGTAAGAATGTAATGCGAATATATAGAGAACTGCTTGGGTAATTCCGGCAAAGCATATTTATAACATAGAAAACCCGGCTGTGGAGTAATACACAAGCCGGGTTTTTTACTCTAGCATCTTTTGCAGCGATTACGCAACTGTTACATTAACAGCCTGAAGTCCGCGGTTTCCTTCTGTGATATCGAAAGTAACGTTCTGTCCTTCTTCAAGAGATTTGTATCCTTCTCCCGCGATTCCTGAAAAATGTACGAATACATCTTCTCCGGTGCTTTCGTTTGTGATGAATCCGTAGCCTTTCTGTGCGTTGAACCACTTAACTGTACCCTTGTTCATTAGTAGTACCTCCTAAAAAATTGATGATGCCGATAAAAATAAAAATCACATATTTTTGTAAGTCATCAGACAGATGTTAATGATTTACAAAAATATGTGAAATCTAAATCTTATCTAAAACACAATTTCAGAATATCACGTGGTAGGACAAATGTCAAATCAAAATAGGAAAAATAGGAAAAAATAAATGTCTTTTTATTGACAGGAAGAAAAAGGAATGCTATTATTTTTAACATATTTAAAGAGTGAAAATATTTGTACAAAGAGGTACTTTACTGCGGAGAAGAACGCAGAGAGTATCTTTTTTTTGACTTGCAGGAGTGCAAAGCACGTAGCAATCTGGTATCAAAGGGGTCAAAAGTATAAATGGGATGTCAGAAAGAGGTAGTGCAGATGAAAAATCATGAACTGGATGCAGTGGATCGTACAATTTTGAATATTTTACAGAGAAATGCCAAATGTCCATTGAAAGAGATTGCAGAGAAGGTGTATCTGTCTACACCGGCTGTATCAGCGCGGATTGAAAAGATGGAAAAAGAAGGATATATTCTCGGTTATCAGGCACAGGTGAATCCGGAAGCACTTGGATATCATATCAAGGCACTGATCAATCTGGAGGTTTCGCCGGAGGAAAAAAATGTGTTTTATCCGTTTGTGAGAAAGTGTTCAAATGTGATCGAATGCAACTGTGTGACCGGAGAATATTCTATGGTGTTGGAAGTACTGTTTCCCAGCACAACAGAGCTGGATAAATTTATTGGAGAATTGCAGCGATTTGGAAGAACAAAGACACTGATCGTATTTTCAACTTCGGTTGAACACAGAGGAATCAATGCAGATATAGAAGAAACACTGGAGAGAGAAATATAATTTCCCGTAAATTGAAAAAGACCCGGAAACAAAAGTTTTCGAGTCTTTTTCTTCTTTAAGGGCTATATAAACAAGCAGTTTGAAATAGTCATTTTGATTATTCAGCAGCGATAGCAACTTCCGGAACAATTGTTTCAGTAGCTTTTTCAGATGCTTTGATATCTGCAGGTGTTTTTGCAAAACCTTTAAACACGATAGAACCAACAAATCCAGCTAAAGATCCGCCGATCGCAGCAAGTACGATTGCAGCTACAACCTTAAGTGGTGGGTTAAATCCGAATGGAGCTAAAAGTCCAGGAATCGGAGATGCTGTTCCAGGGGCGTTATTGATAATACCGAGCATAGCTGCTGCGAGTCCGGCAAGTCCGCCGCCAAAGAAGTTTGATCCGTAAATCGGAATCGGATTCTGTGTAATAATATCGGCCTGTGTAAGAGGTTCAAGCATTACCGCCATAACATTACTGCGCTCGCCAAGTTTTAAACGGTCGAAAATGATACCGTTTGTGAAAGAACCACCAACACATGCAATTGCTGCAATACCCATTGCAAGTCCATCAAGTCCGAGCATAGCAGTCAGAGCCATAGAACTAAGTGGTGAGGTGCAGATCATCTTCATAATACCACCGAGCAGGAATCCCATGATAAGTGGAGACTGTTCAGCAGCTGCAGAAATCATACGTCCGATGTTGAGCAGTGTTGAATTAACGACCGGATCAACTGCGATGGCAATAATTCTTGCAAGCGGTGCGATTGCAAGAGCACCAACGATCAGATTCAGACCCTCTGGAAGTTTCTTTTCCAGGAACGGAGCTACAAAACCTACAATATAACCTGCTACAAAACCAGGAAGAATTCCGTATCCTCCGACTGCGACACCTGCAACGACTGCAAGTACCGGATTACATCCCATACTGATCGGAACTAAAGTAGCTGCAGCGATTCCCCCGAAGCTGCCGGATACGGTTCCGAGTTCTGAGAAAAATGCAATTCCTAATAAATCACCTGTGATGTAATGGTGAACAGCTTCTACCAGGAACGAAGCAACGGCTGCATTAGCCATTCCGGACATTGCTTCTGATCCTTTTGGAAACTTCAGGCTGAATACAGAGAAACAGGCTAAAGTGAGAAGCAGTAAACCAATACCTTTTACGATTGTTAACATATGACATCCTCCTTAAAATTTATACTTATTCGCATCAGTTATCGTGATAACATAATAAAATGGAAGTTACAAAAAGATACAAAAAGTATCAAAATGAAATTTATTTTTGGAAAAAACTACAAATACAGGATAGATTTATTGTATATAATGACGATAACTATAAGCGATAATGAATTATAGAGAAAATATATAAAGAGATGAAATAAGAAGCAGGAGAGAACCTGAAAATCAGGCTCTCTCGGTGCATTCCTGAATCAGTGCATTCAGGAAATTTTTAATTTTCACATTGCCGTGCCGTACACTTTTTCCACGGATGAAATCCATTTCCCTTCGGACCTGTTCAAAGTTATACAGGGAGTTGGAGTAGGTTGTAAACGTGTCATTGGCGTAATCTTCAAGACCAAGGTTGGCAAGGTTGACCATTCCCATGTTGGCTGTCCGACGGATCCTTTGTTCCATGGATTTTGGATTGTCGCTGAACCGGCTGCAAAGTTCGCATAAAGTGACATTGTCAACTTTCTGGTTATGTTGGATCAGATAATCGACAAGGGAAATGATATCCTTGCTGCCACGTTCACCGGTAATGCCAAGCTTTTGGAGAATTCCTTTTAACCGGATAATATAAGGTTTTTCAACTGTATCATTTATAAATCCCTGTGGCTGTACAAAATTCTGCTGGGTCTGGAAAATCGTCTGTACCTGCTGCAATGTCCGGCGGGCAGTCAGGGATTCACTGACCTTCCGGAGTATGGATTCTACTTCGATACTGTTGATTGGCTTATGAATATAAAATTCAATGCCTGCAGAATAGGCATCTGCGATCATATCTTTGGATGCAACCTGGGAAAGCATAATAAAAGTAAGATTCGGTGCATAAGAGCGGGCGCGTTTCACGAAAGTGATTCCGTCTATTTCGGGCATCAGAAGATCAACAATTACGATGTCTGGATTTATAAGAGGAAGATCCGTGAGTGCATCCACACCGTTTTCGGCAGTCCCGGCAATCTCTCCAAGTCCACGGTCCCGTATAATACGTTTTAATATATGCAGTACATTTTTATCATCATCAATGAGATAGAATTTCATTTATAAACCGCTCCATTTCTCTTTTGGTATAGTAAGTGTGAAAACTGTTTTTCCGGGAACGGAAGTTACCCGGATGGTTCCGCCCAGGCGGAGTTCGATAAAATCCTTTACCAGGCTAAGTCCAAGTCCCCGATTGACCTCGCCGGTTTCGTAATTGATCTTTGTGGAAAAACCCGGTTCAAAAATTTGTTCCATATCCTCCGGATCAATTCCGGGTCCATGATCTTCAACTTCAATAACATAAGAAGAATCCGTGGAGGATTGACGGACAGAAAGCTCGACCGGATTTCCGTCTGCTGCTTCAATCGCATTGTTGAAAAGATTGCGGAAGATTGAGAGCAGAAGATAATGGTTCTGTGTATATAGATTTTCCTCCAGTTGTATATTAAAAAAAAGTCGTTTCCCTTTTGGAAGTGATGCATCCAGGCTGCTTTTCAGAATGGTGAGGATATCATCCAGGCTCATTCCGTCATTTTCAGAATTTAATTCCATTGAAGAGGAAAGTCCTCTTACGATCAGATTGTAGTCTTTTTTGATCTCGTGGACATCCCGTGCGATCTGAAGTGCAGTGCGGGTGAGGGATTCGTCTATATTCCGTTCACTCATATCGTGGTAAAGCCGGTATGCGGTGCTCATGGTGTCTTCTATCATATGTGTGCCTTTCTGCATCAGAACAACTTCGCCGTTAAGCTCAGAAATCAAAAGAAGAAGGTTCTGGTATCTCCGTGCATGTTCAGCACTCAGGAGACTGAACTTGTAATGGCTGAGACAGAACAGGAAAAGACCCGCAAGTGCAGTACGCAGAAGCGCAACCAGAAGGACGCCTGCCTGGGACTGAAAAGAAAAAGCGTCCATACCCCTACGGGTCAGCAGTTCTGTTATATTTGCCAGATAGTCAAAAAGAAACATCCAGGGCAGAGAATACATCGAAAGTTCATAGTCATTTTTACGGCAGTAGAGGAAAAAAAGGACTCCGTAGACCAGATAGAAAAACATTTCTGGAAAATAGCTCTGTGGATTCCAGCTGCCAAAGCGAAGCCAGTGCATCAGCGTACGGGAAAAGAAAACACAGAGGGCACTTATCACCGTAACCGGAAGAATCGGATATTTTCCAAAAAGGATCAGAGACATGAAAATGCCAAAAATTCCGATGGAAACACGAAAATCGCTTTCGAAAAGTGAGATGCTGATCTGGGCGCCAATGATAACAGCAGCACTGACCAGCAAAATGCGGGTATAACGTGAAAAACTTTTGGTCCACATAAGAAAGCCTCCTTTATTCAGATCATCTCTCTTACAGTCTACAGTCCGGTTAATAATTCAACCAGAAATACGCCGGCACATGAAAACAGGGAAACACAGATCAGACTTTTTCTGTTCCATGCAAGGATCAGTGCGATTGCAAAACCAATGGCGGCAGACCAGATATTGGCGGTGGCTGTCAGAATGGCCGGAAAGGTCATAACAGCTAGAGTTACATAAGGTACATAATATAAAAAAGATTTTATAAAAGTATTTTTGATCTCTTTCCTGATCAGCGTCAGTGGCAGCATACGGATCAGATAAGTGACGGCTGCCATGACAAAGATATACATATATAGATTATGCTTCAACGGAAGAATCCTCCTTATCTTCTGGATTTGTTTCTTCTTTTATAGGGAAGAAATACGCTGCGATTCCGGCAATCAGAATCGTAAGGATAATGATTCGGAAGCCAGAAGAAATCTGGCATAGCACAGGAGCTTTTGTGAAAAGGAAGCTTGCTGCCATGGAAATCACGACAATGGTTCCGATGATCTTGTTATCACGTGCCGGAGGAATAATGATTGCGATAAACATTCCATATAATGCAACGCTCAGTGCGCTGACGATCCGGTCAGGCAGGATATTTCCTGATACTACTCCGAGGAAAGTACCAAGTGTCCAGCCAGGTGCGGCAAGTGCCATCACACCGTAAGAACACCATGGAGTAATCCTTCCGGGGCGGGATACGGATACGCCGAAGACTTCATCCGTTACACCGTATGCGATAAGAAAACGGTGGAAAAAAGGATAGTGGTTATCAATTTTCTGTGAAAGGGCACAGGACATCAGCGAATATCTGAGATTGATGATGAGCTGGGTGAATGCCATTTCAAAATAGGATGCGGATGCCGTAATCAGTGAAAGACCAGCAAATTGCCCGGCGCTGGTCAGGTTTGTAAGGGAAATCAGAACAGCTTCCCAAGTGGAAAGTCCTGCATTTTTTGCCATGATACCAAAGGTAAATGATACCGCAATATAACCGAGACAGATGGGAATGCCATCCTGTATCCCGGCTGCAAAATCCATTTTTCTGTTTCTACTCATGAAGTAAAACCTCTCTTTTGTAAATAATCCCCAAATTTGAATTGTTATTTTACTAACATTTTACCATGGAACAGTGGTCTTGAAAATGATGTTTTAAAAGAAGTTGAAAAAATTTTGCAGAAAGACTGGAAATATAGTGGTATTATGAGTTATAATAAATAGTGATAAATGAATGTGCAAACATAAGTACAAGTTATAAAAGGAGATTGAAGCATGGAAATGTTATCTATTGAAAAAGAACTGCAGAGCAATTCTTATCCCGGAAGAGGGATCATCATCGGAAAGTCTGCCGACGGAAGCAAAGCGGTAACAGCTTATTTTATCATGGGAAGAAGTGAGAACAGCCGTAATCGTGTCTTTGTAGAAGAGGGAGAGGGAATCCGCACACAGGCATTTGACGAGTCAAAGCTGACAGACCCAAGCTTAATTATCTACGCACCGGTGCGTGTACTCGGCAATAAGACGATCGTTACAAACGGAGATCAGACTGATACAATTTATGAAGGTATGGACAGACAGATGACGTTTGAACAGTCCCTTAGAAGCCGTGAATTTGAACCGGATGGACCAAACTACACACCACGTATTTCCGGTATCATGCACATTGAGAACGGAAAATATAACTATGCAATGTCCATTTTGAAGAGCAATAACGGAAATCCGGATGCATGCAACCGTTACACCTTTGCATATGAGAATCCGGTAGCCGGAGAAGGACATTTTATCCACACATACAAGTGTGATGGAAATCCGCTTCCGAGTTTTGAAGGAGAACCAAAGCTTGTTGCAATTCCGGATGATATGGACACATTTGCAGACACACTCTGGAACAGTCTGAATGCAGATAATAAAGTATCTCTGTTTGTAAGATATATTGATATTGAGACAGGAACATACGAAAGCAAGATCATCAATAAGAATAAATAGTATACAAAGGTGAAGAAGGAGCAGGAATCATGAATGAATTAGAACTCAAATATGGATGTAACCCAAATCAGAAGCCGTCACGTATCTATATGAAAGACGGAAGTGATCTCCCGATCAAAGTTCTGATGGGCCGTCCGGGATATATCAACTTTCTGGATGCATTTAACGGATGGCAGCTGGTATCGGAATTAAAAAAAGCAACCGGACTTCCGGCAGCAACTTCCTTTAAGCATGTGTCACCGGCAGGTGCTGCAGTCGGACTGCCACTGGATGAAACTCTTGCAAAAATTTACTGGGTAGATGATCTTGGAGAACTTTCTCCGCTTGCAAGTGCTTATGCACGTGCAAGAGGCGCAGACCGTATGTCTTCATTCGGTGATTTTATTGCGCTTTCTGATGTCTGCGATGTTGATACGGCAAGACTGATCAAGAGAGAAGTGTCGGATGGAGTGATCGCACCTGGATATGAACCGGAAGCACTGGAGATTCTTGCACAGAAAAAGAAAGGTAATTACAATGTGATCCAGATCGATCCGAATTATGTTCCGGCACCTACAGAACACAAGGATGTATTTGGTATTACCTTTGAGCAGGGAAGAAATGAACTGAAGATCGATGATGATTTCTTCTCAAATATAGTGACTGAGAACAAAGAAATTCCGGATTACGCAAAGAGAGATCTTGCAATTTCCATGATTACTTTAAAATATACACAGTCAAATTCTGTATGCTATGTAAAAGACGGACAGGCAATCGGAATCGGAGCCGGACAGCAGTCCCGTATCCACTGTACCCGTCTTGCAGGACAGAAGGCAGATAACTGGTGGCTGAGACAATGCCCGAAAGTACTTGCTCTTCCATTTAAAGAAGGAATCAAGCGTGCAGACCGGGATAATGCAATTGATCTGTATATTGGTGAAGAATATATGGACGTACTGGCTGACGGAACCTGGGAAAATATTTTCACTGAAAAACCGGAAGTATTTACCAGAGAAGAAAAGAGAGCATGGCTTGATAAGCTGACGGGTGTGGCACTTGGATCAGACGCATTCTTTCCGTTTGGAGATAACATCGAACGTGCACATAAGAGCGGTGTTACATATATTGCAGAACCGGGTGGATCAATCCGTGATGACAATGTAATCGATACCTGCAACAAATACAACATGGCGATGGCATTTACCGGAATCCGTTTATTCCATCACTAAGATAATAAAGAAGCAAAGTTCCTGCAGAGGTAGAAGATCTACCTTTGCGGGAATTTTTTATTTTTAACAGAAAATGGAGCTTTCTATTGTATAAAAAAGATTCCGGAAGAATAATCTGTTGAAAAAATAAACAGATATGCGACAAATGTGGAAAAATGTCGTTAAAAAATAAACAGAACCGATAATCTGAAGATTTATTATTTAGTAAGGGATTACATAATATATATGTAACAGCCAGCAGGAGGAGGCGAATCTATGGGTATTATTGAAATCCTTTTAATTTCAATCGGGCTTTCATTTGATGTATTTGTTGTACATATCTGTGTTGGAGCAGGATTTTCGAGGAAGCATGGAAAAGACACACTTTTATCCAGTCTGATTTTTGGAGGAATGCAGCTCTTTGCACTGATCCTGGGAAATGTTGTTGCAGATATTCTGAAGCCGGACAGAAAAATGAATGAGACGATTTCAACAGCAGCAAGTGGATGGGAGCTTTTGTCGGTGCTGATATTTATCGGACTTGGCATTTATATGATCTGTAAAGCAAGAAATAATAAGCAGATCTTTGAGCGGAGAAACGATGAAATAAACTGGAAACGGCTTAGAAAACTGGCAGTACTTACCAGCGTAGATGCGTATTTTGCCGGAATGGGTATCGGATTCTGGAGTGTGGAGATCCTGGAACAGGGAATGGTATTGCTTCCGGTTACGATCATTCAGTGCTTTCTTGGTGTGGAGGTCGGATATAGATTGGGCTGTGAATATAACTGCAAAGCTTACTGGATCGGTGGGATATTATTCCTGATCGCCGGGGCAGATATGGTGGTTACGCATTTTTTATTTTAAAATAGCAGGAGGAAAAGAGTATGGGCGAATTGACACATAAAGCAGCAAGGGCAGCATTTGGCGGAGCAATTGATTTGGCAATGCGAAAAATGGATAAAGACAGAGAAAAAGGTCTGCTTGATCTTGTTGATCTGACCGAGCGTTTCATGGGAGACAATTTCCAGAAGAGCTCCTATGAAGGCGCAAGAAAGATGATACAGGATCCGGATTCGAAGTGGATGAGTTATGTGAATCGTGCATTAGATGAAATTGACCCGCATGTTATTAAACAGACAGCATTAAACCTTGGATTTGAAGCGGCGTTCCATGGAACGAAGACAATCCGCAGTATGAGAGAGGTACATCAGTGCAATATTCCGTGGCTGATCCTGATGGATCCGACAAGTGCATGTAATCTTCATTGTACCGGATGCTGGGCGGCAGAATATGGGCATAAACTGAATCTTACATATGAAGAGATGGACAGCATCATTACGCAGGGAAAAGAACTGGGGATTTATTTCTATATGTATACAGGCGGGGAACCGTTAGTAAGAAAAAAAGATATTATCAGACTTTGTGAAAAGCATTATGACTGCGAATTCCATGCATTTACAAATGGAACACTGGTGGATGATGAATTTTGCGAAGAGATGAGAAGAGTCGGCAACCTGTCCCTTTCAATTAGTCTGGAAGGATTTGAAGAGGTCAATGACATGCGCCGTGGAGAGGGTGTATTCGACAAGGTTATGGCAGCTATGGATCGGTTAAAGAAATATGGACTGATCTTCGGTACGTCAATCTGTTATACCAGAAAGAACATTGAAACGGTTACATCGGATGAATTCCTGGATATGATCATCGGAAAGGGATGTCGTTTCACCTGGTATTTCCATTATATGCCGGTTGGAAATGATGCAGCACCGGATCTGCTCCCGACAAAGGAACAGAGAGAATATATGTATCACCGGGTAAGAGAAATCCGCGGTGCAACAGGTGGAAAGCCGATTTATGCAATGGATTTCCAGAATGACGGAGAATTTGTCGGAGGCTGTATCGCAGGTGGAAGAAACTACTGCCATATCAATGCGAATGGAGATGTAGAACCATGTGTATTTATTCACTACTCTTCTGCAAATATTCGGGAAGTCACTCTGCTGGAAGCTCTGAAACAGCCACTCTTTATGGCATACAGAGACCGGCAGCCTTTTAATAGCAATCATTTGCGTCCTTGCCCGATGCTTGAAAATCCGGAGATTCTTCAAGAAATGATCAAAGAGACCGGTGCAAAATCGACCGATCTGCAGTCACCGGAAAGTGCGGAACATTTGTGCAGTAAGTGCAAAGCTTATGCCTGTGAGTGGAAAAAAACAGCAGATCAACTATGGAAAGAGCATCCGCATCAGCAGAAGGGTTACACAAATTACAAAAAATGCGTGGAAAAGCAGTAAAAAAACAGAAAAAAAGCGGTTTGAAAAAACGTTTTGTTTGTGATAAAATATTCGTCAAGAGAAATGGGCAGGAAAAAGAGGACAACATATGGAAAGAAAAAGAGAATTAACAAAAATCCTGCTTGCGGAAAGCTTTAAGGAACTACTGATAAAAGGATCTTTTGATAAGATAACGATTAAAATGATCACAGATCAGGCGGGAGTCATCAGACCGACTTTTTATAATTACTTTCAGGATAAGTATGAAGTGATGGAATGGCTTCTGGAGACGGAGGTTTTTCAGCATATCCGTGAGATGACTGAAGACGGGATGGAAAGAGAAGCCATTTATCTGTTGTTCCGAAAGATGGAGAAAGACCGGGTTTATTATCAGAAAGCATTTGAAGCGACCGGTCAGAATGGGTTTGAGGAAATTCTTGAAAAGAAGATCTGTCAGCTGATCGAAGAGATGGTGGGCAGACATAAGATCAAGCTTGAGAAGCTTCAGGGAATCAAAGACAAAAAAATTTTTCTGGAGTTCCATACGATCACCGTTGTAACCGGACTCAAATACTGGCTGACCAGCCGGGATATTCATCTGTCGGCGGATGAAGCGATGGAGTATTATCTGTTCCTAATGTCGCATCCTATTTTGGAGCTGCTTGAAAAGTAAAGAACAAAATATAAATTTGAGAAGAATCTGGGAAAATCCGGGTTCTTCTTTTTGTTTTTCTGTCAGAAAATTCTGATAGAGCGTTCTGATAAATAAAAGGGAATACGTTCTGGAGAGGTATATTCTTTTGAAATTGTAGAAAATAAAAAATGTTATCTAAACTGCTTGACGGATTTCTATTACAGAGTTATTATGAACATATGAACAGTTGCTCATATGTTCAGTGAGAGAAAATTTTTCAGGAGGAAAGAAAGATGAAGAAAAAATTTAAAATGGTAGACCTTGATTGCGCAAACTGTGCAGCAAAAATGGAAGATGCAATCAAAAAAATTGATGGTGTAAATGATGCAACGGTAAGTTTTATGATGCAGAAGCTTACGATTGATGCAGATGATGCAAGATTTGATGAGATCATGCAGGAAGTCGTTGCTGTATGCAAGAAGGTAGAGCCGGATTGCCAGATTCAGCTGTAAAACCGGAAAAGGTATGAAAGGGGAGAGGCTTCTATGATGAAAAAACAGAAAATAATGCTGTACCGTATTATCGCAGCGGCAGTTATTTATGTTCCTCTTTTTGTACTGGAACATATGGGAAAACTGGAATTTCAGTCCGAAATTCCGGTGCAGTTTTTGTTATTTATGATACCTTATCTGATCGTGGGATGGGACATCATTTACCGGGCTGTGCGCAATATCAGTCATGGTCAGGTATTTGATGAGAACTTTCTGATGTGTATAGCAACGTTTGGTGCACTTGGAGTAAAGGAATATTCGGAAGCGGTAGCGGTTATGTTGTTCTATCAGATCGGGGAGTTATTCCAGAGTTATGCAGTCAACCGTTCCCGCCAGTCAATCAGTGCAATGATGGATATCTGTCCGGAATATGCGAATATTGAAGAAGACGGAAAGCTCAAACAGGTTGATCCGGATGATGTAGAGATTGGTACAGAGATCGTCATCAAAGCAGGAGAGAGAGTTCCTCTCGATGGTGTGGTTGTATCGGGAACATCCTTTGTAGATACTTCTGCACTGACCGGAGAGTCGGTTCCGCGAGAAGTAACAGAAGGTTCCGAGATTATCAGCGGTTGTGTAAATGGAAGCGGACTTCTTAAGGTGCGCACAACGAAAGAGTTTGATGATTCTACAGTTGCGAAGATTCTGGAACTGGTTGAAAATGCCAGCAGCAAAAAGGCACATGTAGAAAACTTCATTACAAAGTTTGCAAAATACTATACGCCGATCGTGGTTTGTGCGGCAGTTGTACTTGCATTCCTTCCACCAATCATTCTTGGCGGTGGATTTGCAGAATGGATTCAGAGAGCATGTATTTTCCTTGTAATCTCCTGCCCATGTGCACTGGTGATCTCTGTTCCACTTGGTTTTTTTGGAGGAATCGGAGCAGCATCCAAACAGGGCGTTCTGGTAAAGGGAAGCAATTATCTGGAAGCACTCTCTGAGATGAAAACGATTGTATTTGATAAGACTGGTACACTGACAAAAGGTGAATTCGTTGTATCAGAAGTTATTCCGAACGGATGGGAAAAAGAAGGACTTCTTGAAGTGGCAGCCCTTGCGGAAGGCTATTCCGATCATCCAATCTCAGCAGCACTCAAGAAAGCGTACGAAGAAGCGGAGCTTGGTGAGTTGTCCATGGACAGGGTGGAACAGGCTGAAGAAATCGCCGGACACGGAATCAAGGCAAAGATCGACGGAAGAGTTGTCTATGCCGGAAATGCAAAGCTGATGGAAGAAAAAGGCGTGGAATATGAGTCATGCACAGTCCCTGGTACGGTCGTATATCTGGCGGCTGAAAAAGAATTCCTCGGGACCATTGTAATTTCTGATACGGTCAAACCGGAAGCCAAACGTGCGATCGCGCAGCTCAAACAAAGCGGTGTCAAAAAGACAGTTATGCTTACCGGTGACAGAAAAGATGTCGGTGAAGCAGTAGCAGAAAGCCTTGGAATCGATGAAGTCTACACAGATCTCCTTCCGGGGGATAAGGTAGATAAGGTTGAAGCACTTCTCGGAGAACTCGGTGAGAAAGAAAAGCTCGGTTTTGTTGGTGATGGTATCAATGATGCACCGGTACTCTCCAGAGCTGATATCGGAATCGCAATGGGAAGCATGGGATCCGATGCAGCAATCGAAGCCGCAGATGTTGTTCTGATGGATGATAATATCCTTAAGATATCCTCCATTATGAGAATTGCAGGAAAAACTCTCCAGATCGTACATCAGAATATCGTCTTTGCCCTCGGTGTCAAAGTTCTGGTCCTCATCCTGGGAGCCCTCGGCATGGCCAATATGTGGGAAGCCGTCTTTGCCGATGTAGGAGTATCCGTAATCGCAATCCTGAACTCCATGAGAACACTGAAAGTAAAATAGATGTCAAAAGCATAATGTAAAACAAGAAAGAATTATCCTTAACGTGATGGGGATAATTCTTTTTTGTGCAATGGAGATGAAACTCAAAAATCGTGGAAGCCTCTGCTGAACACGATTTTCGCCCTAAGAGGTTCATCGGAATGGTTTGCACAACTTGAATTTATCCCATTTATTTCTGTTGCTTTGCCACACTAATTTATTCTACTTGCTTTTTTGTCAGCGACAGTGTAAAATGACAAAACGGATTAGAATAGTGAAACCAAGAAGGGAGATACAAGATGGAACTGTTTATAGATATACTAAAAGATACAACAATTGACACTGTGAAACTGATACCTTTCCTTTTTCTGACATACTTTGCGATGGAATATCTGGAGAATAAAGCCGGTCAGAAGACGGTGCGGATGCTTCTTGGAGCAGGGAAAAAAGGACCTGTGATCGGTGGGATACTGGGCGTTGTTCCGCAGTGCGGATTTTCGGCAGCAGCAGCAAATCTGTATTCCGGCGGAGTCATCACAGTTGGAACGATGATCGCTGTTTTTCTGTCTACATCAGATGAGATGCTTCCGATTCTGATCTCAGAGCAGGCGGATGTCCGTAAGATCATGGCAATTTTAATCGGAAAGATTATCGTTGGTATTGTTGCAGGGATTCTGGTTGATATCGGAGTGCGGGTGCTAGGCAAAGGATACCAGAGAGGGCTGCACATTCATGATATCTGTGAGCATGACCACTGTCACTGTGAAGAAGGAAGCATTGTAAAATCAGCACTCATCCATTCGGTACAGATTCTGGTATTTATATATGTAATTTCTTTTGCGTTAAATGCAGTTGTGGAGTGGATTGGAATGGAAGAGGTCATGAACGTGGTGACGCATTATCCAATTGCCGGAATTTTTCTGGCTGGTCTTGTCGGTCTGATTCCGAACTGCGCAGCTTCTATTACAATTACGAAATTTTATCTTGAGGGAGTCTTAAATGTCGGCAGTATGTTTGCCGGACTTTTGTCATGTGCCGGAATCGGACTGATCGTACTTTTTAAGACGAACCATAGTTGGAAGAAGAATGTGATGATCGTCACAACACTTTACGGAATCAGTGTAGTGTGTGGAATTATAGTGGAAATCCTGTTTGGAATGTAGTACAATATCCTTATATGCCGCAGAAGCCTAAAAGGAACGAAAGAAGTGGATTTGAGATGGCTAAAAAAGGATTTATTGCAGAATTCAAAGAGTTTATTGCAAGGGGAAATGTAATGGATCTTGCAGTCGGCGTTATTATTGGTGGTGCATTCCAGTCGATTGTGAATTCTCTTGTAAATGATATGATCATGCCGGTGATCAGTCTTCTGACTGGTGGGGTCAATTTTTCCAACTGGGTGATCCGGATCGGATCTGGTGAGAATGACACGATCAAATATGGCAATTTTATTACAGCGGTGATCAACTTTCTTCTGATGGCACTTGTTATTTTTTGTTTTGTAAAAGTGATGAACAATCTTGCTTCAAGAACAGAAAAGCTGCTTAAGAAGGAGGAAGAAGCACCGGCAGCACCGGCTACGAAGATCTGCCCGTACTGCATGTCAGAAATCCCGATCGCGGCAACCAGATGTGCATACTGTACATCTGAGCTTTCGGCTGAGGATACGGACAAAGAAGAATAAAGAAAAGACAGGAATAATACGACAGAGAGGAACATAAAAACAATGGAGAAAATTATTTTAACAGGTGACAGACCAACCGGACGGCTTCATGTCGGACATTATGTTGGATCCTTAAAGCGAAGAGTAGAACTGCAGAATTCCGGAGAATATGACAAGATCTTTATCATGATCGCAGATGCACAGGCACTGACTGATAATGCAGATAACCCGGAAAAGGTACGTCAGAATATTATTGAGGTTGCACTGGATTATCTGTCATGCGGACTGGATCCGGAGAAATCCACGATTTTCATCCAGTCACAGGTACCGGAACTGACAGAACTTTCTTTTTATTATATGAATCTGGTTACGGTATCCCGTCTTCAGAGAAACCCAACGGTTAAATCGGAGATCCAGATGCGTAATTTTGAAGCAAGTATTCCGGTAGGATTCTTTACTTATCCGATCAGCCAGGCAGCAGATATCACAGCGTTTAAGGCAACGACTGTACCGGTAGGTGAGGATCAGCTTCCGATGATCGAACAGTGCCGTGAGATCGTACACAAATTCAACAGTGTATATGGAGAAGCATTGGTTATGCCGAAAGCGCTGATTCCGGAGAACGAAAGCTGTTGCCGTCTTCCTGGAACGGATGGAAAAGCAAAGATGAGTAAATCCCTTGGTAACTGTATTTATCTGTCTGATTCCGAGGAAGAAGTAAGACAGAAGATCATGGGAATGTATACAGATCCGAATCATTTGAAGGTATCTGATCCGGGACAGGTAGAAGGGAATTCCGTTTTCACTTATCTGGATGCATTCTGTACAGATGAACATTTTGAAAAATATCTGCCGGATTATAAGAATCTGGATGAATTGAAGGATCATTACAGACGTGGTGGACTTGGTGACGTTAAGGTTAAGAAGTTCCTGAATGCGGTTATGCAGGAAGAGCTTGCACCGATCCGTGCAAGAAGAAAAGAACTGGAGAAGAAGATTCCGGAGATCTACGAGATCCTTCATAAAGGAAGTATTGAAGCTGAAAAAGTGGCAGCACAGACTTTAAAAGAAGTAAAAGATGCGATGAAGATCAACTATTTTGAAGATCAGCAGTTGATCCGGGAACAGACAGCAAGATTTGCAGAATAAAGAAAGGCTTTAAGCCGGAGGAGAGATAATAATTATGGGTAAATATTTCGGAACAGATGGATTCCGTGGAGAAGCCAATGTAGTACTGACGGTAGAGCATGCGTTTAAGGTAGGACGTTATCTTGGCTGGTATTACGGACAGGAACACAAGGCAAGAATCGTGATCGGTAAAGATACCAGAAGAAGCAGCTATATGTTTGAATATGCACTGGCGGCAGGACTTACTGCGTCAGGAGCAGATGCATATCTTCTTCATGTGACGACAACTCCAAGCGTGTCTTACGTGGTAAGAACCGAAGATTTTGACTGCGGAATCATGATTTCTGCAAGCCATAACCCGTACTATGATAATGGAATCAAAGTGATCAACAGTAAAGGTCAGAAGCTGGAAGCAGAAGTAGAAGCCAAAGTGGAAGCTTATATTGATGGGGAATCCGGAGAAATTCCGCTTGCTAAAAAAGAGGCGATCGGAAGAACCGTAGATTATGCAGCAGGAAGAAACCGTTATATCGGACATTTGATCAGTCTGGCAACCCGTTCTTTTAAAGAGGTGAAAGTCGGACTGGATTGTTCCAACGGAAGTTCATCAAGTATTGCCAAAAGCGTATTTGATGCACTTGGAGCAAAAACTTATGTGATCAATAATGAGCCGGATGGAACCAATATCAACACAAATTGTGGTTCTACACATATTAACGTGCTCCAGGAATATGTAAAAGAAAATGGTCTGGATGTCGGATTTGCATACGATGGAGATGCGGACCGCTGCATCGCTGTTGATGAGAATGGAAATGTTGTTGACGGGGATCTGATCCTTTATGTGTGTGGCAAATATATGAAAGAACATGGTCAGTTAAAAGACGATACCATCGTTACTACTATCATGTCGAATCTTGGACTTTATAAAGCATGCTACAAGATTGGCATGAAGTACGAAAAGACACAGGTCGGCGACAAATATGTCTATGAGAACATGGTCAAGAATGGATTCATGCTGGGCGGTGAACAGTCCGGACATATTATTTTCAGTAAGCATGCAACGACAGGAGATGGTATTCTGACTTCTCTGATGCTGATGGAAGTTATCATGGAGACCAAACAGTCCCTCGGACAGCTGACAGAAGAAGTGAAGATCTATCCACAGCTTCTGAAAAATGTGCGTGTGGCAGATAAGAAGACAGCAAGGGAGAATCCGGAAGTGGTCAAAGCAGTCGATGCAGTTGCAGAAGCACTTGGAGATGACGGAAGAATCCTTGTCCGTGAAAGTGGAACGGAACCGGTAATCCGTGTCATGGTTGAAGCGGCGACGGACGAGCTTTGCGAAAAGTATGTGACTCAGGTAATCGATGTGATTGAAAAAGAAGGACTCATCGTAGAATAAAAAATCTGAAATAGAATCGTGCAGAAAAGGATAGCTTGCAGATGAAAGTCTGTGGGCCATCCTTTTTTAGTTTGCGAACCATAGTCTGGATGTTTGAAAAATATTATTTGAATAATAAAGAAAAATGTTCTTCCGGTATAGATTTTCTATATTTTGACATGCTAATAAAAAAACATGGAGGAAAAAGAAATGGAGGAAATGTTTTGTTTTCAATGCCAGCAGACCGCTCATAACACGGGCTGCGAAGGACATACAGGTGTATGTGGGAAAAAGTCGGATACAGCAAATCTTCAAGATGAACTGACTGGTGAACTGATCCGGCTGGCAAGGGCAGTTGCAGAAAATGAAAGAAGCAGATCTTCGGATGAACTGATGTTAAAAGGTCTGTTTACCACGATTACAAATGTAAATTTCAACAGTGATACAGTGAAAAAACTGTCAGATGAGATCAGAGAAGAAGCAGAAAACAGAAAACCAGGAAAAGATGCTTATAATGTACAGAAGATCTGGGAGGCACCGGAAGATATCCGTTCGTTAAAGTCATTGATCTTGTTTGGCTTACGAGGGACTGCAGCATATGCTTATCATGCATGGGCACTGGGATATGTGGATGCGGAGATTATGAATTTCTTTTATAAGGGAATGAGGATTCTGGGAGAAGAAAAAGGGATGGAAGAACTGCTTCCGGTAGTCATAGAAACAGGTAAAATCAACCTGCGCTGCATGGAACTTCTGGATAAAGCAAACACGGAAAGCTATGGAGATCCAATTCCGACAGAAGTTCCGCTTACGATAGAAAAGGGACCGTTTATTGTAGTCAGTGGTCATGATCTGCATGATATGAAGCTGCTTCTGGAGCAGACCAAAGATAAAGGCATCAATATTTATACGCACAGTGAAATGCTTCCGGCACACGGATATCCAAAATTAAAGGAATATCCGCATTTGAAAGGCAATTTCGGAACGGCCTGGCAGAGCCAGCAATTTGAGTTCCATAATATTCCTGCGCCAATTTTATTTACGACAAATTGTCTGATGCCGGTCAGACAGAGCTATGCAGACCGGGTGTTTACAACTTCGGTGGTGTCTTATCCGGAGATGGTTCATATTGGTGCGGACAAAGATTTTACGCCGGTTATTGCAAAAGCATTGGAATGCGGTGGATATCCGGAAGATCATCCGATGACAGGGATTAATGGAGGAACAACCGTGATGACCGGATTTGCACACAACGCAGTTCTGGAAAATGCAGGAAAGATCGTGGATTTGGTAAAGCAGGGGAAAATCAGGCATTTCTTTCTGATCGGAGGCTGTGATGGCGCAGCACCAGGACGGAGCTACTATACGGAATTTGCGAAAAAGACACCGATGGATACGATCATCCTGACGCTGGCATGTGGAAAATACAGATTGAATGATCTGAGGCTCGGAGAAATTGAGGGGATTCCAAGAATTTTGGATATGGGACAGTGTAATGATGCGTACAGTGCGATTAAAGTTGCAATTGCTCTTGCAGAAGCGTTTGAGTGTGAGGTAAATGAACTTCCACTGTCTATGATCCTGTCATGGTATGAACAGAAAGCGGTTGCGATTCTGCTGACACTTCTGGCGCTCGGAATCAAAAATATTTATCTGGGTCCGACGCTTCCGGCGTTTGTGTCACCGAATGTTCTGAATTACCTGGTACAAGAGTATCAGATTACCCCGATCAGTACAGTAGATGAGGATCTGAAGAATATTTTAGGTTGAAGAGGTTTGAACGTGAGAGAAAGAAATCGGAAATAAGAAATGAAAAGCATTACTTCTGAAACGGAAAGCACAAAAAAGTGTGAGTAAGAAGAGGTAGTGCTTTTTTACATACTGTTTCCTTTACAAAAAGTGTCATCTGTGCTAACATAAATATAACAATGGCGATGCCGGTACAATAGAAAAAAGGAGTGCGTTTTATGCTGATTGAAATTGATTTTAACAGTGATGAGGCGATTTATATACAGCTCAGGAATCAGATCATTATGGGAATTGCCACTTCGATGATTCATGAAGGAGATACTTTGCCGTCTGTGAGACAGCTGGCAGATAATATCGGAATCAATATGCATACAGTGAATAAGGCATACAATGTCCTGCGGCAGGAAGGTTTTCTTCAGCTTGACAGACGAAGAGGTGCGGTGATCTGTATTGATGAAGATAAGCTGGAAGCTTTGCAGGATCTGAAAGAGCAGCTTCGGGTACTTCTGGCAAAAGGAAGTTGCAAAAACATTACGAAAGAAGAAGTTCATGAACTGGTAGACGAGATCTATGCAGATTATGAACAAAGATAGATTGAAAAAAGGAGACTAAAATTATATGGCAGAAAAGCAATATACAAGGCAGGCGCAGGAAGCGCTGAATATGGCACGGAAGATTGCAGCCGAACTGAAGCATCCATATGTTGGGACAGAACATCTTCTTTTCGGGCTTAAGAGGGTTTTTACCGGAGTTGCAGGGCAGGTGCTTGATAAGAATAAAGTCGATGAAGAACAGATGGAAAAAGCAATGGATATCCTTGTATCTGCTCCTGAGGCAGCTAAGAAGGAAAGAAAGCATCTGGAGTACAGTCCGAGACTTCGATATATTCTGGAAGAAAGCCAGAATGAGGCAGTGCAGCTTGCATCTGAAAAAGTCGGAACCGAACATCTTCTGCTTACAATGCTTAAAGATGGAGATTGTGTGGCTACCCGTATGTTGATGACCCTGAATGTAAATATTCAAAAACTTTTTCAGGATCTTCTGCTTGCGGCGGGAATTGATCCGAAAGAGTATATGGAAAATCAGAAGGATGGGGAAACTGTTGGCGGAATTATAGACCAGTACAGTACGGATCTGACACAGGAAGCAAGAGAAGGAAAGCTGGATCCGGTTATTGGACGTGAAAAAGAAATTGCACGTGTCATGGAGATCCTGAGCAGACGGACCAAGAATAATCCGTGCCTTGTGGGAGAGCCTGGAGTCGGTAAGACAGCAATCGTGGAAGGACTTGCAAGACAGATCGCGGAAGGAATTGTTCCGGAAAGCATGAAAGATAAGCGGATCATGGTGCTGGATCTTCCGGGGATGATTGCAGGCTCCAAGTATCGTGGTGAATTTGAAGAGCGCATGAAAAAACTGATCCGTGAGGTAAAGACGGCGGGTAATATTATCCTTTTCTTAGATGAACTTCATACCATTATCGGTGCCGGTGGTGCAGAGGGCGCGATTGATGCATCCAATATTCTGAAACCATCTCTGGCAAGAGGGGAGATGCAGCTGATCGGTGCAACAACTCTTACGGAATACCGCAAGTATATTGAGAAGGATGCAGCTCTGGAAAGAAGATTCCAGCCGGTTACGGTTGAAGAACCGACAGAAGACGAGTGTATCCGGATCCTGGAAGGTCTGAAAGAAAAATATGAGGCTCATCATGATGTAGAGATCGAAGAGGATGCATTGAAAGCGGCAGTACATATGTCATGCCGTTATATCAATGACCGTTTCCTTCCGGATAAGGCAATTGATGTGTTGGATGAAAGCTGTTCAAAAGTAAAACTTCGTGGATTTAAAGTGCCGGAGAATATTGTTGGGACAGAAATCCGCTGTGGAAAGCTGGAGCAGGAAAAAGAAGTGGCGCTGAAAGCAGGAGATATTGAAAAAGCATCGGAGCTCCATAGAGAACAGAAGGAAGCAGAAAAGAAATTAGAGCAGGCGAAAAAGCGTTTCAATAAAAAGAATGAAAAGAAAAAAGTTCCGGTAACTGAAGAAGATGTTGCGGATGTAATTTCCATGTGGACACGAATCCCGGTAACAAGACTGAATGAATCTGAGAGCGAACGCCTGAAAAAGCTGGATAAAACACTGGAGAAGCGTGTGATTGGTCAGGAAGAGGCAATCCAGGCACTTTCCAAAGCGGTAAAACGAGGAAGAGTGGGATTGAAAGATCCGGCACGTCCGATTGGTTCATTCTTATTCCTTGGTCCTACAGGTGTCGGAAAGACAGAGCTTTCCAAAGCTCTTGCAGAAGCACTCTTTGGCAATGAAGAGGATATGATCCGGGTAGATATGTCCGAATATATGGAGAAGCACAGTGTATCCAAGATGATTGGATCGCCTCCGGGGTATGTGGGACATGAGGATGGCGGACAGCTCAGCGAAAAAGTACGCAGAAATCCATATTCTGTCATTTTGTTTGATGAGATTGAGAAAGCACATCCGGATGTGTTTAATATTTTACTTCAGGTACTGGATGACGGACATATTACGGATTCGCAGGGAAGAAAAGTAGATTTCCGCAATACGGTTATCATTATGACATCCAATGCAGGTGCCAAGGCAATCATTGAACCGAAGAAGCTTGGATTTACCCAGCAGGAAGACCAGAAGGCGGATTACAAGCGTATGAAAGCAAATGTGATGGACGAAGTAAAGCAGTTATTCCGCCCAGAGTTCCTGAACCGTATTGATGAGATCATCGTATTCCATCCGCTGAATGAGGACAATATGAAGAAAATCGTAGGGCTGATGTGTAAAGAAGTTGTGCAGAGAGCAAAAGAGCAGCTTGAAATTATACTGGTTGTGCGTGATTCTGTGAAGAAGCATATCGTTGAGACCGGAAGTGACAAGAAGTATGGTGCAAGACCGCTGAGAAGGGCAGTACAGAGCCAGTTGGAAGACAAACTTGCGGAAGCACTTTTGAATGGTGAGATCAAACGTGGAGACCATGTGGAAGCCGGTATTTCTAAAAAGGAAATAAAATTTACAGTCAGAGAGATAAACAGCTAGCAAAAGAAGAAGTTTTATTATATAATAAGAAAAACGGTTCGGATGTGGAAAATTCACAGTCCACAAGTCGAAAGAGAAAGACCATTAGGAGGATTTGAACAATGACAGTAGTCAAAGAGCTTATCAGAAGTGAATTAGACGGAACACTCAGTTTCGGTGATTACACTCTGGATACAAAGACAAAAAAGGATGGATTTGAATTTCAGGGAGATATATATAAAGTAAAGACATTTAAAGAGATTACAAAGCTTGAAAAGAATGGAATGTTCGTATATGAATCTGTTCCGGGAACTGCAGTAGAGCATTTTGAAGTATCAGAAGATGTGATCTCATTCAAGGTATCAGGGACAGGAGATGCACAGATCACACTGGAACTTGAACCGGATACAGATTATATCGTATATATGAATGATATGAATGTTGGTGATATGAAGACAAACTTAAGCGCAAAGCTTAGTGTAAGTGCGGAACTTGGAAAAGAAAGCGTTGAGATCAAGGTTGTAAGAAAGTAGGACAATGATTACAGCAAGAGTTGTTTGAAGTACATAGGTATTTAAGAAAAGTAAAAGAGTCTGCTTCGGCAGGCTCTTTCTTTACCGAAAGTATATAAACTGGGAACAGGCAAGAGAAGCAGTTGGTAATTTTTTAAGATATATAAGGAGATGGAATATGGCGAAGGCAAAAAAGTCGGTTTTTTTCTGCCAGAATTGTGGGCATGAAGAATCAAAATGGCTGGGACAGTGCCCAATGTGCAAGGAATGGAACTCTTTCGTGGAAGAGTGTGTGACAACGTCGAATACGGCAGCAGTTAAAGCGGCAAAAGAGATTCGTATTGTACCATTGTCAGAAGTAAAGACAGAGAATGAAGAGCGGGTGACAACCGAGATTAAAGAACTGGATCGTGTACTGGGAGGCGGAATCGTACCGGGTTCCCTGATTCTGGTAGGCGGTGATCCGGGAATCGGTAAGTCAACGCTGCTCCTGCAGGTGTGTCAGAAACTGGCAAAAAAAGAACGAAAGGTTTTGTACATATCAGGGGAAGAATCGCTTCGCCAGATTAAATTGCGTGCACAGAGGATGGGAGAATTTAATGATCATCTGCTTTTGCTTTGTGAGACTAATCTGGAACTGATCCGCAATGTGATTGAAAAGGAAAAACCAGATACCGTGATCATTGATTCGATTCAGACAATGTACAGTGAAGAAGTCGGTTCCGCACCGGGAAGTGTGTCGCAGGTCAGAGAGGCAACAAATACGCTGATGCAGCTTGCAAAAGGGCTTGGGATTTCGATTTTTATTGTCGGACATGTTACAAAAGAAGGAACTGTCGCCGGTCCAAGAGTATTGGAACATATGGTAGATACGGTTCTGTATTTTGAAGGAGACAGGCATGCATCTTACCGGATTCTTCGAGGAGTGAAAAATCGTTTTGGTTCGACGAATGAGATTGGTGTATTTGAAATGCGAAGAGATGGTCTTCGGGAGGTGGAAAATCCGTCAGAATTTATGCTGAATGGGCGCCCGGAAAATGCATCTGGATCTGTTGTGGCATGTTCTATGGAAGGAACACGTCCGATCTTGCTGGAAATCCAGGCGCTGGTATGCGAAAGCAATTTTGGAATGCCAAGAAGAACAGCAGCAGGAACAGATTACAACAGGGTGAACCTTCTGATGGCGGTTTTGGAAAAAAGGATTGGATATCATCTTGGAAATTATGATGCCTATGTGAATATTGCCGGAGGTATCAAGATCAATGAACCCGCGATAGACCTTGGAATCGTGATGGCGATCGTATCAAGCTATAAGAACAGACCATTTGATGAACGGACGATTGTGTTTGGAGAAGTTGGATTAAGTGGAGAAGTCCGTGCGGTAAATATGCCGGAACAGCGGGTGGCAGAGGCGAAGAAGCTTGGATTTGAGACGTGTATTGTGCCGGAAGTATCTCTGGATAGCGTGAAGAGTATTGGTGGGATCAAAATCATTGGAGTGAAAAGCATTAACGAGGCAATCGGACTGATTGAGTAGGAGAACATGTAAAGAGGAAACAGGATAGATGTGATAATTTCTGTTCCCTCTTTTACATAGCAATGATGTTGGAGTCAAAAGGTATTTTGACCCCTTTGATACCAGATTGCTACGTGCTAGCAAGCAAGCTTGCATCGGCTTTCTGACCTTTTGACCCTGGTATCATAGCAATTACGAAATTATAAAAGTTAAAGGTCTTTAAAGATTTCGATTCTGGCGAGTAAGGAAATAGCTTACTTAAACGTAAGACTGAACTGAAGCACAAAAATGTCAGAATATTCTGAATTGTACAAAATACAAAAACAACATTGACAATTCCGGAAAGGCGTGGTAAGATACCATATG